>NZ_QKSJ01000030.1:0-801 GCF_003234135.1 Curtobacterium sp. MCPF17_018 | reverse complement strand
GACAGCTCCCCGACAAGGGCAGCGAGTGCACGGTCCGCCGGGGCACGGGCCGCCTCAGTGCGGAGCACCGCGACGCTCTGCTCAGCGACGCTGTCCCAGTCGCGGTAGAAGTCGCGCGAGCGAGGGTCAAGGAAGATGTACCGGCCGAAGTTGACCGACCGGCTCGGAGTACCGAACAGGTCGATGTAGAACGCACGCCCCAGCGGGTTCGACGCGACCACGTCGAGCGTGGTGTTCTGCACGATCACCGGCATGCCCGTCATGCTGTCCACGATCTGCTGCACGCCCGCACTCACGCTGCCCGGTTGTGACCGTTGCGCAGAGCGCCGCGGCCGAAGGTGGGTCGGCGCGTTGGCGGCTCGAACAAGGTCAACGAGGTGGGCCGCTTCGACGTCGTCGAGGAGCAAAGCACGAGCGACACCGTCGAGGACGCTGTCAGAGACGCCGGTCGCGTTGCCCCGTTCGAGGCGTGTGTAGTACTCGGTGCTGATCCCGGCGACCAGGGCCACTTCCTCACGGCGCAGCCCAGCAACTCGGCGGCGTCCGCCGAAGTCCGGCACGCCAATCTGCTCCGGCAGGAGCCTGGCCCGCCGCGATGTGAGGAAATCGCGAATCTCCGCCTGAATGTCCACGCCTCGACGGTACGTCACCGGATTGCCGGCAGGGGGTCCCTGTCAGTGACCGTGTAGACGGAGTCTGTTTCCGGACGTGACGGCGTCGTTCACTTGCGGTGTTCCCGATCGAAAGGCACACCCATGACTGACTCCACCGTTTGGTTCATCACCGGCGCAGCACGCGGGA
>NZ_QKSJ01000003.1:0-352889 GCF_003234135.1 Curtobacterium sp. MCPF17_018 | reverse complement strand
CGAGAGGGAAACGCCCGGTCACATTCCGAACCCGGAAGCTAAGCCTCTCAGCGCCGATGGTACTGCAAGGGGGACCTTGTGGGAGAGTAGGACGCCGCCGGACTTAACGTAGAAGAACCAGGGAACCCCTGACCACTGATGGTCAGGGGTTTTCTGCGTTCCCGGCCCGTCCGCACGGCAGGGGGAGGGACAGGCGCCGCGGTAGGGTTGACGGGTCATGACTGCGCCATTCACCACCGCCTCCGGCTCCGACATCCGCGTCCGCTTCTGCCCGAGCCCGACGGGGACCCCGCACGTCGGGCTCATCCGTACCGCGCTCTTCAACTGGGCGTACGCCCGGCACACCGGCGGCAAGCTCGTGTTCCGCATCGAGGACACCGACGCCGCCCGCGACAGCGAGGAGTCCTACGCGCAGATCCTCGACGCACTCCGGTGGCTCCGGCTCGACTGGGACGAAGGGGTGGACGCCGGCGGCGAGCACGGACCGTACCGGCAGTCCGAGCGCACGGCGATCTACGACGACGTGATCGCGAAGCTCAAGGAATCGGGCCACGTCTACGAGTCCTTCGTCACGCCGGACGAGATGGAGGCCCGCAACAAGGCCGCCGGTCGTGACCCGAAGCAGGGGTACGACAACCACGAGCGTGACCTGACCGACGCCGAACGCCAGGCCTTCCGCGACGAGGGCCGCGAGCCGGCACTCCGCCTGCGAGTGCCCGACCGTGACCTGAGCTTCGACGACCTCGTGCGCGGCGAGATCACCTTCAAGCAGGGCACGTTCCCCGACTTCGTGGTGGTCCGTCCGAACGGCAAGCCGCTGTACACGTTCACGAACCCGGTGGACGACGCCCTGATGGGCATCACCCACGTGCTCCGGGGCGAGGACCTGCTGTCGTCGACCCCGCGGCAGATCGCCCTGTACGAGGCGCTGTACGAGATCGGCCTCGCGCCCTCCATCCCCGTCTTCGGGCACCTGCCGTACGTGATGGGTGAGGGCAACAAGAAGCTCTCGAAGCGTGACCCCGAGTCGAACCTGTTCCACCACCGTGCCGCCGGCATGATCCCGGAGGGGCTCGTCAACTACCTGGCGCTGCTCGGCTGGTCGATCGGCCCCGACCGCGACGTGTTCTCGATCGACGAGATGGTCGCGGCGTTCGACGTCACCGACGTGAACCCGAACCCGGCCCGCTTCGACCACAAGAAGGCAGAGGCGATCAACGGGGACCACATCCGTCTGCTGGCGCCGGAGGACTTCCGGTCGCGCCTGCTGCCGTACCTGTCGGAGCTCATCAGCGACCCGGCGACCCCGGAGCAGCTTGAGGTCCTGACCAAGGCGGCTCCGCTCGTGCAGGAGCGCATGCAGCTGCTCGGCGAGGCACCGGCGATGCTCGGGTTCCTGTTCACCTCCGACGCCGACCTGGTGGTCGAGGACGACGCACTGGCGTCGCTCAAGGGCGACACGGCGACGGTCCTGACGGCGAGCACCGCGGCACTCGAGGGCGTCCAGGACTGGACCACCGCGGCCGTCGAGGGCGCGCTCCGTGCGGCCCTCATCGACGAGCTCGGCCTGAAGCCCCGCGTCGCCTTCGGCCCGCTGCGTGTGGCGGTGTCCGGACGCCGGATCAGCCCGCCGCTGTTCGAGTCGATGGAGATCCTGGGCAAGGAGTCCACCCTGACCCGGCTCCGCGCCCTCGCGGCGCGCTGACCGACCGTGACCAGCACGGCGCACACCGTCCCGGTCGTGCACGACGTCGCGATCATCGGCGCTGGTCCGGCCGGGCTGAGCGCTGCGCTCAACCTGGTCCGGGCGAAGCGCACCGTGCTGCTCGTCGACGCGAACCGCCCCCGGAACGCTGCGACCCTGCGGTCGCACGGGTTCCTGACGCGGGACGGCATCTCGCCGCTCGAGCTCCGCAAGCTCGGGCGGACCGAGGTCGAGGGGTACCCGGAAGCGACGGTCGTGCAGTCCGTCGTCGACCTGGTGGCCCCGGACCCCGACACGGACACCTGGCGGGTGCACGGTTCGTGGCGCGGCACCGAGCTCGAGGCCCGCGCCCGGACGGTCGTCGTGGCGACGGGGTTGCGTGAGGAGTTCCCGGCGCTGCCGATGCTCCGCGCGTTCTACGGCACGGCGGTGCACAGCTGCGTCGAGTGCGATGCGTACGACAAGGCCGGGCAGCCGCTCGCGTTCATCTGCGAGACCGACGACGTGGTCGACCGCGCCCTGCTCATCGCCTCCTGGACCGACGACCTGATCGTCTACACGAACGGGGTGGCGCCGCTCGACGACGCGGGCCGCGCTCGGCTGGCGTCGGCGGGGGTCGTCGTGGACGAGCGGGTCGTCGAGGACCTCGAGGGCGATCGCTCCGGGATGACCGGCGTCCGGCTCGCCGACGGCCACGTCGAGCCACGTACCGGTGGGTTCGTCCGACCGGTGTGGCACGCCGACCTCGACTGGCTGCGCACGAGCGCCACCACGAGCGCCACCACGAACACGAACACGCGCACGAACACGAGCGCAACGAGCGCGACGAGCGGGAACACGGCGGCGGGCGGCGACACGCCCGAAGCACTCGGGGGGCTCCAGCGCGACACGCAGGGACTCCTCGTGGTCGACCGGGTGGGCCGGACGTCCGTCCCCAGGCTCTACGCCGTGGGAGACGTCACGCCTCCCGGGCCGGAACAGCTCATCGTCGCCGCCGGGCACGGAGCCGCGACCGCCGCCGCCGTGCACCGAGACCTGGTGGGTGGTCTTGCGGACCTCCGGGATGCTGTACAGTAGTTGATCGTGCCCCGGGTGACCGGGCCAGAAGGCCGACAGGCCTTTTGGGGTATGGTGTAATTGGCAACACAGCGGTTTCTGGTACCGTCGTTCTTGGTTCGAGTCCAGGTACCCCAGCACTCGATGAACAGCCCCCGGGAACTCCCGGGGGCTGTTCTCGTTCCCGGGCCGTTCGCGTTCCCGGCCGTGGTGGGTCCGAGCGTCCTCATCGGCCATGCACCGCTCATCCACGGTCACGCCACGGCTGATCTGGAGGTTGCGCGGAACCGCACGATCCCCGAGCCAGTGCAGCCGCCGTGCGGAAGGCACCCACGGCGGTGGTCCGGTCGTTCCGGAGTCGTACCGTCCGTGGCGGGTGCAGGCCGCGCCTCCAGGCCGGTTGCGGTTCCCCGCACCGGGCCGTCGCCTGCTCGCGGCCGGGGAGAGCGCGGACCTACGGTCGGAAGACCGTCGCGGGAGTCGTGGCGGTCCGCTGCTGAGCACCCGAGGTGTCATCGTGACCTCCGTCGACCCGCTGACGACCGTCGATCCCTGGAACCACCCCGCAGCCGTGCCCGCGGCGGCCGACCACTCCGTGCTGGACCGCTGGGACCGCGTGGTGGCACTCCGGGGCGACGCCGCCGCGCTCGCGGGGGACGGCCGTCCGTACACCTACGCCGAAGCGGACCAGGCCTCGCGCGCGCTGGCCGCAGCCCTGGCCGTGACGCTCCGACCCGACGACCACAGCGGCGCCGGCGTCGGCGACACCCCGGGCGGGGCGTCGAAGCCGGTCGGGCTGATGGCGGGGCAGTCGACCGAGGCCGTGATCGGTGTCCTCGCGCTGGTGCGTGCCGGACGGACCGTGGTGGTGCTCGACGACCACCTGCCCGCAGCACGCCTGGCGCACGTGGCCCGGCTCGCCGGCGTCGACGAGATCGTCGCAGCCACCGAACGTGCGGCGCTGGCCGCCGACGTGGTCGCGGAGCGGGACGGCCGGGTGCACGCACTCGGCGAACTGCTGGACGGGGGCGAACCGGGCGGGGCCCCGTCGACGGACTCCGTCGGCGTGCGCCCCGGCGGGCGGGACCCCTTCGCCATCGTCTTCACCTCCGGCTCGACCGGCATGCCGAAGGGCGTCGTCCTGACGCACCGGCAGCAAATCGCCGACGCCGAGCAGGACGCGGTCGCCCTCGGCCTGGGCCCCGGCGACCGGCTCGGGGTCGTCCTGCCGCTGTCGTTCGCGGCCGGGCTCCTGTTCTCGTTCGACACGTTGCTCTGCGGCGGCACCATCGTGCTGCTCGAGCCGCGTGAACTGGGTGTCGAGCGGCTGCTCGGGCGGTTCCGGGACGACGACGTGAACGTGCTCGTCTGCACCCCGCACCTGCTGCGCTCGATCATCGGGTCGCAGAACGCCCCCGGGTCGCACGGGACCGCCGCCGGGACCGCACCCGTGCTCGGCGGACTGCGTTTCCTGATGACCACGGGCGAGTCCGTCACCGGCGCCGACCTCGCCGCGGCTCGACCCCACCTGGACCCGGACACGCTGCTCCTGAACGCCTTCGGCTCGAGCGAGACCGCCTGCGTCGCGTACTGCCCGGTGACCCCGGGCGAGCCGGTGCCCGAGGGCGTCGTGCCCGCCGGGTGGCCGTTGCCCGGCAAGACGGTGCTCGTGCTCCGTGAGGACGGCAGCCCCGCCGACCCGGGGGAGACCGGAGAGCTCGTCGTGGTCTCCGACGCCCTGACCGCGGGCTACTGGGGCGCGCCGGAGAAGACCGCCGAACGGGCCGGACGCACCGGCGAGGCCGAGGCCGGCGCCGGCATCCCCGTCGGGACCCCGAGCTGGCGGCAGGGCGACCTGGCACGCGTCGACCCCGACGGCCGGCTCGTGCTGCTCGGCCGATCCGACGACGCCGTGAAGGTCCGCGGCTACCTGGTCGAGCCGAGTGAGGTCGAGGCGGCGCTCCGCGCGGTCCCCGAGGTGCACGACGCGGTCGTGACTGCTCAGGTCGACCCCGGTTCCGTCACCCGGCTGGTCGCCTACGTGGTCGGTCGCCCCGGACACCGCACCCCGGCACCGGGTGCGCTCCGACGTGCGCTCCGCGACCGGCTGCCCGAGTACATGGTGCCGGCGTCGATCGTGCCGATGACCGAACTGCCGCGGAACGAGCGGGGCAAGGTCGACCGGGCCGAACTCCCCGGGGCGCCGAGCGTCGAGACCGAGATGGTCGAGGGCGAGTACGACCAGTGGGAGCTCGTCGTGGGGCAGATCTGGGCCGAGGTGCTCGGGCTCCGGGGCGTACACCTGGACGAGGACTTCTCCGCGCTCGGCGGCGACTCGCTGTCCGCCGAGGAGATGCTCGCCGTCGTGCAGGACCGGCTCGGCGTCGACCTGCGCTCCTCGGACGTGCTCGAGCACCCGACGCTCCGCGCCTTCGCCCGACGGGTGCGGAGCGGGACGAGCGCGCTGCCGAGCCACCCCGACGTCGTGAAGGTGTCCGAGGCGCGCGAGGGCGGCCGTCCGCCGGTGTTCTGCTTCGCCGGTGGCGGTGCCCTGGCGCTGACGTTCCTGCCGCTCTCGCGGCACCTGCCCGCGCACGACCTGTACGCGTTCCAGCAGCACGCGCTCGAGCGCCGTGGGATGCCGGACTGGAACATCGAGCGGAGCGCCCGCCGCTACCTCGCCCTGATGCGCATCGTGCAGCCCCGAGGCCCCTACCTGCTCGTCGGGCACTCGCTCGGCGGACTCGTCGCGCTCGAGATCGCCCGGCTCCTCACCGAGAGCGGCGAGCAGGTGGAGCACGTCGTCCTGCTCGACACCTACCTGCCCCGCACGAAGTCCGAACAGGCCCGCCTGCACTTCGGCCGGATGGAGCCGCGCGACCATCCGAACACCGCCGTCCGGGCCGTGCAGCGGGGGCTCGACCGCGCGGTCAGGCGGGTCCTGCCCGCGGGTGTGCCGTACGGCGCGTTGTTCGCCAAGCGGCTCCGTGCGTACACCGCCGGCGTGCTGCGGCACGGTGGGCAGAAGGACTTCGACGCCTTCTTCGACCAGGCCGAGATCGTCACCAGGCGCCACCACCCGACGCCGTTCCACGGGCGCGCCACCTACGTCCTCGCCGACGCCAACCCCGACGCCGCCGGGTGGTCCGCCCTGCTGCGCGGGCCCACCGAGATGGTGCGGATCGCGAGCGAGCACACGTCGCTGCTGCGGGAACCGCACGTCGCCGAGCTGGCGGTCGCGCTGCGGGCCGCCTTCGAGACGGCGGACGTGCCGCAGGTCTGAGACCGGCCCACGACCGGACGGGAGGCGCGGTGCCGGCTGGAACCGCGCCTCCCGTCCGCTCGTCATGCGTCCACCACCCGTCGGCCGCCGCGCCGGACCGCCAACCTGCACGACCGTTGCGGGTTTCCGTATCCGCACCCGGGTGTCCGCAAGGGACCGCACCGCGCATTGACCCTCCCGCTGGCCACGGCGATGGTTGGAACCGCGGGGGAGAGTACCCACTCACCCGCGGCAAGCAGGCGGCGTCGTACCCGCGTCCCGCTGCTCGACCGACGACGGTCACCGTCGTCGATGCGTCATCCGAGGACGCGCCGCTCGTCTCGACGAGCCACCACCCGACAGCAACCCTGACCCGACAGGACCGCGCCATGCCCGTACGTACCGTTCGCCCTGCAGACCCGAGGGTCTCCGTCGTCATCCCGGCGCGGAACGAGGCCCGCAACCTCGAGATCATCCTCCCGAAGCTCCCGCCCGTGTACGAGGTGATCCTGGTCGACGGCAACTCCGTCGACGACACCATCGCCGCCGCCCAGCGCGTGATGCCCGACATCCGCGTCGTGCACCAGACCCGCAAGGGCAAGGGCAACGCCCTGGCCTGCGGCTTCGAGGCGGTCACCGGCGACATCGTCGTCATGTTCGACGCCGACTGCTCCGCGGACCCCGACGAGATCCCGCGGTTCGTCCAGGCACTCGTCGACGGCGCCGACGTCGCGAAGGGCACCCGGTACTCGCTCGGCGGTGGCAGCGACGACATCACGATCGTCCGGAACATGGGCAACCGCGGCCTGAACATGCTCTGCAACATCATCCTCGGCACCAGCTACAGCGACCTCTGCTACGGCTACAACGCCTTCTGGGCGGACGTCCTGCCGGAGATCGGTCTGCTGTCGTCCGAGCTGCCGAAGCCGGCTGACGGTTCGATGCTGTGGGGCGACGGATTCGAGATCGAGACCGTCCTGACCTGCCGCTGGTCGGCCGCCGAGCTCGCGATCACCGAGGTGCCGAGCCACGAGAAGCTCCGGGTGCACGGTTCCAGCAACCTCAACGCCGTGACCGACGGCATCCGCGTGCTGAAGTCGATCATGCACGAGCGTCGTCGCGCCGCCATCGGCCGTGCCGAGGTCCGTCGCGCGGCGATGAGCGTCGTGCCGCCGGCCGAGCAGCTCGCCGCGCCGGCTGCTGCGCCCGTCGCTGCTGCGCCCGTCGCTGCTGCGCCGGTTGCTGCGACGCCGGTCGCTGCGTCCGTCGCGACCCCCGTCGCTGCGTCCGCCGTCGCCGGGGCTGCCGTCGTCGCGTCCGTCGTCGCCCTCGAGGAGGACGTCGCGTGACGACCGTCGCGGTCGTCATCTGCGCCTACACCCAGCAGCGCTGGGGCGACCTGCAGGACAGCGTCGAGTCGGCCAAGCGCCAGCCCGAGCGCCCCGAGGTCGTCGTCGTCATCGACCACGAGCCCGAGCTCCTGGCCCGCGCCGCCGCACGCTGGCCGGAACTCCGGGTCGTCCCGAACACCGAGGACCGCGGACTCTCCGGAGCCCGCAACACCGGTGTCGCCCTGACCGACGCCGACGTCGTCGCGTTCCTGGACGACGACGCCACGGCGGACCCCGACTGGCTCGGACACATGCTCACCGCGCTCGAGGACCCCGACGTCGTCGGAGTCGGCGGTCGTGCCACGCCGTCGTGGCCGACCGCGACCGGCCCCGGCCCGTACGCCGACGAACTGCTCTGGATCGTCGGGTGCTCGTACCGCGGGCTGCCCGAGACCCCGGGCGACGTCCGCAACGTCATCGGGTCGAGCATGGCGTTCCGCCGCGACGCGATCCTGCTCGCCGGCGGCTTCCGCTCCGGCATCGGCCGCGTCGGCAACCAGCCGCTCGGCTGCGAGGAGACCGAACTCTGCATCCGCATCGCCCAGGCCCGCCCCGGTGCGCGGATCCGGCACGAACCGCGCTCGAACGTCTCGCACCGGGTCTCCCCGGACCGTGTGACGATGCGCTACCTGCGCCGCCGCAGCTACTACGAGGGCATCTCGAAGGCCGTGCTGAGCCGTCGGGTCGGCACCGGCGACTCGCTCGCCAGCGAGTCGACCTACCTGACCCGGGTGATCCCGGGCGCCGTGCTGCGCGAACTGCGCCACGTCGGTCGTGGCGGAGGCCTGCGGGCGTACGCCATCGCGCTCTCCGTCGTCTCGACGGTCGCGGGCTACGCCGTCGGCCGGGTCCTCGGTACCGTCGTCGTGCGGACCCCGCCCGCACCCGCACCGCTCCCGCAGCCGGTGGGCACACCGTGACCCGCGCGACCCTGGCGATGGTCCTCTCGCCGGTCGTGACCGGGCCGCTCGTCCCCACCTGGGACGGCGCGCTCTGGGTCGGCGAGGTCGACCGTGCCGACGTGCACGCGTCGAGCCACCGGGACGTCATCGCCCTGCAGGGATCGACCGGGTACGGGCGTGCCCGACTGCTCGTCCGCGACCACGGCGAGCCGCTCGGCTTCGTCGAGGCCGAGATCACCGAACGCCGCCGCATCGGCGGCACCATCGACGTCCGTGCGCTGCAGCGCGCGATCCGGCCCATGCCGGCACCCGAGCGTCGGCCGGCAGCAGGTCTGGTGCTGCCGTCCGTCACCGTGGTGCTCTGCACGGACGGTGCCGCCGGCACGACCATGCGGTCGGTGCTCGCGAACGGGCACCCCGACTTCGACGTCGTCGTCGTCTCGCACGGCGCCGACGACGGCGGTGTGGCGACCGTCGACATCGGCGGACGCCGCGTCACCACCATCCCCGCGCCCGACGGCGGCCTCGCCGCCGCGCGGAACGCGGGCCTGCTCGTCGCGACCGGCGACGTCGTCGCGTTCGTGGACGAGGGCGCCGTCGTGGACGGCGGCTGGATCGCCGCGATCGCCCGTGCCTTCGCGAACGACCCGGACGTGGCCTGCGTCACCGGGCTCGTGCCGAGTGCCGAGCTCCGGACACCGGCGCAGCGCTGGCACGACGACCGAACACCCGGCGGGCGGACCGTCCGCCGCCGGGTGTTCCGGCTCGACGACCCGGTGGACGACCTCCCCCTGCACCCCTTCGCGGCCTCGGCCTACGGCACCGGCGCGAACCTCGCCGTGCACCGCGCTACCGCGCTCCGGATCGGCGGGTTCGACACCGCCTTCGGGCCCGGCACCCGCGTCGGCGGCGGCGACGACCTCGACCTCTTCACACGACTGCTGTTCGCCGGATCCGCGATCGCCGTCGAACCGGCCGCGATCGCGTGGCAGCGATCGGCGGACGACGTCGCGTCACTCCGCGCCGCCGCTGCCGCGCACGGCCACGGACTCGGAGCCTGGATGACCAAGAACGCACTCGACCGCGACACGCTGACCGCCTCGGTGGACGCGGCGCCGGAGGCCATCAGCGCCTTCGCTCGCCTCGGCCTCGAGCAGGTCGACGACGCTGACGCCGCTGCTCCGGCGAACGGCCACGGGACGGACGCCGCGCGCGACGCGGACGCCGTCGACGCGGTCGACGCGGAGTTCGCGGCGACGAAGCGTCGATTGCGTCGCGTCGAGCGGCGCTCCGTGCTCACCGCTCCGGTCCTGGCGCTCCGTGAACGCATGGGCGGCGCGGGAACGATCGACCGCACGGCGCACGGTCGTCACGAGCTGCAGCGCGGCCTCGACACCGCGGGTCCGGCACGACCGACCCCGGGTGGCGCGATGGGGCCGGCGGCCCGACTCGGTGCCGCCGCGATCGTCGTGCTGACGCTCGTGCTGGCCGCCGTCGGCAGCGTCGTCGAGCTGCCCACTCTGCGGGCGAGCGCCGTCGCGGTCTTCCTGTTCGCCCTGCTCGGGGTGGCGCCGACGCTGCTCGTCCGTCCGATGTCCCTCGCACGGTTCACCGTCCTCGCCGTCACCGGATCGCTCGTCGGCACGATCGGCATCGGGTACACCATGGCGACCTTCCACGTCTGGGCGCCGACGGTCCCCTTCGTCGGGGTCGTCGTGCTCACCGCGGCGGCGCTCGCCGTCTCGGTACCGCGTGACCTGGCGGAGCTCCGTCGCGCCGGCCTCGTGCAGCGCGAGACCGCCCGGCGCCGGTGGAGCACGACCGCCACCGTGACGGCGCTCTCGCTCGGCGGGCTCGTCGTCGTGGTCGTCGCCGCGCTCACCCACATGGGCGACCCGGTGCCGGCCGGCCTGTTCGGCTCGCTCGGCCCCGGCCTGGTCGTCGGCCTCGCGCTCGTCGTCGCCGCCGCGGTCATCGCCCTGGTGCGCGGTCGCGGGCTCGCCGTGCCCGTCGTCGTGCTCGGCGGTGTCGTGCAGCTCGCCCAGGCGATCACGTACGGCGTGCCCACCGTGACCGCCGCCGCGCGGCACATCGGTGTCGTCGAGTACATCCGCCAGTTCGGTGGGACCAACCCGTCGGCCGACATCTTCCAGACCTGGTCCGGCCTGTTCGCCGGCGCTGCCTGGGTCGCCGACGTCGGGGGCATCGTCAACACGATCCTCATCGCCGCCTGGGTGCCGGTCCTGCTCGCGTTCAGCACGACCATCGCGGTCGGGGTCCTGGCGGCGCACTGGCTGCCCGGCGCCCGTCGGCCGTGGATCGCAGCGCTGCTGACCGCGATGACCGGTTCGCTCAACACCACGTACTTCTCGCCGCAGTCGACCGGCATCCTGATGTCGATCGTGATCCTCGTGCTCGCCACCGGACCGCTGCGCGACGCCGCCGTCACCACCGCCGACGGCTCCGTCGCCGCCAAGCCGCGGGCACGGCGGGTGGGGCTCTCGCGGATCATCGCGATCACCCTCATCGGCATCGTGCTCGCCGTGACGCACCAGATCTCCCCGTACCTGACGGTCGCCGCACTCGTCACGCTCATCGTGTTCCGGATGCTCCGCCCCTGGTGGTTGCCCGTCGTCGTGCTCGTGCCGGCGGTGGTCTTCGCCGCGCTGAACGGCGACATCCTCGGACGGTTCCTGTCGCTCGCGGCGGTCGGACGCGTGCTCGACAACGTGCAGCCGCCCGCGCACGACATGACCGTCCTGCCGAAGCCGCTCGTCACGCGCCTGGCGTTCGACATCCCGGCAGCCGCGCTCGTGGTGCTCGGGCTCATCGCCCTGGTGACCGTGCTGATGCGACGCGACCGGACGCACTGGGCGCTCCTCGCCACCGCCGCGAGCCCGATCTCGCTGCTCGTCGCCACGAACTACGGCCAGGAGGGCGTCTTCCGCGTCGTGCTCTTCGCGACGCCGTGGATCGCGATCCTGGCGGCGGCGCTCCCGATGCCCGCCGGTCGGTTCGCCCCGGTCGGTGCGGTCCTGCAGCGGGGGATGCGCCCGTCCGCCGTGCGGTTCGCGATCGCCGGAGCAGCGGTGGCGGCGCTCGTCGCGATCGGTGCGTTCGGGCAGACCTCGCTCGACTGGAACCGCGTGATGACCCGGAGCCAGTCCGCGGCGACGCAGTACTACGACCGCACGGCCCCCGCGGGCTCCGTGATGCTGCTCACCGGTTCGGCCAACGCCGTCCCGAGCAACACCGGCGCGCGGTACTTCGACGTGGGCTACCTGTCCCGCGAAGCTCTCGGCCCGTACCCGGACCCGACCGGCGGCTACGACGCCGAGGCCGACCTGTCGAACGTGACGCGGGAACTGGTCGTGAACTGGTCGGCCACCGGCTACTACGCCCTGGTCGCGGAGCCCTTCGGCGCCTACGACGAGCGGTACGGCTACCAGAGCGACGCCGACTACCAGGAGCTCGCCGCCGCCATGGCGTCCTCGCCCTACTGGGAGCGGGTCTGGTCATCGGGAACCACCGCGATGTACGAACTGACGACGGAGGGCCTGCGCCATGCGACCGACTGAACCGACCTCCGACAGACCGCGACGGACGCGACGGGCCACCGTCGCGTCCGTCGCGGGTGTGGTCGCCACGGTGCTCGCCGTGCTGGTCGCGCCGAACCTCGCGGTCCAGCCCGCCGTGGCTGCGGCCGCGGACTGCAGCGCGGGGCGGGTGCTCAACGTCGTCGCCCACCCCGACGACGATCTGCTCTTCCAGGGCACGGACCTGCGGAAGGACATCGACGCGGGGCGCTGCGTGCGCTCCGTGATCGTCACCGCCGGTGACGCCGGCAAGCCCGACTGGTACTGGCAGGAACGCCAGGTCGGGCTGATGGCCGCCTACGCGAGCATGGCCGGCGTCGACCCGGCGTCGACGACCGGCTCCACGACGGTCGCCGGACGGACCCTGCTCACGGAGACCCTGACCGCCGACCCGCGGATCAGCCTGGTCTTCATGGACCTGCCGGACGGCAACGTCGAGGGCAACGGCTTCTGGGCGAACGGGTACGAGAGCCTCCAGCGCCTGTACACGGGCGACATGGACACCCTGCAGACCGTCGCCGACGCCCCGCACAGCGCCACGTACACGCTCGCGCAGCTCCGGGCGACGCTGCAGGGGATCGTGCAGGACTTCGCACCGACGGACATCCACACCCTCGACCACGAGGGCGAGTACGGCGACGGGGACCACAGCGACCACCACACGGTCGCGTACCTGACCGACCAGGTGCAGCGGCAGTACACCGGCGCGCACGACTTCACCGGGTACATGGGATACCCGATCGCCGACCGTCCGGCGAACCTGACGACGGCCCAGACGCAGGCGAAGGCCGACGCGTTCTTCACCTACGCCGCCCACGACGGTGAGACGTGCGCGTCGTGGCAGGCCTGCTCGGCGCGGCCGGAGACCTCGTGGCTCAGCCGGCAGTACACCGCCGGCTCGCCGGTGCCGACGAACCCCACCGACCCCACGGACCCGACCCCCACCCACACGGACGTGACGGGTTCGGCGTCGGTGACGGCGAGTGCGGAGAACCCGGCTGATGGTCAGACGGCCGTGAAGGCGGTCGACGGTGTGGTGAGCGGGTACCCGGATGCGCCGACGGCGGAGTGGGTCGCGCCGTCCGGTCGTGCGGGGACGTGGATCCAGCTCGGTTGGGCGAAGGCGACGGCGTTGGACGCGGTGGACCTCGCTGATCGGCCGAACGCGGTGGACCAGGTGCTGGGCGGGACGTTGACGTTCTCGGATGGCTCGAGTGTGCAGGTGCCGGCGTTGAGCAACGGTGGTGCGGTGCAGCGGGTCACGTTCGCGGCGCGCAGTGTCACGTGGGTGCGGTTCACGGTGACGTCGGTCAGTGGCGGGACGCAGAACGTGGGCCTCGCCGAGATCCGCGCGTTGGCCCCGGCCGACACGACGCCGACGCCGACCCCGACGCGGACGGACGTGACGGGTTCGGCGTCGGTGACGGCGAGTGCGGAGAACCCGGCTGATGGTCAGACGGCCGTGAAGGCGGTCGACGGTGTGGTGAGCGGGTACCCGGATGCGCCGACGGCGGAGTGGGTCGCGCCGTCCGGTCGTGCGGGGACGTGGATCCAGCTCGGTTGGGCGAAGGCGACGGCGTTGGACGCGGTGGACCTCGCTGATCGGCCGAACGCGGTGGACCAGGTGCTGGGCGGGACGTTGACGTTCTCGGATGGCTCGAGTGTGCAGGTGCCGGCGTTGAGCAACGGTGGTGCGGTGCAGCGGGTCACGTTCGCGGCGCGCAGTGTCACGTGGGTGCGGTTCACGGTGACGTCGGTCAGTGGCGGGACGCAGAACGTGGGCCTCGCCGAGATCCGCGCGTTGGCCCCGGCCGACACGACGCCGACGCCGACCCCGACGCCGACGCCGACCCCGACGCCGACGCCGACCCCGACGCCGACGCCCACCCCCACGCCCGCTCCGGGCCTGCGGGACGTCACCGGCTCGGCGACCCCGACGGCGATCGCCGACAACCCGGCCGACGGCCAGACCGTCGCGAAGGCCGTCGACGGCGTGGTGTCCGGCCACCCGGTCGACCACACCGCCGAGTGGGCCGTGCCCTGGGGACGGACCGGCATCTGGATCCAGCTCGACTGGGCCGCCCCGGTCGCGCTCCAGCGCATCGTCCTGCACGACCGTCCGAACAGCGACGACCAGATCACGAGCGGCACGCTGACGTTCTCGGACGGCAGCCAGGTCGCCGTGGGCGAGCTCCCGAACGACGGCAGTGCCCGGACGGTCGACTTCACCGCCCGGAACGTCACCTGGGTGCGGTTCACCACGACCGGGGTGTCGAACAGCACGATCAACGTCGGTCTCTCGGAGGTCCGCGCATGGGCAGCTGGGTGACCCCGGACGAGGACGGCCCCCGCCCGGTCGCCGAGCAGTCGGCCGCCGCGCACGGTGCCGCACCCGCGCACGGCCTCGGCGCCTCCCGCCACCGCACCCCGCTCCGGACACGAGGACGACGGGTCGCGATCGTGGCCGCGGCCCTGGTGGTCGCGGTCGGTGCCGTCGCAGCGGCGACCACCGGCACGACGTCCGTCGGTCCCGGACCCAGCGGGGTCGCGATGCCGACCGGCGACGGTGACGGCTGGAAGCGGGTGTTCTCCGAGGACTTCGACGACACCACCCCGTCGGGCGGGTTCGAGGCGGCCTACGATGACCGGTTCACCGTCTACCACGGCTTCGCGGACACCGCGGGGACCGGTCGGTACCAGGCGTCCACGCTGAGCGCCCACGACGGGATGCTCGACATGCACCTGCGCACGACGAAGGCGGGCACCCCGCTCGCCGGCGGGGTCGTCCCGCTCGTCGACGGACGATGGGGCGGTCAGACCTCCGGGCGCTACAGCATCCGGATGAAGAGCGACGAGGTCGACGGGTACGGGGTGGCGGTGCTGCTCTGGAGCGACGAGAACGTCTGGGCGCACGGCGAGATCGACTTCCCCGAGGGTGCGCTCGGTGCGCCCGCCTGGCTCAACGTGCACTGCCTGGTCGACCCGGCCGAGAAGTGCATCCACCACGAGACCGACGCGTCGCTGGCTGACTGGCACACGTACACGATCGAGTGGACGCCCTCGCGGATGTCGTTCCTGGTCGACGACGAGGTCGTCGGGAGCACCACGCAGGACATCCCCGTGGAACGCATGCACCTGGTCGTGCAGACGGGGTCCCTCGAGGGCCTGCCGCCCCGGGACGCCGCCGGGTCGCTCCTGGTCGACTGGATGACGATCGACGTGCCCGCGGACGGCGAGAGCCCCCAGGCCACGCTGCCGTCCACGGAACCCACCGCCGGCTGACGGCGCCGAGCCCGGCGCGGACCGACCCCGTCGAGCCCGCAGCGCCTCGGCGCACACCGGCGCGCGCCGGCGCCATCGAGCCCGGCGCGCACGGACGGCGCCGGGCCGACCCGGTCAGCGCCGGGCGTGTGCCAGCAGTGCCAGCAGCAGCGCTCGCACGTGCGGCTCGCGCCCGTAGCGGTCACGAACCCACGCGCGGCACCGTGCGGCGAGGGACGGGTCGAGTTCGGCTTCGTCGAGGGTGTCGAGCAGCTTCTCCGCCAGTGCGTCGGGGTCCGCCGGGTCGACGGTGTACCGCGCCCAGTCACCCGACAGGATCTCCCCGGTGCCGCCCGATGCGGCCGCGACGACGGGACGGCCGGCGGACATCGCCTCGACCACGACCCGCCCGAACCCCTCGGGCTCGATGGACGGCGCCACCACGACGTCGGCGGCGTGCAGGAGCGGGACGACGTCGTCCCGCTCGGGGAGCACGAGCACGGAACCGGCGGGGAGCGCGTCGATCGCGGCGTGCACGGCGTCCGCCTCCTCCGCGTAGAGCGCACCGGCCAGCACGAGGAGCGGCGCGGGCGCCGCGGGACCGGCCACGGGGGGAGTGGTGACCGGTACGCGTGCCGCAGCGGCCGTGCGGACGCGACCCCACGCCTCCAGGAGGGCAAGCACGCCCTTCGACCGGGTGAGCCGACCGTAGTAGAGCACCGTCGGGGTGTCCTCGGCGATGCCGAGTGCCGCGCGGGCGTCGCGCACCGACGCCGGGGTCGCGGCCGGGAACGCGTCGGTGTCGACGCCGTTCGGCACGATCGTGATGCGGTCCGTCGGCACGCCGGACTCCGCCCAGGCGCGCGCCATCGCGTGCGAGACGGCGAAGTAGCGGGTGCGGCCACCGGCGATCGGTCCGAGCCGCCGGTAGTTCGGCGCGTGGTGCAGGTGCACCGCGAGCGGGACTCCGGAGACGAGCGATGCGACCCGGCCGAACGGCAGGTACTCGGGCCGGTTCAACCAGAGGACGTCGAGGTGCGATCGTCGGATCCGCAGCCCCTCGCGGGCGAAGCGCCAGGCGTCGCGGAGCGCGGTCGTGATCCCGAACCGGTAGTCGGTGGCCTCCACCAGCTTCACGCCCATCGCCTCGTAGGGCGGCGGGCCCTCGGCGGCGCGCGGGGACTGGGCGTTCCGGTGCCAGACCTCGACCTCGTGGCCGGCGGCGACGAGCTCACGGGTGTCCTCGAGCACACAGCGTTCGAGTCCGCCGGTGATGGCGAGTCCGGTCACCAGGACGCCGACGCGGAGTCGGCGGGAGCCGTCGTGTGCAGCCTGTCGCGGTCTCACGAGACACCACCCCTTGCGGTCTTCAGTCGGCGGAGGAACCAGGGGAGGCAGGCGACCACCCCGGCGATGCGGACCCAGTTCCAGAGGACGTCCTGCGGCAGGAGCAGGGACGCGGCGGCCACGACGAGCGCGGCGAGGGTCGTCAGGACGATCCGGGGCCCGGGCCCGCGCCACTCACGGCGGTCGGGCAGGGCCAGCAGCTGCATGGCGGCCAGGATCGCGTAGGCGACCACGGTGGCGAGGCCCGCGCCGGCGATGCCGAGCACGGGCACGAGCACGAGGTTCGCGCCGATGTTCACGGCGCCCGCGACCGCGGCGATCACCCCGACGGCGACACCGCGGCGTTCGACCAGGAGCAGGCGTCCGGTCGCGCCGCTGGCGACGACGGGGAACGCGGTGATCGCGACGACGAAGACGACGACCGAGAGCTCCTGCACGCGGTACGACGCCGGGGCGAGGATCGGCAGCGCGACGGGTGACACCAGGGTCACGGCGAGCAGGACCGGTCCGAGCATCTTGTACAGCTCGTCGCGGGAGTGCATCGCGAGCTGCCGACGGGCGACCGGGTCGCGGAGGGCGGCGAAGTGCGGCGCCCACGCCTGGTTGGTGAAGGTCAGGAGCAGGATGACGGCCGAGCCGACGACGTAGGCGATCTGGTAGCGGGCCACCTCGTCCGGGCCGAGCAGCCGCTGGACGACGATCCGGTCGCCGGCGTTCAGCACGAAGTACGACAGGTTGCCGAGGGCGATCGGCACGCCGAGGCGGAACGCCCGTGCCGTGGTCTTGCGGTCGAACAGGCCGGCGAGACGCGGGCGGGTCGCCGCGACGCCGATGACCATCGCCACGCCCTGGGCGACGACGCCGCCCCACGCGTAGGTGGTCGCGTCGGCCTGCACCCAGGTGAGGAGCCCGAGGCCGATGACCGAGCCGCCGATCGAGGACAGCAGGCTCGTGACCGCGAAGACCCGGATGCGGTCCTGGGCGACGAGCAGCGCCAGGGAGATCTGCACGATGGCGGCGGGGCCGGTCCAGAGCACCGCGACGAGGAGCAGCGGGTGGTTGCCGACGAAGCCGGCGGCGTCGGCCCAGACCGGGATCGTGGTGAGCGCCGCGACGGTGACGACGATCGCGGTGACCATGCCGACGGCGAGCAGGCCGCGCGCCCGGCGGTCGTCGCCGTCCTCGGCCCGCTGCAGCACCGACGCCTGGTCGATGCCGAGGACGGCCAGGACGACGAGCGCCTGGTACAGGGCGATGGCCGAGGCGAGCACGCCGAACTCGGCCGGCGGCATGAGGTGTGCGAGCACCGGGGAGATGAGCGACGAGACGACGAGCTGCATCGACCAGACGACGACGTACAGCAGGCCGCGGCCGAACAGGACGGAGGCACCCTTCCGCACGGCGACCGACCCGGTGTCGAGCGACTCGGGCACGGGTGCGATGGGCTCCGGGGCGATGGCCTCGGGTGCGATGGGCTCCGGGGCGATGGGCGCGGGTGACTCGGCCTCGCGCGCGGCGCGGGCCTCGCGGCGGGTCTGCGGGGGGAAGCTCACGGCGCGACCACCCCTGCCGCGCCCTGCCGCGCCGTCGCCGTCGCCTCGCCCTGGCGCAGCCCGAAGGCGGCGTCCACGACGTCGAGCAGGTCACCGCTCCGGTCGGTCGAGAACTTCCGCGCGAACAGGTGCTGCACCTCGACGTCCGCGTCCGTCCGACGCTCGAGCAGCTGCCCCGCGTCGGCGACGGTCAACCACGGCGGGCTCTTCCGCGCGGTGCCGTCCCACCCGATCCACCAGAGCGGCTGGGAGACGTGCTCGTCGGCGAACCCCGGCGTCAGCGACGGCGAGTTGAGCACCGACGGCACGAAGGTCTCGTCGGCGACCCAGGTGCGCTGCCAGAACCGGACCAGGTCGGGGCGCTGGTCGACGGTGTCCACGACGGCGGCGGCGTGCCGGCGGGCGAGGACCTTGAGCTGCGAGCCCCCGGCGAAGGAGACGTTCGCCGGCACGCGGCGGGGGACCGGCAGCCGGAGCATGTGCTTCCGCCACGCCCAGTGCCGGAACCGGATGCGGGAGATGCCGCCGTCACGGCCCCACGGCGCGAACGGCAGCGGGTTGACCGAGATGAACGACTCCTCGCGGTGCGCCTCGAGCAGGGTCGTGATCTCGGCGGGGTTCGCGAGCGGGTAGTCGCTGCCGGTCAGCACGGCCACGTGCGAGGCGTCGGTCTCGGCCAGGGCTGCCCGGTAGCCGGACACCTCGGCGGCGACGTTCTCCCAGCGCGCCCAGCCGGTCCGGATGCGGGGGAGCAGCCGGACACGGTCCGGCAGTCCGTCGGTCATGGCGCGGAACACCGTCTCGGGGGTGCGCGCGTCGCAGTGCAGGAACACCGGGAACGGGTCGAGCGCCTCGACGAGTCGGCGCACGTGTGCCGGGTCCTCGTGGGCGAGGACGATGCACGCGGGGACCGCGGGGGAGATGGCCATGGACGCGACGCTAACCGCGGCGTTCCGGGGCCGACAAGGCGACCCGTGCCCGTCTGCGGGGAAGCGGCGGTTTCCCGCACCGCCCCCTGATCGATCAGTGCTCGAAGCGCCTGATCAGCGCTTCTTGCGGAACTTCTGGCAGTCGCAGAGGGCGCAGTCCGTGCCCGGACGGTAGTGCTCGTGGGCGTCCTGCACGTGGCCGCAGACGCAGGTCACGGAGTCGACCACGAAGACGCTCTGTTCCGAGGGGAGCACGGCGCCGAGCTCGTCGGCGGGGCCCATCGACATGCGTCCTCCTCGTGCCCGGCGTGCTGCCGCCGAGTCGTCCTCACGATCCTACCGTCCAGGGGCGTGTGCTGGCGGCAAACCGCAAGTCGGACGACCGTCGCCGCAACCGCGGGCGGCCGCCGTTGACCCTGCAGCGGCCCCACCGGAGCATCGGACCATGACCGACCAGCAGGCCACCACCACCCGCGTGCTCACGCTCACGCCCGCGATGCCGTCCCCGGACGTGCCCGCCTGGGCCGGCGCGGCCTGGGTCGGCGCCGTCGACCGGCAGGAGGCGCTCGCCGCGTCCGCCGTCGAACTCGCCGGCCCCACCGGCTTCCGCCGCGCCCGCCTGCTCGTCCGCGACGGACGCGAGATCGCCGGGTTCGTCGACGTCAGCGTCGACGCGGACGGCGGCGTGGACCCGGCCGAGCTGGGACCGGCCCTGCGCGCCCTGCGCACCACGGGCCTCCCGGCCGCCCCCGCGGGGACGCCGGTCGGACGCATCTCCGTCGTCATCGGCACCCGCGACCGGCCCGAGGACCTGCGTCGCTGCGTGCGCTCGGTGCTCGCGTCCGAGCACGACGACTTCGAGGTGCTGGTCGTCGACAACGCGCCCACCACCACCGCCACCCGCGACGTGGTCACGTCGCTCGCGGACCCGCGCCTGCGGTACGTCCTGGAGGCCCGACCCGGCGTCTCGCGCGCACGGAACGCCGGACTCGCCCTCGCGTCCGGGGCCGTGGTCGCCTTCGTCGACGACGACGTGGTCGTCGACCGGCACTGGCTCGCAGCGCTCGCCGACGCCTACGCCCGCGACGCGGACGTCGTCTGCGTGACCGGCCTCGTGCCCAGCGGCGAACTCCGGACCCCCACGCAGCGGTACTTCGACGAGCGCGTGACCTGGGCGCGCAACACCGACCGCCGGGTGTTCCGCACGTCGGCGCCGCCGGCGGACCTGCCGCTGTTCCCGTTCTCCGTCGGCGCGTTCGGCACCGGTGCCAACATGTCGCTCCGTCGTTCGGCCGCGCTCGCCCTGGGCGGGTTCGACGTCGCGCTCGGCCCGGGCACCCTGGCCCGCGCCGGCGAGGACCCCGACCTGTTCACCCGGGTGCTGTTCTCCGGCGGCGCGCTCGCGGTGGAGCCGTCGGCCGTCGTCTGGCACAAGCACCGGCCGGACCGTGCGGCGCTGCGCTCGCAGGCGCTCGGCTACGGCACCGGCCTCGGTGCGTGGGTCACGAAGCTCATGCTGCGACCGCGCACCGCACTGGCCGTGCTCCGTCGGGCGGTCGGGGCGCTGCGGCAGCTCGGGGCGCTCGGACAGGGCGGCGGCGGCGCCGATGAGGTGTCCGCCGCGGTGGACGCCGTCGGCGGGTGGCCGGTCGACGACGCGTTCCGCGAGGCGACGGCCGGCCTCAAGCGCGTCGAGCTCGTGGCGGCGCTGGGCGGACCGTGGCGGTACGTCGTCGGGCGGTCGCGGCGCGGGTGACCGCGGTGCGGGCGACCGCACTCCGCGTGCACCGATCGCACCGCGCGTACCGCACGCACCGGGACGGACGTCTCCTGCGCGCCGCCTAGGGGCGGAAACGGCCCTCCTCGACCTCGCGCCAGAACCGACGGCTGCGGAAGTACGCCGCCGGACCCGCCGGGAAGCCGCGGAACTCGTGGTACGCCAGCGAGCGCGGGATCCGGGTCGTGGAGGCCTCGGTGATGCTCTCGGCCGCGGCGTCGCGCCGGCCGGCCAGTCGTGACACCAGCTGCTTCAGCTTGATCTTGCCTGCCCGGGGCATCAGCCGCGCGAGCACGAGCGCGTGCCGGCGGTCCTTCGCGATGAGCTCGCACATCAGCGCCGTGAACCCGACGCCGTTCGAGTGGAGCTGCCCGTGCAGCCCGGCGAGGTCCTGCCGGTGCCGGTGGTGCACGACCGCGCGGGGTTCGAAGCCGATCCGGCCACCGCTCCACAGGATGTCGATGAAGATCGCCAGGTCCTCGCCACCGCGGGCGGGCACACCGGCACCGAGCACGGGGTCGAACCCGCCGACGGCGTCGAACGCCGAACGTCGGACCGCCCAGTTCGCGCCGGCACCGTAGCCGCCGATGCCGTACACGGCGAAGTGCTTCTGCACCGAGCCGTCGGGGCGGACGGCCCGGGCCTGCGCGTGACGCATGACCCCGGGGACGTCGTCCGGCACGATCGTCACCGGCTGGAAGGTGCGCTCGCCGCTGAAGCCGCCGTAGTACGCCTCGTACCAGATCTGCGCGGGGGTCTCGAGCTCGACGGGCAGGATCATCCCGGTGACCGCGGCGACCTCGGGCTCGCGGACGAAGCGCGTGCCGATGGACCGGAGCCACTGTGCGTCGACCCGGACGTCGTCGTCGGTGAACGCGATGATCTCGCCGTGCGCCGCGGCGACCCCGGCGTTGCGACCGGCGGAGCAGCCCGGACGGCGTTCGGTGACCAGCCGGACGTCGCGGCCCTCGAGCAGCCCCGGCAGGGCGTCGACCTCGGGCAGCTTCACGCGGTTGTCGACGAGGATGACCTCGTACCGCGGGTAGTCGAGGTGCTCGAGGAAGTCGAGCAGCTTCCGGATGTCCTCGACCCGGGTGACGATGGTCGACACGACGATCGAGATGAGCGGGAGGTCGAGGTCGGGGATCGGGGTCTCCGTCGCACCGGAGATCCGTGCGAGGCCGTCCACCAGGGGTTCCATCGCGCGGGCGGCGTCGGCCGGGTCAGCGGTGAGCAGCACGTCGAGGGTGGTGACGGGGAAGCCGTCGCGGTAGCCGACGACGAGCGCGGAGGAACCCGACTCGTCGGCGACCAGGCGCGGCAGCGGTGCGTCGAGGTCGACGCTGACGACCCGACGGGGGCCGGGCACGGTGACGGAGGATTGCAGGGTCATGGTCGGGACGCTACGACCGCCCGCGGTGTCCGGACAACGGACCGGACCAGCAGTGGCGGGGTTCGTGCGGGGTTCCGCAGTGCGGTGCGTGTGCCCCCGACGGGGGGTGAGCGCTCACCCAGGAAGCCACGGGAACCTCATGGGTCACGCTCAGGTCACGGAACCGATGCAACCGGTTGCGCTCCCGCTGGACCGGGCGTAGCTTCCTCCTCCAGCAGGCAGTGTCGCCTGCTCCAGGCCAGCGGTGTCGTGATCCGACCGAGCCGTCCTGGTGATCTCAACGAGGAGACAACGCTGTGAAGACAACACGCGCCAGGGTGCGGTTCGCGTCCGTTGCGGGGGTCGCGGTCATCGGGCTCGTGCTGACCGGCTGCTCGAGCGGCAGTTCGGCGGACGACGACGCCAAGAGCGGCCAGGACAGCCGCGGACCCATCACCTACGTGCAGGGCAAGGACAACTCGAACGTCGTCCGTCCGCTCATCGCGAAGTGGAACAAGGCCCACCCGGACGAGAAGGTCACCTTCAAGGAACAGTCCGACCAGGCCGACCAGCAGCACGACGACCTCGTGCAGCACTTCCAGGCGAAGGACGAGAACTACGACGTCGTCGACGTGGACGTCGTCTGGACCGCCGAGTTCGCCGCGAAGAAGTGGCTCACCCCGCTCACCGGCGACATGGAGCTCGACACCTCGAAGCTCCTGCCGTCGACGGTGAAGACCGCCACCTACAACGACACCCTCTACGCCGCACCGCAGACCTCGGACGGCGCCCTGCTCTACTACCGCAAGGACCTCGTCAAGACGCCTCCCACCACGTGGAAGGAGATGATGGACGACTGCAAGATCGCGAAGGACGCCGGCATCGGTTGCTACGCGGGGCAGTTCGCGAAGTACGAGGGACTCACCGTCAACGCCTCCGAGGCGATCAACGGCTCCGGCGGTTCGGTGCTCAGCAACGACGGTGCGCCCGACGTCGACACCGACAAGGCGAAGGCCGGCCTGCAGAACCTGGTGGACGCGTTCGAGGACGGGAACATCCCGGCCGAGGCGATCACCTACCAGGAGGAGCAGGGCCGCACCGCGTTCGAGGACGGCAAGCTCCTGTTCCTGCGCAACTGGCCGTACGTCTACAGCCTCGCCAAGACCGACGGCTCGTCGAAGGTCAAGGACACCTTCGGCATCGCGCCGATCCCCGGTGCCGACGGCGTCGGTGCCTCCACGCTCGGTGGGCACAACGCGGCGATCAGCGTGTACTCGAAGCACAAGGCCACGGCGCACGACTTCCTCGAGTTCCTGACCTCGGACGAGACGCAGAAGTTCTTCGCGACCCAGGGCTCGCTCGCCCCGGTCGTCGGTGACCTGTACACCGACCCCGAGCTGACGAAGGAGCTGCCCTACCTGCCGACGCTGCTCAAGTCGATCGAGTCGGCCGAGCCGCGCCCGGTCACGCCGTTCTACCCGGCGGTGACGAAGGCGATCCAGGACAACACCTACGCGGCGCTCAAGGGATCGAAGTCGGTCGACGAAGCCATGAAGGACATGCAGGACGCCCTCACGGCCGCGACCAGCAGTTGACACACAGCGGCTCACGCCGCGTCGGAGGGGAGGCCCGTGGCGGGTCCGCCACGGGCCTCCCCTCCGTTCCCACCTGTGTTCCGACACCCCCGGCAAGGAGGCCGACACGTGTCAGCAGCAACCGAGATCCCCGCAGCCATCCCGAACCCGACCGGGCTCGAACCGAAGCGCCAGCGGCGCAAGGGCGGGCTCAACGCCGAGCACGGCCGCTGGGCCGTCTACCTCATCGGCCCGACGATCGCGCTCCTGGCGGTCGTCATCGGGTACCCGGTGGTCAGCGCGATCATCCAGTCGTTCCAGCTCGACCAGGGACTCGACAAGGCGACCGGCCTGTTCGTCGAGGGCGGCTTCGCCGGCGTGACGAACTACGTGCACTGGCTCGGCCAGCGGTGCGGTGAGGTCACCTGCCCGCCCGGCAGCCTCGGCTCGCAGTTCTGGGTGTCGATGGGCAACACGTTCTTCTTCACCGTCGTCACCGTGCTCGCCGAGACGGTGATCGGCGTGTGGATGGCCATCATCATGAACCGCAACTTCAAGGGCCGCGCCCTCGTCCGTGCCGCGATCCTGGTGCCGTGGGCGATCCCGACGGCCGTCACCGCGAAGCTCTGGTACTTCATCTTCGACGCGAACGGCGTGCTGAACCAGGTGATCGGCCACCAGATCCTCTGGACCAGCGGCGAGTGGGCATCCCGGTGGGCGGTCATCATCGCCGACACCTGGAAGACCACGCCGTTCATGGCGCTGCTCATCCTGGCCGGGCTCCAGCTGATCCCGGAGGAGGTCTACGAAGCCGGGAAGATGGACGGCGCCTCGACCTTCCAACGGTTCGTGCTCATCACCCTGCCGCTCATCAAGCCCGCGCTCATGGTCGCGATCCTGTTCCGCGTGCTCGACGCGCTGCGCATGTACGACCTGCCAGCGATCCTGACCGGCGGCGGCGGTGGTTCCGGCAACGCCACCACGACCCTGTCGATCCTGGTCGTCGAACAGATCCGGCAGGGCTTCAACTCCGCGTCGGCGCTGTCGACACTCACCTTCCTGGTGATCTTCGTCGTCGCGTTCCTGTTCGTGCGGTTCCTCGGCGCCAACGTCGTCCAGACGCAGGCCGCCCAGCAGAAGGGTGAACTCAAGTGACGCTCGCAGCAGACCGTCCGCGGTCCGGGGCCGTGCGCCGCGACCGCGCCGTCGACCGCACCGAGGTGCGCGTGCGCCGGGACACCGGGCCGCGGATCCGCACCGCCCTGCAGGCCGTCGTCATCGCCGTGTGGTGCCTCCTGCCGTTCTACTGGATGGTGGTCACGAGCTTCCGTGACGTCGGCTTCACGTTCGACGCCACCCCGTGGCCGACCCACGTGACGCTCGACAACTACGCGACGGCGTTCTCCACCTCGCTCGGCAACCACCTCGGACGGGCACTGCTCAACAGCCTGCTCATCGGTGGGGTCGTGACGATCATCGCCCTGCTCGTCGGCACCACGGCGGCGTACGCGCTCGCCCGGCTCGAGTTCCGCGGCAAGTCCCTCATCGCCGGCGCGATCCTGGCCGCGTCGATGTTCCCCGGCGTCGCCCTCATCTCGCCGCTGTTCCAGCTGTTCACCGACATCGGGTGGATGGGGTCGTACCAGGCGCTCATCCTGCCGAGCATCTCGTTCGTGCTGCCGCTGACCGTGTACACGCTCGCGTCGTTCTTCCGCGAGATGCCGTGGGACCTGGAAGAAGCAGCCCGCATCGACGGGTGCACCCGGGTGCAGGCGTTCCGGCGGATCATCCTGCCGCTCGCGGCGCCCGCGGTGTTCACCACGGCGATCCTGGCGTTCATCTCGAGCTGGAACGAGTACCTCATCTCGTCGCAGCTGTCGAGCGACGCGACACAGCCGGTGACCGTGGCGATCGCCTCGTTCGCCGGGTCGCAGCCGCACCAGGAGCCCTACACGGCGGTGATGGCCGCCGGCACCATCGTCACGATCCCGCTCGTGGTCCTCGTCCTGATCTTCCAGCGGCGCATCGTGGCGGGGCTCACCGCCGGCGGCGTGAAGGGCTGACGACCATGGCCCAGCGCGGACCCACCCGTCCCACCGCCCACATCGAGGAGTCCATCGGCTTCGTCGGGATGTTCGGCGTCCTGTTCCTCGGCGTGACGGTGTTCTGCGAGCTCACCGGGCGACCGGCGCTCGGCTGGGCGCTCACCCTGCTCGTGTGCGTGCTCGGCGTCGTCGCCCTGGACCGGTGGCGGGTCGCCGTCCTCCGCCGGACCACGGCGCAGGACGGCACGGGTGGATCCGTGCCCCGGGGCGTCGGTGCTGCGCCCGCGGTGGCCCCGGTGCACACGTCGGTCACCGACCCCACCGGTCGCCGGCCCCGACCCGGCGCGGACGGACGGGTGCACCAGCACGCCGGCTGGGACGAGGTCGCACCGGCTGCACGACGGCCGGCGCGCACCGCACGGGTGCCGGAACGCAGGGCGGACCGCGGCGTGCCCGCGGTGGCGGACCGACGGGGTGGACCCGACGCACCGGCGGACGTGACGCACGGCACGGACGGCTGACGGGCCTCCCGGGTCGCACCGATGGGGATCCAGGAGATCGCGACCGTCACGGGGCTGTCGAAGTCCACCGTGTCGCGGGCGCTCCGCGGCATGTCGAACGTGGCCGACACCACGATCGAGCAGGTGCGGCGGGTCGCCGACGAACTCGGGTACGTCCCGAGCTCGGCAGCGGCCGGCCTGGCCACCGGTCGTCAGCGCGCCGTCGGGGTGGTCGTGCCCGTCATCGATCGCTGGTTCTACGTCAAGGCGCTCGGCGGCGTCGACGCGGAGCTCCGCCGGGCCGGGTACGACCTGGTCCTCTACAACCTCGGCGGCCCGGGCGGCGACCGCGACCGGGCGTTCCGACGCTCGATGCTGCGGCACCGGGTCGACGGCCTCGTGCTGCTCTCCCTGGTGCTCGACGCCACCGAACGGGCCGAGCTCGAACTCAGTCGGCACCCCATGGTCGTCATCGGCGGCCCCGCACCGGGTCTGCGCAACGTGGGCGTCGACGACCGCGAGGTCACCCGGATCGCGGTCGAGCACCTGCACGGACTCGGCCACCGGCGCATCGCCTACGTCGGCGGGCAGGACGAGGCCGGCATGAACGTCGCAGTGCCGCACCTGCGGCGGGACGGGTTCCTCGACGCCGTGCGGTCGGGCGGACAGGCCGTGCCGGAACGGTGGTCCCTCGACGGCCGCTTCTCGTTCCCCGGCGGTGCCGCCGCCGGGGCCGGGCTGTTCGCCGAGCCGGCGTCGGAACGACCGACGGCAGTGCTCTGCGCCTCGGACGAGATGGCCCTCGGTGTCCTGCTGGCCGCGCGCCGAGCCGGTCTCGCGGTACCGGAGGACGTGTCCGTGATGGGGATCGACGGCCACGAGTACGGCGCCACGGTCGGACTCACCACCGTCGCGCAGGACCCGGTGGCGCAGGGACGGACCGCTGCACGGGCGGTGCTCGCCGAGGTCGACGGCGGTGTCGCCGGCCCGATCGCGGCGGCACCCGCGCACCTGGTCGTCCGCGCGACCACGGGGCCCTGCCCGCACGGTGCCGCGTAGGGTCGCCCGCATGGAGGTCACCAAACTCGAACACGCCTGCCAGGTCATCGCCGAGAGTGACGCCCGCCTGGTCCTCGACCCGGGGAACTTCACCCGACCGGTCGACGCCACCGGGGTCGTCGCCGTCGTCGTCACGCACGAGCACCCGGACCACGTCACCCCCGAACAGGTCCGCCGGATCCTCGACGCGAACCCCGGTGCCGTCGTCATCGGACCGGAGGGGGTCCGCGCGGCGCTCGCCGAGGTGGACATCACCGTCGACGTCGTCACGGACGGCGACCACCGGACGGTCGGCCCCTTCGCGCTCACCTTCCACGGCACGCGGCACCAGCTGATCCACGCCTCGGTGCCGATCGTCGACAACACCGGCGTGCTCGTGAACGGCCGGCTGTTCCACCCGGGCGACTCCTACACGGACCCGGGCGTTCCGGTCGAGGTCCTCGCGGCACCCGTCGGGGCGCCGTGGCTCAAGGTCGCCGAGATGATGGACTACGTCGCCGCGATCGCGCCGTCCCGCGCGTACCCGATCCACGAGGCCACCCTGTCCGAGGTCGGCTTCGGCATGCACACGGGGCGGCTCCGCGAGGCCGTCGAGCCCGCCGGGTCGCTCGTCGTGCTGCGCCCGGGGGAGTCGCTCACGCTCTAGGGCTGCGCTGCGCGGCCTGGAGGCCCGTGGCGGCGCCGCCGCGGGCCTCCCGTCCGTCACCGAGTGAGCAGAACGCGACGGGTCGCGTCCACGCACCCGGCTTCTTCTGCTCACTGGTCGGGCGCCCGCCGGCGCAGTCGCGCCGCGACCAGGCGGTCGAGCGTCAGGGCGTCCCACGGAGCGTGCCGCTCGGCGTCGTTGTCGAAGTACACGTAGACGTCACGGCCGGCCTCTGCGTGCTCGAGGACCGTCGTCGCCCACCCGCCGAGTGCCCGGGGCGAGTACCCGTCGTGGTAGGTCCGGGGTGCACCGTGCAGCCGGAGGTACGCGAGCGGTGCCCCGGTGTCCGCCCGGAAGCGGGGGAAGTCGCCGGCGTGCGAGTCGACGAGGGCGACGCGGTGTCGGCGCAGCACGTCGAGGTGCTCGTCGCCGAAGCCGGCTGCCCGGACCTCGAGCGCGTGGTGGATCGGACACGCCGGTTCCTCGGGCTCCACGAGACCGTCCGGCTCCTCGGTGACCTTGTCGTCGTGGTGGCGTGCGAGTTCAGCGGCCGCACCGTGCGTCCGGGGGAGCACCCCGAGGAACGCGTCGAGCACCTCCGGCGTCGGCAGCAGGCGCTCGGGCAGCTGCCAGAGCACCGGTCCGAGGGTGTCCCCGAGCTCCAGCGGACCCGAGGCGAAGAAGTTCGCCAGCGCGGTCTCGACGTTCCGCAGCCGCAGCATGTGCGTGACGTACCGGCCGCCCTTGACCGCGAACCGGAACGGCTGCCCGCCCGAGGCCGCACGCCACGCCCGGTAGCGTGCCGGACGCTGCAGCGAGTAGAAGGATCCGTTCAGCTCCACCGTCGGGAACCGCGACGCCACGTGCTCGAGCCACCGCCGCTTCGCGAGGCCCTCGGGGTAGAAGTCCCCACGCCAGCCGTCGTACTGCCACCCGGACAGGCCGATCCGGACCGTCGCCGAGGGGCTGCCGCCGACGTGTCGTGGCGCTGCGATCGCGTCGTGGTCGGCCGTCATCGATCCACCGTATGCCAGCTCCGACACGGCGGCACACCCGGGCGACACGCCCCGTTTTGGTGCGGATGCGAGCCTTGTGCAATACTTGTCGAGTTGTCGGAACGGCCCCATCGTATAGCGGCCTAGTACGCTGCCCTCTCACGGCGGTAACGCGGGTTCGAATCCCGCTGGGGTCACCACAGGTGACATGCTCCGAGTCCGACAACAGCCGCGGCCCCATCGTATAGCGGCCTAGTACGCTGCCCTCTCACGGCGGTAACGCGGGTTCGAATCCCGCTGGGGTCACCAGTACGCAAACCCCCGTCCAGCTCCGGCTCGGCGGGGGTTTCGTCGTCTCGACTAGCCTGGATCGACCCCGTCGTCCGGGGGACGATCGCCTCGCGACGGGAGCACGATGCACGCCGAACGCCCACCGCACCTGCGCTGGAGGCTCGTCGCCCTCGTCGCCCTCGGCGGCGCGATCGGGACGGCCGTCCGCGCACTCCTCGCCACGGCGTTCCCCGCGCACGACGGGATCAGCTGGACCATCCTCGTGATCAACGTCGTCGGGGCGTTCTGCCTCGGGTTCCTGCTCGACGCGCTCGCGCGCCGCGGCCCGGACGTCAGTCGTCGTCGCGCGGTCCGGCTGTTCGTCGGCACCGGCGTCCTCGGCGGTTTCACGACCTACAGCACGCTCGCGGACGACACCGCGCAGCTGCTCGACCTCGGCCACTGGACGGCCGGCAGCGGGTTCGCCCTGCTGTCGGTCGTGCTCGGACTCGTCGCTGTCGTCCTCGGTCTGTGGGTCGCCGCGGCCACCCGGCCCCGCACCCGCCCCGAACCGCTGCAGGACGCCCGATGAGCCCGGCCGAACTGGTCCTGGTCGCCGTCGGCGGGGGAGCCGGCGCCGCCCTGCGCTTCGTGCTCGACGGCGTCGTGAAGGGCCGCGTCGCCGGTTCGCGGTTCGCCGGGTTCCCGGTCGGGACCCTGCTCATCAACGTGTCCGGATCGCTCGTGCTCGGGGTCCTGACGGGCCTCGGGCAGGCCGGCACCATCCCCGCCTCGACGGTCGCTGTGCTCGGGACGGGCATGATGGGCGGGTACACGACGTTCTCGACGGCGAGCGTCGAGACCGTACAGCTCCTCCGATCCGGCAAGACCCGGCTCGCCGTCCTGAACGGCCTCGGGATGCTCGTCGTCTCGGTCGGCGCAGCCGCGCTCGGCCTTTGGATCGGAAGGAACCCATGACCTCGGAACGCCCCGGCGAACTCGTCCTCGTCCGTCACGGAGAGACGGAGTGGTCGAAGAGCGGGCAGCACACCGGCCGCACCGACATCCCGCTCACCGACAACGGTGTCGAGCAGGCGAAGCGCGCGGGCCGGTACCTCGGGGACCGGTCGTTCGCGCTGGCGCTGTCGAGCCCGCTGCAGCGCGCCCGCGACACCGCGCACCTGATCGGCGTCGAGCCGGAGCTCGACGAGGACCTGTACGAGTGGGACTACGGCGCGTACGAGGGCCTCACCACCCCGCAGATCAAGGTGCTGCGCCACGGGCCGTGGGACCTCTGGACCGACGGGGTCCCCGCCGGTGACACCCCCGGTGAGAACGCCGCCGAGGTGCGGGTCCGCGTCGAGCGCATCCTGAACCGTGCCCGTCCGGTGCTCGCCGAGGGCCACGACGCCGTGTTCATCGCCCACGGCCACGTGCTGCGGGCGCTCGGTGCCGCGTGGATCCGGCTCGCGCCGCAGGACGGCGCCGTGCTGAAGCTCGGCACCGCCTCGGTCAGCATCCTCGGCTACGAGCACGGCCGCCCCGTCATCGACGCCTGGAACATCCAGCCGCGCGACTGACGCCGTGGTGGGCCGGACGGGCTCGCGACCGCGACGGACGCGGTGATCGCGACCACGGACGAACGGGAGGCCCGTGGCGGCGCCGCCACGGGCCTCCCGTCCGCCGTCTGCGCCCGTTCCTTCCCCTGTCACGCGCGATGGCAGGCGGAATCGGGCGTCCCTGGTCGAAACGAACGACCAGGTACGCCCGGTTTCGACCCGGTACGCCCGATTCGACCCGGTATGCCCGGTTCGACCAGGTACGCCCGGTTCGACCCGGTACGCCCGGGACGACCGGGCGCTTCAGACGGTCCGGATCGCGCTCGTCGCACCCAGGGCACGGCCACGCCGGCGCTCGATCGCACGCCCGACGAGCAGCAGCCCCACGCTGACCACGGCACCGAGGACGGTCTGCGCGATGCGGTCGAGCGCCAGCAGCTGGGGTGCCTCGGGCAGGCTCAACCACGACACCGCCAGGGCGAGCGGGGTGAGGAACAGCAGGCACACGGCGTAGTTCCGGGCGACGAAGATCTCGGCGAAGAACTGCCCGACGACGGCCAGCACGACGATCCACCACGCCGACGGCTCGAGCAGCAGGATGCCGACCGCGATGACCGTGCCGCCGATCGTGCCGACCACACGCTGCCCGGCGCGGACCACGGTGTGCCGCTGGCGGATCGCCGGCAGGGTCGAGACCACCGCGATGACCGCCCAGTAGGGGTGCCCGAGCCCGGGGATCGACTCCGCGACGGCACCGGCGACGAGTGACCCGACGACGTTGAGCGCGACGGTCTCCCACAGCGCCGGTGTCCGCAGGACCGCGAGCGACCGGTGCTTGCGGTCGGCCAGCGGGCGGAACCGGTGCGGGGCGTGCGGGTGGAACAACCGGCGGAGCACCGCACCGGACATCGCGACGAGCCAGGCCCAGACCACCGAGCAGACGATGATCGTCGTGACGAGCGGGACGTCCGCCGGGCGCATCGGCACGAGTGCGGACACGACGAACGCGAACACCGGGAAGATCGGCTGCGCGGGGATCGCCCGGAGCGTGGAGAGGGTGCAGACCGCGACCACCAGGACGACGACGAGACCCACGGCCTGCAGCCAGAGCGGCGACCCGACGAGCCCGACCCCGATGCCGGCGAACATGCAGAGCGCCTGCAGTGCACCCGCGACACCGGTGGTGACGGCACGCTGCCGGTAGGGCTCGGTCGCACCGAAGATGGCGGTGAACCCGGCGAACATGGCGAAGGCGGCGTACCCCGGCATGCCGAGGGCGATGAGCAGCGCGAGCGGTGCGCCACCGGCGATCGCGGCGCGTGCCGCGCCCTCGAGGTTGATGGTCCGGGTCGAGTGCGCAGGTGTCGTCATGGCGTCACCATCCTCCCACCGCGACGGGTCTCGGGGAGTCGCCACGGGCCTCCAGGCCACGCCGTGGCGGGGTGCCGGGCCTGCGGCGGGCCGGGTGTCCCGCGTTGGTATACCAATGGTAGAGTCGCCTGATCGGGCCGCGGTCGCGGCGCAACGACGAGGACGAGGAGGGCTGAGCTCATGGGAAAGACGCTCGCCGAGAAGGTGTGGGACGACCACGTCGTGGTCAAGGGCGAGGACGGCAACCCGGACCTCCTCTACATCGACCTCCACCTCGTGCACGAGGTGACGAGTCCGCAGGCGTTCGACGGCCTGCGGCAGGCCGGGCGTCCGGTGCGTCGCCTCGACCTGACGATCGCGACCGAGGACCACAACACCCCGACGCTCGCCATCGACCGCCCCATCGCGGACCCGACGAGCCGGATCCAGATCGAGACCCTCCGTCGCAACTGCGAGGAGTTCGGCGTCCGGCTGCACTCCCTGGGCGACAAGGAGCAGGGCATCGTCCACGTGGTCGGTCCGCAGCTCGGCCTGACCATGCCCGGCATCACCGTGGTCTGCGGCGACTCGCACACCAGCACCCACGGGGCCTTCGGCGCGATGGCGTTCGGCATCGGCACGTCCGAGGTCGAGCACGTCCTCGCGACGCAGACCCTGCCGCTCAAGCCCTTCAAGACGATGGCGATCACGGTCGAGGGCACGCTGCGCCCGGGGGTGACGGCGAAGGACATCATCCTGGCCGTGATCGCGAAGATCGGCACCGGCGGTGGACAGGGTTACGTGCTGGAGTACCGCGGCTCCGCGATCCGCGCGCTCTCGATGGAGGGCCGCATGACGATCTGCAACATGTCGATCGAGGCCGGTGCCCGCGCCGGCATGGTCGCCCCCGACGAGACCACCTACGACTACGTGCAGGGCCGCGACCACGCGCCCACCGGTCAGGACTGGGACGACGCCGTCGCGTACTGGGAGACCCTCGCCACCGACGACGACGCCGTGTTCGACGCCGAGGTGTTCATCGACGCGGACGAGCTCGAGCCCTTCGTCACCTGGGGCACGAACCCCGGCCAGGGCGTCTCGCTGTCCGAGAGCGTGCCGGACCCGGCCGCCTACAGCGACCCCAACGACCAGGCCGCTGCTCGCCGCGCGCTGGAGTACATGGACATCACCGCCGGCACCCCGATGAAGGACATCGCCGTCGACGCGGTGTTCATGGGGTCCTGCACGAACTCGCGCATCGAGGACCTGCGGGCCTTCGCGTCGATCATCAAGGGCCGCACCAAGGCCGACGGCGTCCGGGTGATGGTCGTGCCCGGCTCCGCGCGGGTCCGGCTCGAGGCCGAGGCCGAGGGGCTCGACCAGGTGTTCACCGAGTTCGGTGCCGAGTGGCGGTTCGCCGGCTGCTCGATGTGCCTGGGGATGAACCCGGACCAGCTGGCACCGGGGGAGCGCTGCGCGAGCACCTCGAACCGCAACTTCGAGGGTCGCCAGGGCAAGGGCGGCCGCACGCACCTGGTGTCGCCGCTCGTCGCCGCGGCCACCGCGGTGCGCGGCACGCTGTCCAGCCCGTGGGACCTGGAGACCGACGACGAGATCGCGGCGGCGACGTCCGCCACCGCCACCGAGGGGACCTTCTGATGGACAAGATCACCACCGTCTCCGGCATCGCCGCGCCGCTCAAGCGGTCCAACGTCGACACCGACCAGATCATCCCCGCGGTCTACCTGAAGCGCGTCACCAAGACCGGCTTCGAGGACGCCCTGTTCGCCGGTTGGCGGCAGGACCCCGACTTCGTGTTGAACCAGGAGCGCTACCAGGGTGCCCGTGTGCTCGTCGCCGGGCCGGACTTCGGCACCGGATCGTCCCGCGAGCACGCCGTCTGGGCGCTCCGCGACTTCGGCTTCACGGTGGTCGTCTCACCCCGTTTCGCGGACATCTTCAAGGGCAACGCCGGCAAGCAGGGCCTGGTCACGGCGATCGTGACCGAACCGGAGGTCGAGCGTCTGTGGGCCGCCATCGAGGCGAACCCGGGCATCGAGGCGACGGTCGACCTCGTGACGCAGCGCGTGTCGCTGGGGGATGTGGACGTCCCCTTCGAGATCGACGCTTACACTCGTTGGCGGTTGATGGAAGGGCTCGACGACATCGGGCTCACCCTCCGTGACGAGACCTCGATCACGGAGTTCGAATCCCGCCGCTCCAGTTGGCGGCCGAAGACATTGCCGGTGAAGTAGTGAACTCTCTCGTACAGGACGCAGCGGCCGCAGGGGCGCGCGTGGGCCTCAAGTCGGACGAGATCGTCATCCGCGGGGGCAAGCCGCTCGTGGGACGCATCGAGGTCCGTGGGGCGAAGAACCTCGCGACCAAGGCCATGGTGGCGTCGCTGCTCGGTGACACCCCGTCGATCCTCCGTGACGTGCCGGACATCTCCGACGTCAAGGTGGTCCGCGGGCTGCTCGAGGTGCACGGCGTGCGCATCACCGATCCTGCACGAGGCGAACTCATCCTCGACCCGTCGCGGGTCGAGTCGGCGCACTTCGCCGAGATCGACGCGCACGCCGGTTCGAGCCGCATCCCGATCCTGTTCTGCGGTCCGCTGCTGCACAAGCTCGGCGAGGCGTTCATCCCCGACCTCGGCGGCTGCCGCATCGGCGACCGCCCGATCGACTTCCACCTCGACGCCCTCCGCGCCATGGGTGCGGTCGTCGACAAGCAGGTCAACGGCATCCACCTGACGGCCCCGGACGGCCTGAAGGGCGCGTCGATCGAGCTGCCGTACCCGAGCGTCGGCGCGACCGAGCAGGTCCTGCTCTCGGCGACCCTCGCCAAGGGCGTCACCGAGCTGCGGAACGCCGCGATCGAGCCCGAGATCATGGACCTCATCGCGATCCTGCAGAAGATGGGCGCCATCGTCTCGGTCGAGCCGAACCGCGTCATCTTCATCGAGGGCGTCGAGTCGCTCCGCGGCTACACGCACCGCGCGATCAACGACCGCAACGAGGCCGCGAGCTGGGCCTCCGCCGCGCTCGCCACGAACGGCGACATCTTCGTCGAGGGTGCGAACCAGCAGGAGCTCATGACGTTCCTCAACGTCTTTCGCAAGGTCGGCGGCGGGTTCGACATCCAGGAGGACGGCATCCGGTTCTACCGCGAGCTGGACACCCTGAAGCCCGTGGTCATCGAGACCGACGTGCACCCCGGCTTCATGACGGACTGGCAGCAGCCGCTCGTCGTCGCGCTGACGCAGGCCGACGGCCGGAGCATCGTGCACGAGACCGTCTACGAGAACCGCTTCGGCTTCACGGACGCCCTGAACGAGATGGGTGCCGACATCGTCGTGCACAAGGAGGGGCTGCCCGGCCACGACCGTCGTGTCGCCCGCCGCCCGTTCGAGCAGGCCGCCGTCATCACCGGTCCGACGAAGCTGCACGCCGCCAACGTCCGCGTCCCCGACCTGCGCGGCGGGTTCAGCCACCTCATCGCGGCGCTGACCGCCGACGGCGAGTCGCACATCACCAACGTCGGCATCATCAGCCGCGGCTACGAGCACTTCATCCCGAAGCTGCGCAAGCTCGGCGCCGACTTCGACTTCGCTGGATAGGCGCAGTGCGGGCTGCAGGAAAGGGCGACGGTCTGGAGGCCCGTGGCGGCTCCGACGCGCAGGTCACGACCGGCCTCCCCGTGCGAGGGCGCCGGTGGCGCCGCGGTGAGCTGAACACCGCGTTCCGGATCGTCGCCTCGATCGTCATCCCGACGTTCCGGTTCTCGGCGCGCTACCACTGGCACGGCCCGAACCGCCTGCCGGCCGAGGGTGCGTTCGTGCTCGCGCCGAACCACTTCACGAACATCGACCCCCTGGTCGTGGGCACCGCCGTGTACATCTCGAAGCGGGCGCCGCGGTTCCTCGCGAAGGCGTCGCTGTTCAAGGTCCCCGTGGTCGGCAAGCTCATGTCCGGCATGGGACAGATCCCGGTCGAACGCTCCGGCCGGACGCGCCTGAGCGACCCGCTCGGGGGCGGACGCTCGTTGGTCGAGCAGGGCGGGGCGATCATCGTCTACCCCGAGGGCACGCTCACCCGCGACCCCGACCTGTGGCCGATGCGCGGCAAGACGGGTGCGGTGCGGATCGCGCTCGAGAACGACGTGCCGCTCATCCCGATGGCCCACTGGGGCACGCAGAACATCATGGCGCGGTACGGCAAGAAGCTCCGGCTGTTCCCGCCGTCCCGCGTCGACGTGATCATCGGTGACCCGGTCGACCTGTCGGCGTACCGCGGCCGGCAGATCGACCAGCAGATGCTCGGCGCGGCCACCGAACTCGTCATGCGCGAGATCACCGCGCTGCTCGAGGTGCTCCGTGGCGAGCGGGCACCCGCGACCCGCTGGGACCCGGCGGCGAACAACCAGAAGGAGACCGGCCGGTTTGAGTGACCTCCGACCCCACGACGACCGACCCGACCCCGCCGCCGCGGCTCCGGGGGCCTTCGACACCGCCGCGATCCGGGTGGTCATGCAGTCGACCGACAAGCCCCGGGTGGCCGTGATCGGTGCCGGCAGCTGGGGCACCACGTTCGCGAAGGTGCTGGCCGAGGGCGGTGCGTCCACCGTGGTGTGGGCCCGCCGCCCCGAGGTCGCCCGCGAGATCACCGAGACCAAGCGCAACTCGGACTACCTGCCCGGCATCAACCTGCCCCGCACCCTGACCGCGTCGACGTCCCTCGAGCGCGTGCTCGACGGCGCCTCGCAGGTGTACGTCTCGGTGCCCTCGCAGACCCTGCGCTCGAACCTCGCCGCGATCCGCGAGCTGCTGCCCGCGGACGTGCCGGTCGTCAGCCTGATGAAGGGCGTCGAGAAGAGCACGGGACTGCGGATGAGCGAGGTCCTGCTGCAGGGCCTCGGCATCGACCAGGACCGCATCGCGGTGGCCAGTGGCCCGAACCTGGCGCTCGAGATCGCCCGACGGCAGCCGACCGCTGCCGTGGTGTCGTCGTCCTCGCTGGAGACCGCCACCGAGGTCGCCGCAGTCGCGACGAACCCGTACTTCCGGTCGTTCATCAACACCGACGTCATCGGCACCGAGTTCGGCGGCGTGCTGAAGAACCTCATCGCCGTCGCGATCGGCATCGTCGACGGGGTCGGCTACGGCGAGAACACCAAGGCCTCGATCATCACGCGCGGCCTCGCCGAGATGACCGACTTCGCGGTGTCGCTCGGCGCGCAGTCGTCCACGCTGTCCGGGCTCGCGGGCCTCGGCGACCTCATCGCCACGTGCCAGTCACCGCTGTCGCGGAACAACACCGCCGGGCGGTTGCTCGGCCAGGGCTACCGGTTCGACGAGGTCGTCCGCCAGATGAACCAGACGGCGGAGGGGCTGGCCTCGGTCGCACCGATCCTCGAGCTGGCCGCGGCGAACGGCGTCGACATGCCCATCGTCAGCCAGGTCGGCGAGGTCCTCGCCGGTAGGCTCGATCCGCGCAACATCGCGCCGCACCTCACCGAGACCGACGAGCCGCAGGGCGAGTGACCGGTCCCGCACCGAGTCACGAAGGGACTCCCGTGCCCACGATCCCCGAGGGAACCCCCATGCCCAGGACCACCGTCGCCGTGCTCTTCGGCGGTCGCTCGAGCGAGCACGAGATCAGCTGCGTGACCGCCGGCGGCATCATGGACGTCGTCGACCGGGCCGAGTACGACCTCGTGCCGATCGGGATCACCCAGGACGGTGCCTTCACGCTGCAGTCCGACGACCCGGCGCAGTGGACCATCCGCGACGGCGCGCTGCCCACCGTGCCCGACAACGGCACGCGGATCGCGTTCCCGACCTCGCCGGCCACCAACGAACTCGTCGTGTCCCACCCCGACGGCACGGTCACGGCGATCCCGGTCGACGTGGTGTTCCCGATCCTGCACGGCCCCTTCGGCGAGGACGGCACGATCCAGGGCCTGCTCGAGATCGCCGGGCTGCCGTACGTCGGCGACGGCGTGCTCGCGAGCGCCCTGGCGATGGACAAGCACGTCGCCAAGGCCGTGCTCGAGCACGCCGGGCTGCGGGTCGCACCGTGGACCACCGTGCTCCGCCGGCAGTGGGCGGCCGACCCGGTGGACGTCGCCGAGACGATCGCCGCGCACGGCTGGCCGCTGTTCGTCAAGCCGGCTCGCGCCGGGTCGAGCATGGGTGTCTCACGCGTCGACGAGCCCTCGCAGCTGGGTGCCGCCATGGACCTGGCGTTCGAGCACGACTCCAAGGTGATCGTCGAGCCCCGTGTGGTCGGCCGCGAGGTCGAGGTCGCCGTGCTCGAGGGGCGTGACGGTGTGCCGCGCACGAGCCTGCCGGGCGAGATCGTGGTGGCCGAGGACGGCTTCTACGACTTCGCGTCGAAGTACCTGGGCGGCGACGAGTCGCTGCTCTGCCCGGCACCGCTGACCGACGACCAAACCGACGAGATCCGCTCCATCGGTGCCCGCGCATTCGAGGCCATCGGTGGTTCCGGGTTGGCCCGTGTCGACTGCTTCCTGACCGACGACGGCTTCGTCGTGAACGAGGTCAACACGATGCCGGGCTTCACGCCGCTGTCGATGTACCCGCGCTGCTGGGCGGCGTCGGGCGTGTCCTACGGCGAGCTGATCACCGAGCTCATCGAGCTGGGTCGCGCGGCCGTCCGCTGACCAGGCCGTGCTGGCCCGATCGGCGCGCGAGCGTCAGGCGGGGTTCAGCCCTGCACGTCGTCGGGGTCGAGGCGCTGGTTGAGCTGGCGCTGCTCCGTCCGCTGGGTCAACCCTGCACGTCGTCGGGGTCGAGGCACTCGTGACCGTCCTTCGGCAGCGACGACACGGCGTCGGACAGCTCCTGCACGACCGTCGACGTGGTCTTCGTCGAGTCGACCACGACCTGCGCTGCCGGTGACCGACCGAACGTCGTGAAGACGACCTGGTCGCCCCGGTCGTCGCGGATCCAGTCCACGCCGCCCTGCGAGAAGCACGGCAGGTCGGACACGGTGGGGACGGCGACACCGCAGTGGTAGATCGCCACCTCGGGGTCGCCCCAAGCAGCGGTCGCCTGCGCGTTCGTGTTCCGCAGGTCGAACTTCGAGTCCACGGTCGCGGGCAACCGGACCTGCACGGCGGCGCACGCCGCTGCGTTCGCCGACGGCGCGGCGGACATCGACACGGCGTTCGTGCACCCGGTCAGCCCGGCGGCGAGGGTGATCACGGCCCCCAGGATCGCGAGGGTGCGAGGGGTGCGGCGCGCGGTGTCCATCGCCGTCCAGGCTACCGTTCTCGTGTGGATGCGACGGACGACGCCTGGGCCGGACCGACGGTGGGGGAGCTCGGCGAACTCGTCGTCCTCGAGCGGATCACGAGCCGCCTGCCCGCAGGGTCGCCGATCCTCGGCCCCGGAGACGACTGCGCGGTCGTGGCCGCCCCCGACGGCCGGTTCGTCGTGACGACGGACATGATGGTCCACGGTCCGGACTTCCGGTGGGCGTGGTCGTCGCCGTCGGACATCGGCTGGAAGGCGGCCGCCACGAACCTGTCCGACGTCGCCGCGATGGGTGCCGTGCCGAGCGGCCTCGTGATCGCCCTCGCCGCACCGCAGGACACCCCCGTGTCCGTCCTCGAGGGCATCGCCGACGGCTTCCGGCTCGCCGTCGACGCACTCGCGCCGGGGTGCGGGGTCGTCGGGGGAGACCTCTCCACCTCGGCGACGTTCACGGTGGCCGTCACCGCCTTCGGTGACCTGCTGGGCCGGGCGCCCGTGCTGCGGTCGGGCGCGAGCGTCGGTGACGTGCTCGCGGTGTCCGGCGAGCTCGGGCGTGCCGCCCGCGGGCTGTCCCGGCTGTTCCGCGACGGCGTCGACGGCCGGGGCGAGCCGGACCGTGCCGCGACGGTCGCGAGCGGCGCGGACGTCGACCCCGACGTCGGACGCCAGCGCCGCCCGGTGCCCCCGATCGCCGACGGGCCGCTCGCGGCCGGAGCCGGGGCCACCGCGATGCTCGACCTGTCCGACGGCCTGGCGATCGACGCCGGTCGGCTCGCCCGTGCCAGCCGGGTGACGCTCGAACTCGATGCCGCCACCGACCTCGACGAGGTCGCGCTGCACGGTGGCGAAGACCACGGACTGCTCGCCACGTTCCCGGCCGACGCGATCCTGCCCGGGGGCTTCCGGCGCATCGGTGTCGTGCGGGAGCGTGGCGACGCGGACCTGCTGCGCGCCGGTGCCGCGGTGCCGACGACCGGCTGGGACCCCTACGCCGACTGGGACGGCGCCGCCGGCTGACCCGGCCCGGTCGGTGCACGACCGTGTTGCGACAGAACACGCGTCGTTCGACAGGTGCACTGTCGCAGAGCGCGTGCACACGCGCAGAACGCCTCAGCCGGCGGCGACGGCCTCCCACGCGACGGTCTCGCCGTAGCTGCGCTTGCTGAACGGCTCCAGCCCCGCCGGCCAGGTGGGCTCGGGGGAGCGCTTGCTCCGCTCGACCACCACGACGGCATCCGGCGTGAGCTTCGGCGCCAGGGCCTCGAGCACCTCGGCGAGCTCGTGCTCGGTGACGTCGTAGGGCGGGTCGATGAACACCAGGTCGAAGGTGCGGACGGTCCCGCGCAGGTACCCGAGCACCGGCTGGGGCTGCACGTCGATCCGGACGCCCGGCACCCGCTGCTGCACGGCCTTCGCGTTCGCCCGGCAGGCCTGCGCGGCGGCGGATGCCCGGTCGACCAGGACCACCTCGGCCGCACCGCGGGACGCCGCCTCGAGCCCGAGCGCGCCCGTGCCCGCGTACAGGTCGGCCACCGACGTGGCCTCGACGAGCCCCCGTGCCTCGAGCGACGAGAACAGCGCCTCGCGCACGCGGTCGCTCGTCGGGCGGGTGCCGGACTTCGGCACCCGGAGCGTCAGGGAGCCGGCGGCGCCGGCGATGATGCGGGTCATGCAGCCACCGTATCGGCCCGGCGGGTCCGGTCCGGTGTTCTCCACAGGCCGCTCGGGAGGCGCGGGTGGGGTCGGTCGTGCCCGGTACCGTTGGAGCGTGGTCACCTCCGGAACCCCCGCTGCGCCGGCCGCGCCCGACCTCGGTCCGGCGCCGCTCGACGCGCGGCTCGCGAACGTGCTCGGCGGTCGGACGGCGACCGCGATCGAGAAGGCCTTCGGCTACCGCACGGTGGGGGAGTTCCTCGAGCACGCGCCCCGCCGCTACGCCGAGCGTGGTGCACTGACGGCCCTCGACTCGCTCGCGATCGGCGAACCCGTCACCATCGTGGCCGAGGTGGTCGACGTCCGTGAACGCACCATGCGCGCGCGCCGCGGCTCGATCCTCGAAGCGAAGATCGGCGACGGCAAGGGCCTGCTCACCCTCACGTTCTTCAACCAGGGGTGGCGCACGAAGGACCTCGTACCCGGCGCCCGGGGCATCTTCTCCGGCAAGGTCAGCGACTACCGGGGTGCCCGGCAGCTCGCCCACCCCGACTACGAGCTGTTCGACCCCGACGACCCCCGCGCCACGGCGGAGCCCGGTTCCGACGAAGCGATCCGGTGGTCGCGCCAGCCGATCCCGATCTACCCGGCGACGGCCTCACTCACGTCGTGGCAGATCGCGAAGTCCATCGGGATCGTCCTCGACACCCTGCCGGACCTGCCCGACCCGGTGCCGGCGTCCGCGCGGTCCCGGCTCGACCTCGTGCCGTTCCGCCGTGCCCTCGAGCTGCTGCACCGCCCGGAGAAGGTCGCGGACTTCAAGCGCGCGCAGGACGCCCTGCGCTACCGCGAGGCGTTCGTGCTGCAGACCGCCCTGGTGCAGCGCCGGATCGCGGCCCGTCGCACCGCGGCCACCCCGCGCGTGGCCGCCCCCGGTGGCATCCTCGAGCGCTTCGACGCCACCCTGCCCTTCACGTTGACGGACGACCAGCGGGCCGTCGGTGCCGACATCGACCAGGACCTCGCCCGCACCTGGCCCATGCACCGGCTGATCCAGGGCGAGGTCGGGTCCGGCAAGACCCTCGTGGCGATCCGGGCGATGCTCACGGTGGCCGAGTCCGGTGGCCAGTCCGCGCTCATCGCCCCGACCGAGGTGCTGGCGGCCCAGCACCTGCGCTCCATCGTGAAGTTCCTCGGGCCGGACCTGGCCGCCGAGCTCCGACCCGTGATCCTGACCGGGTCGCAGTCCACCGACGAACGTCGCCGTGCCCTGCTCGCCGCGGCATCGGGCAGCTCACGGTTGGTCATCGGCACCCACGCGCTCCTGGGGGACCGGGTGGACTTCGCCGAGCTGGGGCTCGTGGTGGTCGACGAGCAGCACCGCTTCGGTGTCGAGCAGCGCGAGGCCCTCCGTACCAAGGGCACGACCCCGCCGCACGTGCTCGTGCTCACGGCGACGCCGATCCCGCGCACCGTCGCGATGACGGTGTTCGGCGACCTCGACGTCTCGACCATCACGGGCATGCCGTCGGGGCGCGCCGGCGTCGAGACCTTCACGGTCCCGTTGGCGGAGCACCCCGGGTGGGAACCCCGGATCTGGTCCCGCATGGCCGAAGAACTGGACAAGGGCCGCCAGGCGTTCGTCGTCTGCCCGGCCATCGACGACGCCCACACCGAGGACGACGGCGAGCCGGAGCCGGCCGAGGGGCAGGACGACACCCCGAAGCGCGCCCCGGCGACCGTGCTCGCCACGGCCGAGCGGATGCGCACCATGCCCGTGCTCGAAGGGCGCTCGATCGCGGTCCTGCACGGTCGGATGACCGCCGACGAGAAGGACCGCGTGATGACGTCCTTCGCCGCCGGCGACCTCGACGTGGTCGTCGCGACGACCGTGATCGAGGTCGGCGTCGACGTCCCGAACGCGGCGATGATGGCCGTCCTCGACGCCGACCGGTTCGGGGTCTCGCAGCTCCATCAGCTCCGCGGCCGCATCGGTCGTGGGCAGTGGGCCGGGGTCTGTCTGCTGGTCACCTCGGCCGAGCTCGAGACCACCTCGCGCGAGCGCGTCGACGCGGTGGCCGCCTCGGACGACGGGTTCGAGCTCGCGCGGGTCGACCTCGAGCTCCGGCGCGAGGGCGACGTCCTGGGCGAACGGCAGTCCGGTGGGCGGTCCTCGCTCAACCTGCTCCGGGTGGTCGAGCACGCCGACCTCATCGTCGACGCGCGCGAAGAAGCGGAGCGCGTGCTCGAACCCGATCCCGAACTCGAGGGGTCCCCGGCCCTCCGTGACGCCCTCGCCCGGCGCCTGGACGAGTCCGACGCGGCGTTCCTCGGCAAGAACTGACCCCGGAGCACGACGGCCCGCGCGGTATCGTCGCTGCCATGGCGCAGATCGCGGTGGTCCCCGGTTCCTTCGACCCCGTCACCCTCGGGCACCTCGACGTCATCGGCCGCGCGGCCGGGCTCTTCGACGAGGTGCACGTCCTCGTGGTGCACAACCCCGACAAGAAGCCGGCGATGTTCGAGGCGGTCGACCGGGTGCGGCTCATCCGCGAGTCGCTGGTCGAGGTCGGCGCGCCGGACACGGTCACGGTGGGCGAGTGGACGTCCGGTCTGCTGGTGGACTACTGCCGGCAGGTCGGGGCGAAGGTCCTGGTGAAGGGCGTGCGGTCCGGCGAGGACGTCGCGTACGAGACCCCGATGGCCATCATGAACCGCCACCTGGCCGACGTCGAGACGGTGTTCCTGCTGCCGGAGGCGTCACGGGCGCACGTGTCGAGCTCGCTGATCCGCCAGGTGTCGTCCCTCGGCGGTGACGTCACGCCGTACGTGCCGAAGGCGGTTGCCGACGCGCTCGCGGCCCGCTGAGCACGCCCGCCCAGCACACCCAGCACGCTCACTGAACCCACCGCGTCCGGACACGCCTGTCGCCACCTCGACTCTCGGCCCCGATCGCGCTAGGCTTGTCGATCGTGTCTTCCCCCGTGAACAGCCCCTACGCCCTGCGCGTGCGCGACCTCGCGCACCGGCCGGGTGAGATGCGCGAGCACTCGCTCGACATCGAGGTGCCCGACGCGATGGGGGCCGGTCTGATCGGCGTCCGACAGGGTGCCGAACTGCACATCGACGTCAAACTCGAAGGCCTGCACGAGGGTGTCCTCGTGTCCGGACACGCTTCGGCCGACGCCACGGGGGAGTGCTCGCGCTGCCTCATCGACATCAGCGAACCGATCGAGGTCGATTTCGCCGAGCTGTTCGCGTATGATGCCTCGGAGGATTTCGACTTCTTCGTTCGCGATGACCACGTGGACACCGAACAGGTCGTTCGAGATGCGGTGGTGCTGTCGCTGCCGTTCCAGCCGGTCTGCCGACCGGACTGCCCAGGACTCGACCCGGTGACGGGCGAGCGTCTGGCCGACCTCGGCGAGCAGCCCGCTCGTCAAGTGCTGGATCCTCGTTGGGCAGCGCTCAGCGCGATCGAGCTCGACGCCAGCACCGACGGTGACACCACCGCACCGAAGACCACCGAGGGCGAGGAGCGGTCCGAGACCGAGTAGGTCCCGACACCGCCAGCCCCCGTACCGACCACCGACCAACCGAAAGAGATTCACCATGGCCGTTCCCAAGCGCAAGCAGTCCCGTGCGAACACGCACGCCCGTCGTTCGCAGTGGAAGGCCACGCCGATCCAGCTCGTGAAGACGATCGAGAACGGTCAGGTCACCTACAGCCTCCCGCACCGCGCGAAGGTCGTCGAGGACTCGGCCGGCACGCCCCTGTACATGGAGTACAAGGGCCGCAAGGTCGCCGACGTCTGATCGGACCGAACGCATGACGACAACGTCCGGCGCTGCGGGGTCTCGCCCCGCGGGGCCGGACGTCGTTCGTCTGCAGGGCATCCTCGGGGCCGACATCGACCTCGAGCTGCTCCAGCTCGCCCTGACGCACCGCTCCTACGCCTACGAGCACGGGGGCATCAAGCACAACGAGCGCCTCGAGTTCCTCGGGGACTCGATCCTCGGCCAGGCCGTGACCGTAAAGCTCTACCGGTCGTTCCCCGACCTCGACGAGGGTGACCTCGCCAAGCGTCGGGCGAGCCTGGTGTCGACCGTGGCGCTGGCCGAGATCGCCCGGATGATCGGGCTCGGCCGCTACCTGCGCCTCGGCAAGGGCGAGGAACAGACCGGCGGGCGCGACAAGTCGTCGATCCTGGCCGACACCGTCGAAGCCGTCATCGGCGCAACGTACCTGTCCGCCGGCCCCGACCCGGCCACCGAGCTCGTGCTCCGCCTGGTCGAGCCGCTCATGATCGACCCGGACCGCTTCGGCGCCGCGATGGACCCGAAGACGAGCCTGCAGGAGCTCGCCTCGAGTCGTTCGCTCGGCAACCCGGCCTACCGCGTCACCGAGACCGGCCCGGACCACGACAAGACCTTCACGGCGACGGTCGTCCTGCAGGGCGAGGACATCGCCACCGGCACCGGGTCGAGCAAGAAGGCCGCCGAGATGGCCGCCGCGCTCGACGCCTGGACCCGGCTGTCCGGTCGAGCGGCCTGACCGCGTGCCCGAACTCCCCGAGGTCGAGGTCGTCCGCGCCGGCCTCGAACCCGCCGTCAGCGGTGCGCGGGTCCTGCACGTCGACGTGGTCGACGACCGTGCGCTCACGCGGCACGACGGCCCCTCGGAGGACTTCGCCGACCGACTGACCGGTCGCACGATCGCCGCTGCCGTCCGCCGGGGCAAGTTCCTCTGGATGCCGCTGCAGCCCGAGCACGACGGGGACCGCCCCGAGGCACTCGTCGCTCACCTCGGCATGAGCGGGCAGATCCTGCTCGGCCGTGGTCGACCGGCGGCCAAGCACCGGCGGATCCTCATCGACGTGCAGCCCGCGGGCACCGACCGCACTGGTGCCGCGGAGCCCGCCGTGGAACTCGAGTTCGTCGACCAGCGCACGTTCGGCTCGATGGCGATCGACGCGATGGTGCCGACGATCGACGGTGCTCCCGCCGGGTTCGGCGGGCAGGTCGACGCGATCGACCCCGACGCCGCGTGGCGCCGGTGGGTGCCCGGGCAGGTGTCGCACATCGCCCGTGACCCGCTCGACCCCGCGTTCGACGACGACCGGTTCGCCGCGATGGCGCGGAAGCGTTCGAGCGGCATCAAGCGGGTGCTGCTCGACCAGGGCGTCGTGAGCGGCATCGGCAACATCTACGCCGACGAGTCGCTCTGGGCCGCGAAGCTGCACTACGACCGCGCCGCCGACCGCCTCACCCGTGCCGACCTGCGACGGCTGCTCGACGAGGTGCGCGCCATCCTGCGCCGGGCGCTCGAGGACGGCGGCACGAGCTTCGACGCCCAGTACGTCAACGTGAACGGGCAGTCCGGGTACTTCTCGCAGCGCCTGAACGTCTACGGGCAGCAGGGGAAGCCGTGTCCGCGCTGCGGCACGACGATCGTGCGCGAGGCCTTCATGAACCGGTCGAGCCACATCTGCCCCGTGTGCCAACTCCGTCCCCGCGCCCGCACGCGTTAGCCTGACGCCAACCAGAGCATCCGGAGACCGCATGTACTTGAAGAGCCTGACCATCAAGGGGTTCAAGTCCTTCGCGCAGCCGACGACGTTCGCGTTCGAGCCGGGCGTGACGTGCATCGTCGGCCCGAACGGCTCCGGCAAGTCGAACGTGGTGGACGCCCTGGCCTGGGTGATGGGGGAGCAGGGGGCGAAGACCCTGCGCGGCGGCAAGATGGAGGACGTCATCTTCGCTGGCACCTCGACCCGCGGTCCGCTCGGTCGCGCCCAGGTGCTGTTGACCATCGACAACACCGACGGCCTGCTGCCGATCGAGTACTCCGAGGTGACGATCGCTCGCACGCTGTTCCGCAACGGTGGCAGCGAGTACGCCATCAACGGCGAGAACTGCCGGCTGCTCGACGTGCAGGAACTGCTGAGCGACACCGGCCTCGGCCGTGAGATGCACGTGATCGTCGGGCAGGGGCAGCTCGACAAGGTGCTGCACGCCACCCCGGAGGACCGCCGCGGCTTCATCGAGGAGGCCGCGGGGATCCTGAAGCACCGTCGCCGCAAGGAGAAGACCCTCCGCAAGCTCGACGCGATGCAGACGAACCTGACCCGCCTGTCCGACCTGGCCGGTGAGATCCGACGGCAGCTGAAACCCCTCGGACGTCAGGCCGAGGTCGCACGCAAGGCCCAGTCGGTCGCCGCGGTCTTCCGCGACGCCAAGGCCCGCGTCCTCGCCGACGACGTGGTGCGCCTGCGCCGCGAGCTGCACGAGCACCAGGAGGTCGAGGCCGGCCGCAAGTCCGAGCGCATCGTCCTGACCGAGCGGCTCGACCAGACCCGGGTGCGCCAGCAGCACGTCGAGCAGAGCATGGTCGGCGACGACGTCGACCGCGCCCGCACCGTCGTGCACCGGCTCGAGAGCGTGCAGGAGCGCCTCCGCGGCCTGTCGAGCCTGGCGAACCAGCGCCTGATGTTCCTCGCGCAGCAGGCCGACGCTCCACAGCAGGGCCCGACCGTCACCCAGGAGCAGGTCGCCGGGGTCCGAGCCGAGGCCGACCGCCTCGCCGCTCGAGCCGACGAGATGCAGGGCGGCTCGGCGACGACCGCCCGCGCGGTGCAGGACGCCCGCGCCGCGCTGGACGCCCTGGACGAACGCATCGCCGCCCAGGCGGCCCGGGTCTCGCAGCACGACCTCGAGGCGCAGCGGCTCGCCAGCGCCGTCGACGTCGCCCGGTCGAAGCGCGGTTCCGCCGTCGCCGACCGCGAGCGGCGGGAGCGGGCACTGGCCGAGGCCGGGGAGCGTGCCGAGCGTGCCGCGGCGGCCCTCGCCGAACTCGGTGTCGACCCGTCCGAGGGGGTCGACGAGACCGCGCTCGCGCAGACACTTGAGCAGGCGCGCGCCGAGCTGGAACGGGCCCAGACCACGCGCGACGAGCAGCGCGACCGCCTCCACGCCCTCGAACGCGAGCGGGACGCCCTCGACGCCCGGGTCGCCGCGCTCGGCATGTCGATCGAGGTCCGCGACGGTTCGCAGGCCCTGATCGACGCCGGTCGCGCGGGCGTCGTCGGTCGCCTGGCCGACAGCCTGACGGTGTCGCCCGGGTTCGAGGCCGCGATCGCCACCGCCCTCGAGGGACTCGCCGACGCCGTCCTCGCCGATGACCGCGGTGCCGCGCTCGACGCCGTCGACCACGCCCGCGCTGCTGACCTCGGCCGGATCGACGTCGTCGTCGCGGACGCCGCGCCCGTCCCCGCGGCCCTGCCCGAGACCCTGCCGGCCGGCGTCCGCCGTGCCACCGACCTGGTGCAGGGACCGCCGGCGCTCGCGTCGATCCTGCGCGACACGCTGGTCGCGGAGGCCGACGACCTCGACCTGGCGGCGGTGCTCACGGCCGCCCCGCACGCCACCGTGGTCACGCGGTCCGGCGACCTCGTCCGTGCGGTCCGCGTGACCGGCGGCGGAGAGCGCGTGACCTCGCGCATCGAGCTCGTCGCGGAGCGCGACGACGCCGTGACGCGACGCGACGCGATCGCGACCGACGCCGAGGACGCGGCCACGGGCCTCCAGGCCGCGCGCAGCGCCGTCGAGGACGCACGCCGCCGTGCGGACGAGGCCGACGCAGCATCCCGCGCCTACACGCGGGCGAAGGCCGAGTACGACCGCACGAGCGCATCGACACGGGCGAAGGCGGAGAACGCCGCGGCCGAGGTCGAACGGCTGCGTGCCGCGCTGGCCGAGACCGACGGCGCCGTCGAGACCGCCGAGGCGGTGCTGGCCGAGGCCGAGTCGGCGCACCGTGCCTTCACCGAGCAGGAGCGTCCCGTGGTCGACGCCTCCGAGCGTCCCGCGCTGCAGGACGCGCTCGAGTCCGCACGTGCCGCCGAGGTCGAGCAGCGGATCCAGGTCGAGACCGTGCGCGAGCGGGTGCGCGCCGAACGGGACCGCGCCGACCAGCTCGACCGCCAGCTCGAGGCCGAGCGCGCCGCTGCCGAGGAAGCCGCGCGGCTCGCCGTCGTCCGACGCGGCCAGATCCGGACCGCCGAAGCCGTCCTCGCCGACCTGCCCGGGGTGCTCGGTGCGGTCGATCGTTCGCTGGCCGAAGCCCGCGTGCAGCTGGCGACGGAAGAAGCCGAGCGGTCGAAGCGCAACACCGAGCTGCAGACGATCCGCAACGAGGAGCGCGAGCTCCGGGACCGCCTGCAGACCATCACCGACGGCGTGCACTCGCTCGAGATGGAGATCTACGAGAAGAAGCTGCACGTGTCCGGCGTCCTCGACCGGGCGCAGAGCGAGCTCGGGCTGACCGAGGCCGTCCTGGTGGCCGAGTACGGGCCGCACGTGCCGGTGCCGGTCGACGTGCTCGTGGACCCTCGGGTGCGCGCGCGGAAGCACCGCGAGGCGGAGCGCGCGGCGGCAGCCGCCGCCGAAGCTGCGGGCGTGACCGAGCCGGAGGAAGCAGCGGCAGAAGCGGGTACCGACACCGACGACGAGGCCCTCGTCGACGCCGAGTCCACCCTGCCCGGCGGCCCCGCGCTGCCCGAGTTCGACACGACCGACGAAGTCGACCCCGCCGATGTCGAGACCGTGCCCTACGTCCGTGCCGAGCAGGAGCGCCGGCTCAAGGCCGCCGAGCGCGACCTCGGACAGCTCGGCAAGGTCAACCCGCTCGCGCTCGAGGAGTTCCAGGCGCTCGAGCAGCGTCACGCGTTCCTCGCCGAGCAGCTCGAGGACCTGCAGAAGACGCGGACGGACCTGCTGACGATCATCGACGAGCTCGACACGAAGATGCAGACGATCTTCGAGTCCGCGTTCAACGACACGAAGGAAGCGTTCGACGTCATCTTCCCGATCCTGTTCCCGGGCGGCTCGGGGTCCATCAACCTGACCGACCCGACCGACCTGCTCGGCACCGGGATCGACGTGCAGGTGAAACCCGCCGGCAAGAAGATCGACCGCCTGACCCTGCTGTCCGGCGGCGAGCGGTCCCTGGCGGCGGTGGCGCTCCTCGTCGCGATCTTCACCGCGCGGCCGTCGCCGTTCTACATCATGGACGAGGTCGAGGCGGCGCTCGACGACGCCAACCTGGGCCGCCTGCTGACCGTGTTCGAGCGTCTGCGCGAGTCGTCCCAGCTCATCGTCATCACGCACCAGAAGCGGACGATGGAGATTGCCGACGCCCTGTACGGGGTGTCGATGCGGCAGGACGGCGTCTCCGCCGTCGTCGGGCAGCGGGTGCAGAAGCGCGAGCCGGCGGACGCGGTCGCGTAGGCGTCCTGGTCGCGACCTGAGTACAGACGGGAGGCGCGGTGCCAGCTGGCACCGCGCCTCCCGTTGTGTCAGGTGCGTCCGGACAGGACGCCGGGTCGCTACGCGCGACCGCGGATCGTCCGGAGCAGCCAGCCGATGACCGCCAGCAGGATGAGCACGATGCCCACCCAGAGCAGGAACTTCAGCGCACCGACGAAGATGCCGCTGAAGAGCAGGACGAGGCCGACGATGATCGCGATGATCAGCAGTGCGGGCATGAGGGTCTCCTATCCCTGGAACGAGACCGAGCAGATGCCCGGACCGTCAGGGACGCTACTCCTCGGCGTGCCGACGCGTTCGCTCAGCCGACGAGGTTCTGCACGAACACGTGCGGCGTGAAGCCGGTGAGGTCGTTGATGCCCTCGCCCTGCCCGATGAGCTTGATCGGGATGCCGGTCTTCTCCTGCACGCTCAGCACGAAGCCGGCCTTGGCCGAGCCGTCGAGCTTCGTGATGACGAGGCCGGTCACGCCGGCGCCCTCGATGAAGGCTTGGGCCTGTGCGAGGCCGTTCTGGCCCGTCGTCGCGTCGAGGACGAGCAGGACCTCGCTGATCTCGGTCTGCTTCTCGACCACGCGCTTGATCTTGGTGAGCTCGTCCATCAGCCCGGCCTTGGTGTGCAGGCGCCCGGCGGTGTCGATGACGACGATCTCGGTCTGGTCGCGGATCGCCTTCTCGACGGTCTGGTACGCCACCGACGCCGGGTCCTGCCCGGGCTGCGACGGACGGACGACGTCGACCCCGGCACGCTGGGCCCAGGTGGCGACCTGCTCGACCGCCGCGGCGCGGAACGTGTCCGCCGCGCCGACGAGCACCGTGCGGTCGTAGGTCTTCAGGAACTTGGCGAACTTGCCGATCGTCGTGGTCTTGCCGACGCCGTTCACCCCGACGACGAGCACGACGGCGGGCCGCGCGCTGAGCTTCAGGGTGGTGTCGAGCTTCGAGAGCCGTTCCTCGAGGACCTCGCGGAGCATGCGCTGCAGGTCGGCGGGGTCGGTCGTGCCGTACCGGTCGACGCGGGCGTGCAGGTCCTCGATGATCTCCTCGGAGATGTCGGGCCCGAAGTCGGCCCCGATGAGGGCGGTCTCGAGGTCCTCCCACGTGGTCTCGTCGATCGTCTTGCGCTGGAAGAGGCCGCGCAGCCGTGAGGACAGTGACCAGGAACTCGCCATGCTCCCAGCTTAGAGCGCGGCGCATGTCCGCTGTGCCCGGTATGCTCGGGAACACGAAGGGGAGTATTCCCTCTCGGTGACCCCGTCAGTACGGTCCGGAACGATCCGGCCCCGGGGCGCCGGTCGTGCGACACCGGTTCCGGTGCGGTGCGACGGAAGAGACCTTCAGGCCTCGGCGTACCCGCACATCAGCGGCGCGCCCTACCTGAAGGAAACCGTGGACGTCCCACTCTTCGTCTGGCTCATCACCATCGCCGGCATCCTCGCGCTGCTGGTGTTCGACTTCTACTCGCACGTGCGCACCCCGCACGTGCCCCACATCCGCGAATCCGCGTTCTGGTCGGCCTTCTACATCGGGCTGGCGATCCTGTTCGGCATCGGGATCCTGGTCTTCGGCGGCGGACAGGCCGGTGGTGAGTACTTCGCCGGCTGGCTGACCGAGAAGGCGTTGTCGGTCGACAACCTCTTCGTCTTCCTCATCATCATGTCGAGCTTCGCCGTGCCGAAGGAGTTCCAGCAGAAGGTCCTGCTGGTCGGCGTCGCGATCGCGCTCGTCGCCCGCGGTGTCTTCATCGCCCTCGGCGTCACCATCATCGAGAACTTCTCGTGGGTCTTCTACCTGTTCGGTGCGCTGCTGTTCTGGCTCGCCTGGTCGCAGGCCCGCAGCGGCAACGACCACGGCAGCGAGGGCGAATCCCGGCTCATCCGGATCCTCAAGCGCATCATCCCGACCTCGGACCACTACGACGGCGACCGCCTGACCACCCGTGTCGACGGCAAGCGCCTGTTCACCCCGATGCTGCTCGTCATGGTCGCCATCGGCCTGACCGACGTGCTCTTCGCGCTCGACTCGATCCCCGCGATCTTCGGGCTGACGCAGGACGCCTTCATCGTGTTCACGGCGAACGCGTTCTCGCTGCTCGGCCTCCGGCAGCTGTACTTCCTGATCGCCGGTCTGCTCGAGCGCCTCATCTACCTGGGTCAGGGCCTGGCCGTCATCCTGGCGTTCATCGGTGTGAAGCTCGTCTTCCACGCCATGCACGTCAACGAGCTGCCCTTCATCAACGGTGGCGAGCACATCGAGTGGGCGCCGGAGATCCCGATCTGGTTCTCGCTGGGCTTCATCGCGCTGACGATCGCGGTCGCCACGACCGCGTCGCTGGTGGTCTCGAAGCGCCGCCAGGAGCGCGGGCTCACCCCGACCGGTCAGCCGAAGGAGTCGGTCGAGGCCGACGCGAAGTAGCCGTCACCACCTGACGGACCGGAGGCGCGGTGCCAGCTGGCACCGCGCCTCCCGTCTGTCTCCGTGTCGGCCGGACGCACGGAGTTTCGGCCTGAGCGACAGTTCACGTGCTCCGCAGCCCGTGAACTGTCGCCCAGCGCGAAACGCCGGCCGCGCCGCGCGCGCCGCGCGCGCGGCGCGCGTCAGACGGCCTGGCGACCAGGGGTCGCGTCGAGCAGGTGGGCCAGGTGCTCGGGCACCGAGCCGCCGCGAGCCACCGTCGCCCGCGCCCACAGTCGGCCCGCCCGGTAGGACGACCGGACCAGCGGTCCGGCGAGCACCCCGGCGAAGCCCATCTGCTGGGCGACCCGGCGGAGCTCGACGAACTCCGCAGGGCTGACCCAGCGCGCGACCGGCAGGTGCCGCGGCGACGGGCGGAGGTACTGCGTCAGCGTGATGATGTCCGTGCCCGCGTCGAACAGGCGCTGCAGGGCGTCCTCGATCTCGATGCGTTCCTCGCCCATGCCGAGGATCAGGTTCGACTTCGTCACGAGCCCGGCGTCGCGGCCCTGGGTGATGACGTCGAGGGACCGTTCGAACGTGAAGGCCGGGCGGATGCGCTTGAAGATCCGCGGAACGGTCTCGACGTTGTGCGCGAAGACCTCGGGGCGGGCGTCGAACACCTGGCCGAGCTGGTCGGGCCGACCGTTGAAGTCCGGCACCAGGATCTCGACGCCGGTGCCGGGGGAGTGCTCGTGGATCGCTCGGATGGTCTCGGCGTAGAGCCACGATCCGCCGTCGGGCAGGTCGTCGCGCGCGACGCCGGTCACGGTCGCGTACTTCAGGCCCATCTCCGCGACGGAGTCCGCGACCCGGCGGGGCTCGTCGCGGTCGAGCGGCTCCGGCTTGCCGGTGTCGATCTGGCAGAAGTCGCAGCGTCGGGTGCACTGCGAGCCGCCGATCAGGAAGGTGGCTTCGCGGTCTTCCCAGCACTCGAAGATGTTCGGGCAGCCGGCCTCCTGGCAGACGGTGTGCAGCTGCTTGTCACGCACCAGTCCGGACAGCTCGCGGAACTCCGGGCCCTGCGTGGCACGGGTCTTGATCCACGCGGGCTTCGTCTCGATCGGGGTCTCGGCGTTCCGGGCCTCGACCCGGAGCATGCGGCGGCCTTCGGGGGCGAGGGTCATACGAGGGTCTCCTGTCGGGCGGTCGCGGTGCTGGTGCTCGTGCTGGTGCTGGGGGCCGTCGTGCTGATCCGGCGGCCGCTGTGCATGCCGTCGACGGCCTGCTGGACGCCGTGCGCGACCACGGGTGCGAGGACGTCGACGGTCACGGGAGCGAGCCCCGCGTGCGCCGCCGCGGCGCTCAGCGTCGTGACCCCGGCGTCCGCGATGCCGCACGGGACGATCGCGGCGTAGGCGTCGAGGGCGTTGTCGCAGTTGATCGCGATGCCGTGGCTCGTCACGCCCTCGGCGACGTGCAGCCCGATGGCCCCGACCTTGGCGGCGGGCGAGCCGTTCGTGCCCGGCACCCAGGCGCCGCTGCGACCCTCGACCCGTTCGGCGTGCACCCCGACGGCGGCCGCGGCGTCGATGACCACCTGCTCCAGGTCGCGCACCCACGCGACGACGTCGAGTGGTTCGGCGAGCCGGACGATCGGGTAGGCGACCAGCTGCCCCGGGCCGTGCCAGGTGATGCGTCCGCCGCGGTCGGTGTCGACGACCGGGGCGCCGTTCGTCGGCAGGTCGGAGCGTTCGGTGCGGCGGCCGGCGGTGTACACGGACGGGTGCTCGCACAGCACGAGGGCCCCGGGGGAACGGCCGGCGACGACGTCGGCTTGCAGGTCCCGCTGCAGGGCGAGGCCGTCCGCGTAGTCGAGCAGGCCGTGGTGGCGGACGATCGCGAGTTCCGGCATGCGGCGAGCGTACGACAGTTTCTGGACTGGGTCCAACAACGTTGTGCTCGACCTCCACAACGGTTGCGACGGTGGGGCTCGGCGCACCGGTCTGACTGACCGAGGGCGTCCTCCTGCGGTGAACGGACCGGTGGTGGCGGCGCGATCCTTGTAGAATCGACGGATCATGGCGCAATTCGGTTCACTCTCCGATCGGCTGACCGAGACCTTCCGCAATCTGCGGAGCAAGGGTCGGCTGACTCCGTCCGACGTCGACGGCACCGTCCGCGAGATCCGGCGGGCGCTCCTCGACGCCGACGTCGCGCTCGAGGTCGTCAAGGCGTTCACCGCATCGGTGCGCGAGCGTGCCCTCTCCGACGAGGTCAACAAGGCGCTCAACCCGGCGCAGCAGGTCGTCCAGATCGTCAACGAGGAACTCGTCGGCATCCTGGGCGGGCAGCAGCGGCGGCTCGAGTTCGCGAAGAAGCCGCCGACGGTCATCATGCTGGCGGGTCTGCAGGGTGCCGGTAAGACGACCCTGGCCGGCAAGCTCGGCAAGTGGCTCAAGAAGGACGGCCACACCCCGATGCTCGTCGCGGCGGACCTCCAGCGTCCGAACGCCGTGCAGCAGCTGCAGGTCGTCGGCGAGCAGGCCGGCGTGCACGTCTTCGCGCCCGAGCCCGGCAACGGTGTCGGCGACCCGGTCAAGGTGGCCAAGAACGCCATCAAGGCCGCGATCGACCAGCAGTACGACACCGTCATCGTCGACACCGCCGGTCGACTCGGTGTCGACGCCGAGCTGATGAAGCAGGCCGCGAACATCCGCAAGGCCGTCGACCCGGACGAGGTCCTGTTCGTCATCGACGCGATGATCGGTCAGGACGCCGTCAACACGGCCCGTGCGTTCCAGGAAGGCGTCGACTTCACCGGTGTCGTGCTCTCGAAGCTCGACGGTGACGCCCGTGGTGGTGCTGCCCTGTCGGTGGCCAGCGTGACCGGCCGCCCGATCATGTTCGCGTCGACGGGTGAGTCGCTCGACGACTTCGAGCCGTTCCACCCGGACCGCATGGCGAGCCGCATCCTCGACCTCGGCGACATCCTGTCGCTCATCGAGCAGGCGCAGGGCGCCTTCGACGAGGAAGAGGCACGCAAGGTCGCGGACAAGATCGCGACCGACAACTTCACGCTGAACGACTTCCTGCAGCAGATGCAGCAGCTCCGCAAGGCCGGCTCCATCAAGGGCATGCTCGGCATGCTCCCGGGAGCCAAGGGCATGCGCGAGGCGCTCGACAACTTCGACGAGCGCGAGATCGTTCGCACCGAGGCGATCATCCAGTCGATGACGCCCCAGGAGCGCGAGCTCCCGAAGCTCCTGAACGGTTCGCGTCGTCTGCGCATCGCGCGCGGTGCCGGATCGACGGTCACCGAGGTCAACGCCCTGGTCAACCGCTTCGAGCAGGCCGCCAAGATGATGAAGACCGTCGCCCGCGGTGGCGTGCCGCAGATGCCGGGCATGGGTCCGATCCCGGGCATGCACGGCGGCAAGAAGCAGCAGCAGGGCGGCAAGAAGAAGTCGAAGGTGGGCAACCCGGCGAAGCGCGCGGCCTTGGCTGCCGGCGCGGCGGCTGCGCCGCAGCAGGCCCCGCAGGGGTCCGGCCTCGGCCTCGGGGGCGCCAAGGGCGGCAAGGCACCGACCGAGGAAGAGCTCGCGTCGCTGCAGAAGTTCCTGGGTCGCTGACGCGGCTCGCGATCGCGACCACCTGACGGACGGGAGGCCCGGTGCCAGCTGGCACCGGGCCTCCCGTCCGTCACTCAGCGCTTGGACTTCTTGAGGTACGCCCGCAGGTCGGCGTACGTCCCGTCGTCCTCGCCGAACAGGACGACGCTCCGAGCCGTCTCGAGCCAGGCGCTCGTGGAGGGCCGGACCTCACTCAGGGCGGCGAGCAGATCCGGCATCCCGATGAGCCGTGCAGTGCCCGTCGTGATGCTGTCCATGAGCGCGTGCTCGGCGGCGACCTCGCACACGTAGGCGATGTCCGCACCGGAGAATCCCTCGGTCCGCTTCGCGAGCGCTGCGGGGTCGATGCCCTCGACCGGTCGGTCGCGGAGGTGCCCGCGGAAGATCGCTTCACGTGCCGGGGTGTCCGGCGGCAGGACGAGCACCGTCCGGTCCAGCCGACCCGGACGACGGAGCGCGGGGTCGACGTCCCACGGCTGGTTCGTCGCAGCCAGCACGAACACGCCCTCGTTCCCGCCGTCGACGCCGTCGAGTTCGGTGAGCAGCTGGTTCACCATCCCGCGCACGTGCGAGCTGCGGGTCTGGCTCCGTCGCTGGCCGAGCGCGTCGACCTCGTCGAAGAACACCACGCACGGTGCCGCAGCGCGTGCGGCCTCGAAGACCGCCCTGATGTTCTGCTCGCTCGCGCCGAGGTAGGGGTCGAGGACGTCGGTGATGGAGACGCTCATGAAGCGTGCGCCGAGCTCGCCGGCGACGGCACGGGCGATGAACGTCTTCCCGCACCCCGGAGGGCCGTACAGCAGCAGACCGCCACGGAGGCTCTTGCCGTACAACGCTCGGAGCTCGGGGTTCGCGAGTGGGGCGAGGAACGCGACGGTGAGCCGCTGCTTCACGGCCTCCATCCCGCCCACGTCCCCGAACCGGACCTCCGACGGCTCGACCGAGAACGCCGACGGCAGGTCCGGGTCGGGAGTCGAGTCCTCGACGAAGGACGGTTCGACGATGTGCTCGACCTGCTGTTCCGCCGCGTGCCAGTCGAAGTCGGACGGCGCACCAGCGGTGGGAGCGTCGGTCGGTGCGTCCGCGGGGAGTGCCGTGCCGGCGCGCGGGCGCAGCACCGCGAGCATGAGGGCGCCCGCCGCATCGTCGGTCGGTGCGATGGCGAGTGCGGCCGCCGCTTCGGCGGTCGCCTCGGCCGGACGTCCGGCTTCGAGGAGCAGACGACCGAGGTGGACACGCAGTGCGACGTCGTGGGGCGCGCTGTCGACCGCGCGTCGGAGCGCGTCGATCACCGGGTCGTCGTGAACCGGGTCATCGTTCATCGGGAGTCCTCTCGGAGCGGTCGGTTCGGTGGTGTCGCGCGACGCGGCGGTGGTGCGGTTCGGTCGTGGAGGTGAGCGCGTCGCGCGGACGTCCGGCCGGGCACAGTTCGGTCGCCACGGCGAGCCCGTCACCCGTCGTCATCGTCGTCCTCGTGCACCGGTGGGCGGGTCCTCGGGAAGGCGCGCAGGATGCGCTTGATCAGCACGGAGGCGATGACGACCCCGACGAGCACGAGACCCTGTGCGACGAGGGCGACGACCGGTGGGAGGAACAGCCCGGTCACGGAGATCGCGGTCGCGACACCGAGCACCAGCGCCACGAGTCCCCAACCCGGTACCGCTCGTCGAGCGACCGAGAGGAGGAAGGCGAGGCGAGGCCGTGCCTCGGAGGTGAACCGGAGGGCGATGAAGGCGATCACGGCGAGGGCGATCACCGGCGGGAAGGTGGTCGCCCAGCGCTCCATCGCCGGATCCCCGCTGTCGATCGTCGCCAGGAACTCGAAGCCGGTGAACACTGCGGCGCCGCCGAGGGCCACCCCGATCCGGCCGAGTGGGTTGACGACGCCGACCATGAGGTTCCGCAGTGCTGTGGCGTCCGTCGGGTTCGTCGACAGGATGCCCGCGAAGACCAGCGCGGACTCGCTCTCGTGGCCACGCCGGAGCCGTGACACCGCCAGGTTGTGCCGTGCCCCTCGGTCCTCCGGAGCGAGCGCGAGCCCCCGGCGGTACGCGTCCTGCGCTTCCCGTTGCCGTCCGACGGCGAGCAGGAGGTCGCCGTGCTGGCGGTGCACGAACGGTTCGGTGGGAGCCAAACGGACGGCCTCGAAGCTCGCCCGCATCGCCTCCAGGCGGTTCTGCTCGCCGAGCCAGAGGGCATCGACTCGCGCAGCGTGCGCCTGCCACGAGCCCGGGTCGGCGGCGACCGAACGGCGGGCGGCCTCGACGGCTCCGATCCGGTCCCCAGAGCGGAGCAGGGCGGTCGACAGCACACGGAGGGAGGTGCTGTCACCCGGCGCGAGAGCGACCGCTCGTCGAGCAGCGTCGCACGCCGCGTCCGGCTGGTCGAGCGCGAGCAGCGCCAGGGCACGCACGCGCTGTCCGGCGATCGATTCGCCTTCGTCGTGTTCCGCCGCAGTGACCTCGGCGAGTGCCTGTTCCGGCCGGCCGGCGTCGACGAGCGCGCCGGCACGGATCACCGTCGCCGGTCCGCGCTGTGCTGCCTCCCCCGCCACAGGGGAACTGTAGCGTTCGCCGTGGACTGCCGGTGCCCCCAGGACGGGAGGCCCGGTGCCAGCTGGCACCGGGCCTCCCGTCCGTCGTCCGGTCGCGTCGCGACGTTCCTTCCCATCGCACGCGCGATGGAAAGTGAAATCGGGCGTACCTGGTCGAAAGAAACGACGAGGTACGCCCGATTCGACCCGGTACGCCCGATTCGGCCGGGTACGCCCGATTCGGCCGGGTACGCCCGACCCGGGCCGGTCGCGGCTAGAGCGCGTGGCGGAACTCGGTGACCAGGTGGCGGACCACGGCGCGCAGGTCGCCGCCGTTCTCCTGCGCGACCCGCAGCTGCCGCTGGTACGAGGCGCCGCGCTCGATCATCGTGTCGAGGTGGTGCAGTTCGTCGAGGCAGCCGAGCCGTTCGGCGATCGGGTCGAGCCGCTGCACCAGGTCGTGCACCTCGTCGGTCACGAGCCGCTCGTCGCCGGCGACGTTCGTGATGATCTCGGCCTCCATGCCGTAGCGGGCCGCGCGCCACTTGTTCTCGCGGATGAACCACGGCTGCATGGTGGGCAGGGTCTCACCGGCGTCGAGCCGGTCCGAGCAGGCGGTGACCAGGCACTGCACGAGCGCGGTGACGGCGCCGACCTCGTGCAGGGTCGAGATGCCGTCGGACACCCGGTTCTCGAGGGTGCCCCAGCCCGGTGACGGTCGGATGTCCCAGCGCAGGTCCTTCACGCCGTCGATGACGCCGGTGTGCGTGAGGTCGCCGACGACCTCTTCGAAGTTCGCCCAGGCGCCGAGCTGCGGCGGGAGTCCGCCGGTCGGGAGCTGCTGGAACATGAGGGCGCGGTTCGAGGCGTACCCGGTGTCGGTGCCGCCCCAGAACGGGCTCGACGCGGTGAACGCCTGCAGGTGCGGGACGTAGGCGAGCATCGCGTTCATGATCGGGACCGCCTTGTCGCGGTCGTCGATGCCGACGTGCACGTGCACGCCCCAGATGAGCATCTGGCGTCCCCACCAGCGGGTGCGGTCGATCAGGGTCGTGTAGTGCTCGCTGTCCGGGGTGATCTCCTGCTGGTCCCACACCGCGAACGGGTGCGTTCCCGAGCACATCACCTGGGCGTCGAGCGGTTCGGCGGCGTCGATGACCTCGCCGATGATGCCGGACAGCTCGCTCGTCGCAGCCCCCACGCGGTCGTGGACGCTCGAGACGACCTCGACCGTGTTGGTCAGCAGCTCCTCGGTGACGCGGTCGTGGTCACCGAGCCGCTCGTGCACGGCGGCGATGACGGCGGGGGCACGGGGCGCGAGGTCGCCGGTCGCCCGGTCGACCAGGGGGAGTTCCCACTCGACGCCGATGGTCGACGGGCGGGACTCGGTGAAGCGGATGTCCATGCCGTCCATCCTGCCCGGGTCCTTGTCGGACACGCACAACGAAGCGGTGTCCCGATCGTGCGGATCGTCCTGCAACTAGTTCCACTCCGGGCGTACCGTTGAAATGTTCCTACAGGGAAGAGGTACGCATGCAGTTGGTGGTGCGCGGGACGAACGCCCCGCTCGTCGGAGAACTCGACATCCCGGTCTCGAAGTACCACGCGCACCGCGCGCTGGTGCTCGCGTCGCTCGCGAAGGGGACGAGTGTCGTCTCCGGGGTCAGCGCGACGCGACAGGTCGAGTGGACCGTGGGCACGCTCCGCGCGCTCGGCGTCGACGTCAAGCGTCGTGGGAACGCGTACCACGTGACCGGACTGGGCGGCCGGTACCAGGCGACCGACATCGTGGACCACGGGTCACGGGGTGCCGACGGACTGCTCAACATGGGGTCCTCGGGCACCACGCTCTACTTCATGACCGGGCTCGCCTCGCTGGCCGACCGCCCGATGACCCTGTCCGGCATGAAGTACTTCCAGCGCCGCCCGATCAAGGCGCTGCTCACCTCGCTGACGCAGATGGGGGTGGAACTCGAGGCGACGAACGACTGCCCGCCCGTCACCGTGCAGCCGAGGCGTCCGCGTGGCGGCGACGTGACGATCGCCGGCACCCTGTCGCAGTGGGTGTCCGGGCTGCTGCTGGTGGCACCGTTCGCCGAGCACGAGACCCGGATCCACATCACCGGCGGGCGGCTCAACGAGCAGCCCTACGTCGAGCTCACCGTGCGGATGATGCGGCAGTTCGGCCTGACGGTGGAGGTCTCCGACGACTGGCTCGAGTACCGGATCCCGGCGGGCCAGCAGGCCACCCCGCACGACTACGTGATCCCGCCCGACATCGGCTCCGCAGCGTTCGGCATCGCGGCGGCCGGCACCCGCCAGTCGAACGTGCTGCTGCGCGGCATGACGGCCACGACGACGGCCGAGACGGACCACCCGGAGAGCGAGTTCCTGGACCTCGCGACCGCGATGGGTGTCCCGATGCGGATCGACGAGGAGACCGGCTTCGTCCGGATCGAGCACGACGGGTCCCCGCTCCGGCCGCTCGACGTCGACTGCCGTCCGATCCCGGACCTGCTGCCAGTGCTGTCGACGATGGCCACCTTCGCCGAGGGGACCAGCCGACTGTGGAACGTGGCCCACATCCGGCTGAAGGAATCCGACCGGGTCGCGGCGATGCTCCAGCTGAACCGGATGGGCGGCCGCGCCGAGCAGGGCGCGGACGAGCTGCGGGTCACCGGCGTCGGCGCGGCCGGGTTGCACGGTGCGCCGATGTCCTCGTTCAACGACCACCGCGTGCTGATGTCCCTCGCGGTCGCGGCGTCGGGTGCCGACGGGGTGTCCGGCCTGACCTACCCGCGTGCCTACCGGATCTCCTACCCGACGTTCCTCGAGGCGATGAACTCCGTCGGGCTCGACATGTCCGTCGGCGACCGGCTCGCAGCCCAGGTGGCGCGGGACGACCGGATCGACGCCGCAGAGGCCGACGGGGTCCGCACGCACCTGGGCACGCCTCCGGTCGGCACGGCCACCGCGGACGTCGAGACGTCGACGGTGCCGGAGCCCGCCGACCGACTGGGCGGCCAGCCGGTCGGCCAGCCGGTTGCCCAGGGCGCCGCGCAGCCTGCCGCCGCGCAGCCCACCGCCCCGCGGCCCGCCGTCGCCGTGCCCGAGCTCGCCGGCGTCGACGCCGACCCGCTCGTCCTGAGCGAGCGGGTCCGCGCGCTGTCGCAGACCGACCCCGACGGCCTGGCCGTGATCGAGGTCGGCGGTGCGACCCCCGCGAACACCACGTGGAAGGAGCTGCAGGACGAGGCGGACCGGGTCTCCGCCCTGTTGCTCGAACTCGGCGTGCGCACCGGTGAATCCGTCGCGATGCAGCTGCCGAACTGGCGCGAGTTCGTGTCGATCACCCTCGGTGCGATCCAGATCGGTGCCGTCGCGACCCCGATCATGCCGGTGTTCGGTCCCCGCGAGACCACGATGACGCTGGCTCGTTCGAAGGCCCGCGTGGTGTTCCTGCCGAACGTGTTCCGGAAGCGCCGTCCCGCGCTCGAACTCCTCGACGTGATCGACGAGGCCGCCGCGCAGGACCGCCGCCTTGCGCTCGAGCACGTCATCGTGCTCCGCGCCGAGGCCCGCGGGCAGGGGGACACCCCGACGAACCAGCCGCCGCTGCCCGCCGACGCCCTGGAGCGGGTCGTGGCGAGCGACTGGCACTGGCGCTACTTCGAGAACGCCCTCGCCGCCGTGCACGTCGACGTCGACGAGATCGCGTCGCACGCTCCCGGGCCGGACGACGTCTGCCAGCTGCTCTTCACCTCCGGCACCACGGGGGAGCCGAAGGGCGTGCAGCACCCGCACCGCACGCTCGGGCTCGCGACCGCCATGCACGTGGCGCAGTCCGGTCTGACCAGCGCCGACCGCATCTACATCCCGTCCCCGCTCGCCCACCAGACCGGGTTCCTGTACGGCATGCTGCTGGCGTTCCGGCTCGGTGCGCCGCAGGTCATCCAGCCGGTGTGGGACGGCCGGGTCGCACTCGAGCAGGCGTTCGGCGTCGCCCGGGCGTCCTTCGTGCAGTGCGCGACGCCGTTCCTGACCGACCTCGTCGACCTGGTCGAGGCCGGTGCTCCGCAGCCCGAGTCGCTCCGGATCTTCGTGCCGACGGGCGCCGCGGTGCCCCGTGCACTGGCCCAGCGAGCGAGCACGGTGCTCGGCAGTGCGATCCTCGGCGCCTTCGGCACGAGCGAGACGTGTCTCGGGGCCCTGTCCAGCCCGAGCGACGATCCCGCCGACGCGTACGGCCACGACGGCCGGGCGCTGCCGGGCATCGCGATCCGCATCGTCGACGACGCGGGGATCGAGCTGCCCGCCGGTACCGAGGGCAACTTCGAGCTGCACTCGCCGACGATGTTCGCGGGCTACCTCGACCGCCCGGACCTGACCGACGACGTGTTCACCGCGGACGGCTGGTACCGCACCGGCGACCTGGCGAAGGTCGACGAGAAGGGCTTCCTGTCGATCACCGGACGCGTGAAGGACGTCATCAACCGCGGCGGCGAGAAGATCCCCGTCGTCGAGATCGAGAACCTGCTGTACCAGCACCCGCTGGTCACGGACGTCGCGATCGTGGCGATGCCGGACGAGCGGCTCGGTGAGCGTGCCTGCGCCTGGGTCGTGAACGCCCGCGCGGACGAGCCGCTCGACTTCGCCGGGATGCAGCAGTACCTCGACACGGCCGGCGTGAGCAAGTACTACTGGCCGGAACGACTCGAGTACACCACCGAGCTGCCGCGCAACGCGGTCGGCAAGGTCCAGAAGAACACCCTGCGCGAGCAGGCGGCCGCGCTCGTCGCGACGAAGGAGAACGAGACACGATGACGACGGTCGAGCAGACGAGCACGGGCTTCGACGAAGCCGCCTTCCAGCAGCTCAAGGCCGAGGTCACCGAGTGGGTCCGCGGCCCCGGCGAGGAGTGGGCGGACGAGATCGAGCGCACCGGCCGGGTCGCCCCGGAGCTGTTCCAGGAGCTCAAGGAGAACGGGTGGCTCAGCCTCGCCGCCCCGACGGAGCTCGGCGGACGGGCGATCCCCTTCTCGCGGTACCTCGAGATCATGGAGGTCATCTCCCGCTCGCACGCTTCCATCCGCATGCTCGTGCACGTCATCAACGGCACCTGGCGCGCGATGGCCCCCTACGCGACGCCGGAGCAGATCGAGCAGGTCGTCAAGCCTTCCGTCGCCGGTGACACGCTCGTCGCGTTCACCCTGACCGAGGCCACCGCGGGCACCGGAGCGGACATCCGCACGACGGTCCGACGCGAGGGCGACACCTACGTGATGAACGGCGAGAAGCACCTCATCACCTTCGGGGTCAAGGCCGACCACTGGCTCATCGCCGCTCGGCTGGAGGGCACCACCGGCCAGGACGGCACGGTCGCGTTCCTGATGCCGAACAGCGGGCTGCCGGGTGCCGAGGTGATCGACGACTCCGACACCATGGGCATCCGTGGCACCGACCACGCGATCCTGCGGTTCACCGAGACCCCGATCCCCGCCAGTGCCCGCCTGGGCGACGAAGGCCAGGGCCTCGAGGTCGCGCTCGGCGGCTTCCTGCTGCCGAGCCGGGTGTCCGTCGCGATGAGCGCCGTCGGGCTCGCCGAGCGGGCGAACGAGCTCGCCGTCGAGTACGCGAACAAGCGCGAGACGTTCGGCAAGCGGCTCTCCAGCCGCCAGGCGATCCAGTTCTACCTGGCCGAGAACTACGCCGACATCGCCGCGGCACGCGCCCTGGTGCTCGAGGCCGCGCGCGCGTACGAGGAGGACCGTCCCGACGCCGGCACCCTCTCCAGCGCGTCGAAGATGATCGCCGTCGACATGCTCGCCCGCGTCACCGACAAGGCCCTGCAGGTGCACGGCGGTCAGGGCTACTGGAAGCGCAACGCCATCGAGCGCGTCTACCGCGACGCACGCGCGCAGCGCTTCGAAGAGGGCACCAACGAGATCCAGAAACTGATCGTCGGCCGCGCCGTCGTCACCGGCCAGGCCGGGTTCTAGACCGCAACCCAGTACCGGACGGGAGGCGCGGTGCGGGCCCGCCCCGCGCCTCCCGTCCGTCACCCACCACCGTCAGCAAAGGACTGCAGTGACCGACTCCACCAACGCTCCCATCGCACTCATCACGGGTGCCTCGCGCGGCATCGGCCGCCTGCTCGCCCAGAAGCTGGGCCAGCGCGGCGTCACCGTCGTCGTGACGTACAAGGGCAACGCCGACCTGGCCGAGGAGTCCCTGGCCGACGTCAAGGCGGCCGGCGGCGACGGCATCACGGCGCAGGTCGACATCGAGCAGCCGGAGTCGATCGACGCCCTGTTCGACCTGGTGCGCGACACCTACGGACGCCTCGACATGTTCGTGGCGAACGCCGCCGCCAGCGCGTTCAAGCCCGTCGCCGACCTCAAGCTGCACCACCTCGACCGCAGCTACGCCACGAACGCCCGCTCGTTCGTGCTCGGGGCCCAGCGCGCCGCGGAACTCATGGACCGCGGCGGTCGCATCGTCGTGGTGACGTCGTACGGATCGCTCCGGGCGTTCCCGACCTACGCCGCACTCGGTGCCGCCAAGGCCATGAGCGAGGCGTACATGAAGTACATGGCGGTGGAGTTCGGTCCGCGCCAGATCACCGTCAACGCGGTGAACGGCGGCCTCATCGACACCGACTCGCTCGAGTACTTCTACACGAAGGTCCCCGGCCAGGCGCCGATGGACACCGTGCTCGAGAAGCTCCCGCTGCAGCGCCCCGGGACGGCCGACGACATGGCCGACGCCGTCGACTTCCTGCTGTCGGACAAGGCCGGGTACATCACCGGGCAGGTGCTCTCGGTGGACGGCGGTCTGACGGTCATCGCCCCGCCGTACTGGTCGGACACCACGTCGCCCCTCCGCGACGCGGTGCTGCCGGCCGACGCTCCGGGCGCGGACACCGCAGAATAGGCGCATGAGCAGCGTCGCTTCCGCCCCCGTCGTGCCGGAGTCCCTCCGGACCGTCGCGTCACCATGGACCCTCGGCCCCCTGCACCTGGCGAACCGGGTGGTGATGGGGTCGATGCACACCGGGCTCGAGGTGCACGACGACGGCGGAGCCGGCATGGCCGCCTTCTACCGCGAACGGGCGGCCGGCGGGGCGGCGTGCATCATCACCGGCGGCATCGCGGTCAACGACGAGGCGCGCGGCGGTCCGGACTTCGCGGTGTTCGGCGTCGGGGGAGCCGACGAGCGGTTCCGGGTGGCGGCCGACGCCGTGCACGACGAGGGCGGGACTATCCTGGCGCAGCTGTTCCACGCCGGGCGGTACGCGCTCGCGTCGGGCATGGTCGACCGGCACGGCGACCCGCAGCGCGTCGTGGCACCCTCGGCCCTGCCGTGGGCGGCCGCCCGCGGCGTGGTTCCGACCGAGCTGACGTCGGCCGAGGTCGAGCGGACCATCGAGGACTTCGCCGCCGCTGCCCGCACCGCCCGCGCGATCGGGTTCGACGGCGTCGAGATCATGGCGTCCGAGGGGTACCTGATCAACCAGTTCCAGTCGCCGCTGACGAACCTGCGCGACGACGAGTGGGGCGGCGATGCGGAACGGCGTCGGCGCTTCGCGATCGAGGTCGTCCGGGCCGTGCGCGCCGCGGTGCCCGAGCTCGCCGTGACGATCCGGCTGTCCGGCGCGGACCTGATGCCCGGCTCGTCGACCGATGACGAGGTCGACGCGCTCGTGCACGACCTGCTGCCGCTCGGGCTCGACGGCATCTCGGTCGGCATCGGCTGGCACGAGTCCCGCACCCCGACCGTGCAGGCCTCGGTGCCGCACGGGGCCTGGCTGGCGTACGCGGCACGGATCGCCGCGGTGGTGCGCTCGTCCGCGTACCCGGACGTCCGTGTGATCGCCTCGAACCGGATGACGGACCTGCGCGACGGCGAGGCCGTGCTCAGCGACGGCCTGATCGACGCCGTCGCCCTCGCCCGGCCGTTCCTCGCCGATCCCGCCATCGTGTCGCGCTCGCTCGCGGGCGGGTTCGCACTGGTGAACACCTGCATCGGCTGCAACCAGGCATGCCTCGACCGTTCGATCATCGGCGCACCGGTGTCGTGCCTCGTGAACCCGCGGGCGGCCCGCGAAGTGGCCTTCCCCGCACGGCCGACCGCGGACCCGAAGCGCGTCGACGTCGTCGGTGGCGGACCGGCAGGGCTCGCCGCCGCGGTGGACGCCGCTCGCCGGGGCCACGACGTCACCGTCTGGGAGGCGTCCGACCGCCTCGGCGGCCAGTTCGGCCTCGCCGCACTCGTCCCGGGGAAGGAGGACTACGCCGCCACGGTGCGGTCCGCCCGTGCCGAGCTCGCCGAGCGGGGCGCCACGATCCACCTCGGACGCCCGGCCACGGCTCGGGACCTCGTCGACAGCGACGCCGTCGTGCTCGCGGCCGGGGTGGTCCCGCGGAGCATCGACGTCCCCGGCAGCGACCTGCCGCACGTGCTGTCCTACGAGCAGGCACTCCGCGAGGGGGTCGGCGAGGGCACCGTCGCGATCATCGGTGGCGGCGGCATCGGCGTGGACACCGCGGCGTTCCTGACCGAGTCGCCCGACGAGGTCGTCCGGGCCGCCGAGTTCGCGGCCCGCTGGGACCTCGACGTGTCCGAGGAGCTCGTCGGCGACGTGCCGCAGCGGCTCCCCGCGGCACAGCGCACCACGAGGCCGGGGTCGCAGGTGACGGTGCTCCGGCGTTCGGGCAAGTTCGGCCAGGGGATCGGCATCACCTCGCGCTGGGTCGCGATCGGTCGGCTGCGGGACGCCGGGGTTCGGATGGTCGGCGGCGTGCAGGAGTACCTGCGCATCGAACCCGGGGTGCTCTGGATCCGCGACGAGCACGGGGACGAGGTCGGCGTACCGGCGGACACCGTCGTGGTCTGCGCCGGGCAGGAGCGCGCGACCGACGCCGAGGGCGACGCGCCCGACGGACTCGCCACGGGCCTCCAGGCCGCCGGCGTGCCGTACGCCGTCGTCGGCGGCGCGCGGGACGCACGGAGCGTGGACGCGGTTCGGGCGACGTCCGAGGCCCTCGAAGCGGTGCGGCGCCTCGCGCCGTAGCGAGTCGGCTCGCATCACGGCCGGGAATCTGCAAGAATGAACGGTCGAATCGCCGCAGCTCGACCCTCTATCCAGCTGTGAGCGATCTCTCTCGAGCTTTCGCCGTGTGTGCCCCCACGCCCGCGGTTCCAGTTCAACCACAACGAAAGCAAACAGGAGCAATTGTGGCTGTCAAGATCCGTCTGAAGCGTCTCGGTAAGATCCGTGCGCCCTACTACCGCATCGTCGTCGCCGACTCGCGCACCAAGCGCGATGGTCGTGTCCTCGAGGAGATCGGTCAGTACCACCCGACCGAGGAGCCCTCGGTCATCAAGATCGAGTCCGAGCGTGCGCTCTACTGGCTCGGCGTCGGCGCGCAGCCGACCGAGCAGGTCGCGGCCCTCCTCAAGCTGACCGGCGACTGGGCCAAGTTCAAGGGCGAGAAGGACACCGAGTCCAAGGTCAAGGTCGCCGAGCCGAAGCCGGCCTTCCAGGTCGACTCCTCGAAGAAGGCCGTGCTCAAGCCGAAGTCGGAGAAGACGGCTCCCGCCGCCAAGGCCGACGACGCCGAGACCGCCGACGAGACGACCGAGGCGTAGTCCTTGCTCGAATCCGCGCTGACGCACCTCGTCAAGGGGATCGTCGATCACCCTGACGACGTGCGCGTCGCCAGCTCCACCTCCCCACGCGGCGAGGTCCTCGAGGTGCGCGTGCACCCCGAGGACCTCGGCCGCGTGATCGGTCGCGCCGGGCGCACCGCCAAGGCGCTCCGCACCCTCGTCACGGCCCTGGCCGACGGCAAGCGCGTGCGGGTCGACGTGGTGGACACCGATTCCTAGGGAGACGACCCAGCTCCGGGTGGGTCGAATCACGAAGGCGCACGGGCTCAAGGGCGGCATCAAGCTCGAGCTCTACACGGACGACCCGGATCGTCGGTTCACCCCGGGCGCCACGTTCACGCTCCAGGTCCCCGACGACTCACCGTGGTCGGGCAAGACCCTCGAGCTGGACGAACTGCGCTGGTACAACGGTCACCCCGTCGCGTTCTTCGCCGGGATCGACGACCGCACCGCGGCCGAGTCCCTGGCGCGCATCATCCTCTGGGTCGAGCAGGACGCCGACGCCGAGACCGGTGAGGACGACGCCTGGTACGACCACCAGCTCGTCGGGCTCAAGGTCCTGCGTGACGGCGTCGAGGTCGGCACGGTCGCCCGTGTGGACCACATGCCCGCCCAGGACCTGCTCGCGATCGACACGCCGTCCCGCGGCGAGGTCCTCGTGCCGTTCGTCTCGGCCATCGTGCCGGCGGTCGACATCGCGGCCGGCACCGTCACGGTCACGCCGCCGCAGGGGCTGTTCGAGGACCCCGAGGACACCTCGCGCCCCGAGACGGTCACGGACTAGTCCCCGTGCGGATCGACATCGTCACGATCTTCCCGGAGTTCTTCTCCGTGCTCGACGTGTCCCTGCTGGGCAAGGCCCGCTCCGGCGGTCTGCTCGACCTGCACGTGCACGACCTGCGGTCGTGGACCACCGACCGGCACCGCACCGTCGACGACACCCCGTACGGCGGTGGTGCCGGCATGGTGATGAAGCCGGAGCCGTGGGCGCAGGCGCTCGAGGCGCTCTTCCGGCCCGACGGCTCGTCGACCCTGGTGGTCCCGACGCCGGCCGGCACGCCCTTCACGCAGTCCATCGCGCGGTCGCTCGCGTCGACGTCGGAGCACCTCGTGTTCGCCTGCGGGCGGTACGAGGGCATCGACGCCCGCGTCTTCGAGTGGGCGTCGACGCACGCCACCGTCGTGGAGCTCTCGCTCGGGGACTACGTGCTGAACGGCGGCGAGGTCGCCGCGATGGCGATGATCGAGGCCGTCGGTCGACTCGTCCCCGGGGTCGTCGGCAACCCCGAGTCGCTGGTCGAGGAGTCCCACGAGGACGGCCTGCTCGAGTACCCCTCGTACACCAAGCCCGCGTCGTGGCGCGGCCTGGACGTCCCCGACGTCCTGCTCAGCGGGCACCACGCCCGCGTCGGTGCCTGGCGGCACGAGCAGCAGCTGGAGCGGACGCGGCGCGTCCGTCCGGACCTGCTGCCGCCTGCGTGATCGGCTGGCGCGTCTGCCTGCTGAACGCGTTTCGGGCTGAGCGACACTCCTCGCGGTTCGTTCCGCGTGAACTGTCGCTGAGCACGAAACCCGGCCCCGCCGGGTCTGCCTGGAGGCACGGGGCGGGCCCGCACCGTGCCTCCCGTCCGTCAGACGGTCGGGTCGGCGCGCTGAGCGCGACGCAGGGTCAGGACCTCGGGGCCGGCCTCGGTGACCGCGACCGTGTGTTCGACGTGCGCGGCACGTGAGCCGTCGACGCTGCGCAGGGTCCAGCCGTCATCGTCCTGGTAGAGCTCGTCGGTCGTCTGCATGAGCCACGGCTCGATCGCGACGACCAGCCCCGGTCGGAGCTTCAGGCCGCGACCCGGACGGCCGTCGTTCGGCACGTGCGGATCCCCGTGCATCGTGCGACCGACGCCGTGCCCGCCGAACTGCAGGTTCACGTCGTGACCGGCCTCGTGCGCGACGTGACCGATGGCGTGCGAGACGTCGCCGAGCTTGTTGCCGGGAGCCGCCTGGGCGATGCCGGCGGCCAGCGCTCGCTCGACCGTGGCGATCAGGGCCTGGTCCTCGTCGCGCGGCGTGCCGACCTGGACGCTCACGGCGGAGTCCGCGACCCAGCCGCCGACGCTCGCGGCGAAGTCCAGGCTCACCAGGTCGCCGTCCTGCAGGGTGTGGTCGTGCGGCAGCCCGTGCAGGGCGGCGTCGTTCACCGAGGTGCAGAGGTTCTTGCCGAACGGCGACATGCCGAACGACGGGTGGTAGTCGACGTAGCAGCTCTCCGCCCCGCGTTCGGCGATCATCCTGGCCGCGACGCGGTCGAGGTCGAGCAGGTTGACGCCGACGTCGACGGTCTCGAGCAGCTCGTCGAGGACGTCGGCCACGAACCGGCCGGCGACGCGCAGTCCGTCCAGCTCGGCGGGGGTGCGGAGTTCGCTCATGGGTCCATCCTCGTCGTTTTGTCTCCCGCGCTCTCTGTGGCAGTATTGAACGCTGTGCCCTGGCTGGACTCTGCCACGGGGGAGTCGCCGACACCGGGCACGCACCACCACTTTCCGAACCTTCGATCCGCGGCGACCCGTGCGCGTCCGCAGAGAGTGAAACCCACCATGAGCCAGCTCCTCGACAACGTCGACGCAGCATCGCTGCGTACCGACGTCCCGGACTTCCGCCCCGGCGACACCATCAAGGTGCACGTCAACATCATCGAAGGCACGCGCTCGCGTATCCAGGTCTTCCAGGGAGTCGTCATCGGCCGTCAGGGCCACGGCATCGGCGAGACCTTCAAGGTCCGCAAGGTGAGCTTCCAGGTCGGCGTCGAGCGCTGGTTCCCCGTGCACTCGCCGATCATCGACCACATCGAGATCGTCACGAAGGGTGACGTCCGTCGTGCGAAGCTCTACTACCTGCGCGAGCTCCGCGGCAAGGCGGCCCGCCGCAAGATCAAGGAGAAGCGCGACGCCTGATCGCCTTCACAGTGAACGTCCGCGAGCCGGACGGCGCTGCGAGCCCCTCGTCCATGTACGGTTGTGCATCGACGGGGGGCTCTTCCCATTGCGGGGAGTCAGTGGTTCGAACGAGAGCGGAAATGACGGACACGACAGAGGATTCCGGGCGCAGGCCACGTGCTGAGAAGCAACGGAACGGAGTCCTCACATTCCTCCGCGACCTCGTCATCATCTTCATCGCGGCACTGCTCGTGTCGTTCCTGGTCAAGACGTTCCTGATCCGGTCGTTCTACATCCCGTCGGCGTCGATGGAGAACACGCTGCAGATCAACGACCGGGTGATCGTCAACGAGCTCGTCCCCGGCGCCGTGGCCCTGAAGCGGGGGGACGTCGTCGTCTTCAAGGACCCGGGCGGCTGGCTCACCGGGTCCGAGGTGCCGAGCGTCACGCCGGACACCCAGCCCGCCAAGGCCATCGACTGGCTCCTCACGCAGGTCGGGCTCGGCACCGGTGACAGCGACGACCACCTGATCAAGCGCGTCATCGGGCTGCCGGGCGACAAGGTGTCCTGCTGCAACGACCTCGGACAGATGTCGGTCAACGGTGTGCCGATCAAGGAGCCGTACCTGAAGCTCCCCGCCGGCGCCCCGGCCTCGGCCACCGACTTCTCGGTCACCGTACCGAAGGGCACCATCTGGGTGATGGGCGACAACCGGAACGACTCGAAGGACTCCCGGTACAACGGCGACACCCCGTCGAAGGGCTTCGTCCCGATGTCCGACGTCACGGGCCGCGCGTTCGTCATCTCCTGGCCGGCGAGCCGCTGGACGTGGCTCGACGACCACCCCGAGGTGTTCGCCGGCGTGGAGGAGCGCGACGAGTGACCGCCGTCCGTCCGTCGCTCCGGGTCGAGAAGCGTCTGCTCGCCGAGGGCCGCGTGACGGTCATCGGCATGGACGAGGTCGGCCGTGGCGCCATCGCCGGTCCGGTCGGCGTCGGTGTGGCCGCGGTGACGCTCGACATCGGTCGTGTGCCCCAGGGACTCGCCGATTCCAAGCTGCTCTCCGAAGCGCGCCGGACCGACCTCGTGCCCGTCGTGCAGCGCTGGGCACGCACGGCGGTCGGCATGGCATCGGCGGAGTTCGTCGACCAGCAGGGCATCGTCCCGGCCCTCGGCGCGGCCGGTGCGCAGGCGCTCGGCTCCCTGGTCGCCGACGGGGTGTCGCTCGACGGCGCGGTGGTGGTGCTCGACGGCTCGTTCGACTGGTTGAGCCGCGCCCTGCCCGAGGCGCTCCGTCCGGCCGCCGATCCGCTCGAGGTCGTCGTCCGGGTCAAGGCCGACCGCGACTGTGCCTCGGTGGCTGCTGCGTCGGTGGTGGCGAAGGTCGCTCGTGACGCGCTCATGATCTCGGCGCACGACGAGGCTCCGCACTACGGGTGGGTGTCGAACAAGGGCTACGGGTCGACGGCGCACTACGACGCGATCCGGACGATCGGTGCGCACGCACTGCACCGGAAGTCCTGGCTGCACCAGGCCTCGAGCGTCGCACTGGACGGGTTCGACGAACTCGACGCCGTCGCGGGTTGAGCCCGTCGTCCGCTCGGCCCTCCGTCGCCGTAGACTGTGGGCGCAATGGATGAGGACGAATTCGACGACTACGACCGCGAGGTCGAGCTGGCCCTGTACCGCGAGTACCGAGACGTGGTGTCGCAGTTCCGTTACGTGGTCGAGACGGAGCGCCGTTTCTACCTGGCGAACGAGGTCGAACTCGTGCGCCGTGACACGGAGCACGACTTCTACTTCGAACTGACGATGAACGACGTCTGGGTCTGGGACGTCTACCGTTCCGACCGGTTCGTCAAGGGTGTCCGGGTACTCACGTTCAAGGACGTGAATGTCGAGGAACTCACGACGCGGGAACTCGAACTGCCGAAGGAACTCGCACTCGACGAGTGATCGTCAATTTGCTTTCTTCTGCTTCTTTCTCGGTGAATCGCCGCTGATCCGAACCGGCGGTGAATTGTTCGCGCTATTCTGATGGGGATTCAACCGCCCCACGAACAGGAGCACCCCATGGCACAGAAGGTCACCGTCCAGCTCGTCGACGACCTCGACGATTCCCCCATCACCACCGGTGAAGGTCGGACGGTCGAATTCGCGTTCGACGGCTCGTCGTACGAGATCGACCTGTCGAACGACAACGTCGACAAGTTCCGCGAGGCGATCTCCGACTACATCGCCGCAGCGCGCAAGGTGTCCGGTCGCCGAACCGGCGGCGGTTCCGCCCCGAAGTCCGCGCCGAAGCGCGGCAACTCGGAAGAGCTCGGCAAGATCCGCGAGTGGGCCAAGGAGAACGGGTACGAAGTCTCGTCCCGCGGCCGCATCTCGACGCAGGTGCAGGAAGCCTACGCAGCAGCGCACTGACGCTCGTCGCAGCAGGACCCGGGTGATCTCGATCGCCCGGGTCCTTCTTCTTTCCTCCACAGGGGCAATTCGCGGGCGCTGATTCCACAGACTCTCCGACTCCGCCGATCGGGGTGTTCGTTCCGGCGATCGTTGTCGTGGAGGCAACGACATGGAACAAGACGTGCAACGTCCACCGGGGCGGTCGCTCCGGAATGGTCGACTCGGACGATTCGGTGAAGAACGAGCGGTGGTCTGGCTCGAAGCGCGGGGATTCCGCGTGCTCGAGCGGAACTGGCGATGTGCCCGCGGCGAGATCGACATCGTCGCGTGGGATTCCTGCACGCTCGCGTTCATCGAGGTGAAGACCCGTTCCGGGGCCGCGACCGGCCACCCGTTCGAGGCGATCACCGCCGCGAAGCTCACCCGGATGCGGCGACTCGTGCCCGAGTGGTTCGACGCGCATCCCGAGGTCTCGGCGCGCGCGGTCCGGGTGGACGTCGTCGCGGTCCACGTCGACGGTCCCCGCACCGTCGTCGAGCATCTGGCGGGTGTGTTGTGACCGGCATCGGGCGCGCTGCCGCGGTCGCGCTCCTCGGGGTCACCGGTCGTCGCATCGAGGTCGAAGCGCACCTGACCAGTCAGCTCCCGGCGTTCAGCATCATCGGTCTGCCCGACACCTCGCTGGGTGAGGCACGGGAACGCGTGCGATCCGCGGCGGCGAACGCGGGGTGCCCGCTGCCCGCACGTCGGATCACCGTGAACCTGACCCCGGCGGCGATCCCGAAGCGCGGTTCGGGGTTCGACCTCGCCATCGCGATGGCCGTGCTCGCGGGTGCCGGTCTCGCGCCGGACGTCTCGGAGCGCATCGTCTACATCGGCGAGCTCGGCCTCGACGGGCGGGTGCGTCCGGTCCCCGGGGTGATCCCGATGCTGGTCGCCGCGCGCGACGCCGGTGCGGACCGCGTCGTGCTGCCCGTCGGCAACCTGACCGAGGCCCGCGTGGTCGGCGGGGTGCGGATCCGGGGCGTGGACTCGTTGCGGGCGGCGGCGATCGACGCCGGGGCGCTCCTGCCGGCGGTCGAGGTCGATCCGGTGCTGCCGGTCCCGGTCACGTCGGTGCCGCGTCCCGTGGCCGAACTGTCGGACGTCGTGGGGAACCCGGTCGGCGTCCGAGCACTCATCGCCGCGGCGGCCGGGGGACACCACGCACTGCTGCTCGGGCCACCGGGCGCGGGCAAGACCATGCTCGCCGAGCGGCTGCCCGGGTTGCTGCCCGACCTCGACGACGAGACCGCGCTCGAGGTCGCCGCGGTCCGGTCCGTCGCCGGGCTGGGTCCCGCCTCGTGGAGCACGAAGCCGCCGTGGGAAGCCCCGCACCACTCCGCGTCGGCGGTCTCGCTCATCGGCGGCGGCTCGGGGGTCCTGCGCCCCGGCGCCGTGTCGCGCGCCACCGGGGGCATCCTGTTCCTCGACGAGGCGCCGGAGTTCCCGCGGGCCGTGCTCGACGCGCTCCGGCAGCCGCTCGAGTCCGGTCGGATCACGATCCACCGTGCGGCGGGCGCGGCCGAGTTCCCCGCACGCTGCCAGGTCGTCCTGGCGGCGAACCCCTGCCCGTGCGGCAACGCCGGTGGTGCGCACGGGCAGCCGTGCGAGTGCTCGCCGAGCACCGTCCGCCGGTACCTCGGCCGGATGTCGGGGCCACTGCTCGACCGGATGGACATCCGGGTGCTGGTGCCCCGGGTGACGACGGGTCGGATGCGGGACGCGGACGGCAGCACCCCGACGACGGCGGTCGCGCGTGCCGCGGTCGCGGCAGCCCGCGCCCGGATGGCGGAGCGACTGCACGGGACGGGATGGTCCCGCAACGCCGAGGTCACCGGGACGTGGCTCCGGGCCGAGGGGCGCATCGAACCCGGGTCGACGGCAGACCTCGACCGCGCACTCGACCTCGGCACCCTGACGATGCGCGGCTGGGACCGCGTGATGCGACTGGCGTGGACGCTGGCCGACCTCGACGCGGTGGAGCGGCCCACGGGTGCGCACGTCCGCGGAGCCCTCGCGCTGCGGAGCGCCCTGTGATCGCGGCGGGCACCGAGCTCCTCGACACGGTGGCGCGCCTGCTCGGGCCGAGCGGTGCGGCGGTCGACCCGGTGCAGGCCGCGGCCCGCGTCGCGTGGTCGGCCATCGTCGAGCCGGGGGACTCCGTCGCCGGAGAGCTCCTCGCCGGACTCGGACCGGAGCGCGCGCTCGGTGCGGTGCTGCTCGCCGCTGACAAGGACTTCGATCCGCTGCTGGGATGTTGCGTCGACGCCGAGGTACCGGGCGCCGAGGACCCCGCGGTGCTGCTCGGTGTGCTGCAGACCGCGGTGGAACGCTGGCGGCCCCGGCTGGCCGCCGTCGAGGTGGGCGACGTGCTGGCGGCGGCGGGAGCGGTCGGAGCCGGTCTGCTGGTCCCCGCGAGCGACGGGTGGCCGTCGGCGATGGACGACCTCGGTCCGCACGCCCCGGTGGTCCTCTGGACGCGCAGCTCGGGCGTGTGCCTCGGCGACGGGAGGCCGGCGCTCGGCGTCGTGGGGTCCCGGGCGAACACGGTGGCCGGGGCCGAGGCCGCGGCGGAGATCACGTCGACGGCGGCGGACGCCGGGTGCCGCATCGTGAGCGGGGGTGCCTACGGCATCGACGCGGTGGCGCACCGTGTCGCAGTCGCCGCCGGGACGCCCACGATCGCGGTCCTGGCCGGTGGCATCGACCAGCTCTACCCGGTGGGGAACGCGCAGTTGCTCCACAACGTGGCCCGGCAAGGGGCGTTGCTCGCCGAGTCGGCACCGGGGACGCGACCGACGCGGTGGCGCTTCCTCGCCCGGAACCGACTGATCGCCGCGCTGGCCGACGTCACGGTCGTGGTCGAAGCAGGCGCCCGGTCCGGGGCCCTCAACACCGCCCACCACGCCGCACAGCTCGGCCGGCCCGTGTTCGCGGTGCCGGGAGCGTTCGCGTCCTCGGCGTCGGTCGGGTGCCATCGACTCATCGCACAGGGGCGGGCACAGATCGTCGTGCACCCCGGGGATCCGGTCGCGGCGGTGAGGCCCGCGACCGGGACGAGCGGGGGAGCGGTGCGCGACGAACCGCTCCTGTCCGGCAGGCAGGATCCCGAGGTGCTCCGGGTGCTCGACGCGCTCGGCCGTCGCGCCCTGCCCGAGGCCGAGATCGCCCGCCGGGCCGGGATGTCGACGGCCGACGTCGCCGACGCGCTCGCGCTCGCACAGCTGCAGGGACTCGTCGTCGCCAGCGGCGGCGGGTGGGGTCGGGCATGACGTCCGGTCGCCGTACGCTGGCGTCGTGGTTGCGCGGACGGACAGTCGACTCGTGGTGGCGGTGGACGCCTTCCTCGGGCACGCCCGGCACGCGCGTGGCCTCAGCGAGCAGACCCTCCGCGCGTACGCCAACGACCTCGAGCAGCTCGTCGCGTTCGCGGACGGTCGCGGCATCGACCGCGTCGCCGACGTCGAGCTCGAGCTCCTGCGTGACTGGCTGTGGGACGCCGATCACCGCGGGCTGGCCCGGTCGACCATCGCCCGGCGGTCTTCGTCCGTGCGGGCGTTCACGCGTTGGGCGAGCGAGACCGGGATGACGACGACCGACGCCGGGGTCCGGCTCCGCGCGCCGAAGGGTGGGGCGCACCTGCCTCGCGTGGTGTCGGCCGACCAGGTGCGCGCCCTGCTCGACGGACTCGGTGCCCGTGCGGCGACGGAGGACCCGACGGCGCTGCGGGACCTGGCCCTCGTCGAGCTCCTGTACGCGGCGGCCATCCGGGTCAGCGAACTGGTCGGGATCGACGTGACCGACGTCGATCGCGGACGCTTGACCGTGCGCGTGCTCGGCAAGGGCGGCAAGGAACGCGTGGTGCCGTTCGGGGTGCCGGCGCGGGACGCACTCGAGGCGTGGCTCGAGCGCGGACGGCCCGCCCTCGCGGCACGGGCGGAGGGAGCGGCCGGCACGGCGCTGTTCCTCGGCGACCGTGGCGCCCGACTCGGCGTCCGCAGTGCCTACCGCGTGGTGGCGCGGTTGCTCGGTGACCTGCCGGGCGAGGGCCCGAGCGGCCCGCACACCTTCCGGCACACCGCGGCGACGCACCTGCTCGACGGGGGAGCGGACCTGCGTGCGGTGCAGGAACTCCTCGGTCACGCCAGCCTCGGGACGACGCAGATCTACACGCACGTGTCGTCGGCCCGGCTGCGCGAGGTCTACCGGACAGCGCACCCGCGCGCCTGACGCTGCGCCGACGTGCGTCCCGGTCGGTTCCGCTCACCCGGGCCAGGCCGACTCGGGCAGCAGCACCGGCCACTCGGCCGGTGGCAGGTACGCCATCGGGTCGACGTAGCGACCGTCGACGCGAGCACCGAGGTGCAGGCACGGCGCCGACGCCGGACAGTGTCCGACCGAGACGCGTCCGACCGCCGCACCCCGCACGACCTCGTCTCCCGCGGCGACCAGGGGCGTCACCGAGTCGAGCGTGCTGACCAGCCCGTCGCCGTGGTCGATGGTCACGACGGAGCGGCCGCCCACCGCGCCGGCGAACGCCACGGTGCCGTCGTCCACCGCCGAGGCGGTGCTCCCGAGGACGGCCGGGACGTCGAGGCCCCGGTGGCCGGCGGCGTAGTCCGAGGACGCTGGTTCCCACGCGCGCTCGACGACCCGCGATCCGGTGGGCCAGACCCAGCGAGCCTCGACCCGGCCCGAGTCGGTCGCAGCACCCGCCAACGCCCCGGCGCCCGTCGACGGCGATGCACCGAGCACCGCCGTCCCGCTCAGCACCGCCGCGCACACCACGGACAGCAAGACGGAACGTGCAGTCGATCGCATGTTCCCAGCCTCGGCCGTGGAACCGGCCCCGGGGCGGAGCCGAGGTGATCCGTGGAGGGTGAGTCCCGCCTCCAGGCCCTGGGGAGGAACCATGCAGCGACGGGCGCGACGGGCGCGACGGGCGCGACGGAACCGACGTCGTACGACAACGACACCGTCGATCCGCCTCCGCACGGGAGCGAGTCGTGCCGATCACGCCCCGGTTATGACCAGATCCCGAGCGAGGAGTACAGTCGGGGCCGCTCCGGAACACGCAACGCCGCTCGGACGGCGAACCAGCCGACCGCCGGGGCACCGTGCTGCACACCGGCACGGCGGCAGAACCCAGGAGCATCGTGTCCACCACGACCACCGGGCACGGCGAAGACCGTGCGTTCAAGGGGAAGGTCACCCTGTTCGCCATCGCGGCGGCGGTCGGTGGCTTCCTGTTCGGCTTCGACTCGTCCGTCATCAACGGCGCCGTCGACGCGATCAAGGGCGAGTTCGACCTCTCCGACGCGGCGAGCGGGTTCGCGGTCGCCTCGGCCCTGATCGGCTGCGCGTTCGGCGCCTACTTCGCAGGCCGCCTCGCCGACCGCTACGGCCGCACCCGGATCATGTTCTGGGCCGCCGTGCTGTTCTTCGTCTCGTCGATCGGGTCGGCGTTCGCGTTCGCGACGTGGGACCTCGTGATCTGGCGTCTGGTCGGCGGTCTCGGCATCGGTACTGCCTCGGTCATCGCACCGGCGTACATCTCCGAGGTGTCCCCGAAGGCGATCCGCGGGCGGCTGGCCTCGTTCCAGCAGCTGGCGATCACGCTCGGTATCTTCGCCGCGCTCCTGTCCGACCAGCTCTTCGCCGTCACCGCGGGCAGCGCCTCGGCCGAGGTCTGGGGCCTGGCGGCCTGGCGCTGGATGTTCCTGGTCGGGGTGATCCCCTCGGTCGTCTACGGCGTCCTGGCGATCACGCTGCCGGAGTCCCCGCGCTACCTCCTCACCAAGGGTCGTGCTGACGACGCGCGCGTGGTGATGGGCAAGATCGTCCCGCGCGACACCGTGAACACGAGCCTGGAGGAGATCCAGGACGGCATCAAGAAGGAAGCGAACGAGAAGAAGGGCTCCATCCGGGGCAACCGCTTCGGGCTCCAGCCGATCGTCTGGGTGGGCATCATCCTCGCCGTGCTGCAGCAGTTCGTCGGCATCAACGTGATCTTCTACTACTCGACGACGCTCTGGCAGGCCGTCGGCTTCAAGGAGGAGGACTCGTTCCTCATCTCCACGATCACCTCGGTGGTCAACGTCGCCGTCACCTTCGTGGCGATCTTCCTGGTCGACAAGGTCGGTCGTAAGCCGCTGCTCGTCGCCGGTTCGGCGGGCATGTTCGTCTCGCTGACCATGGTCGCCATCGCGTTCTCGCAGGCGACGATCGTCGACGGCAGCCCGAGCCTCCCCGGCTCGTGGGGCGTCATCGCGCTGATCTTCGCGAACCTCTTCGTGGTGTCCTTCGGCGCCACGTGGGGCCCGCTCATGTGGGTGCTGCTCGGCGAGATGTTCCCGAACCGCATCCGGGCCACGGCGCTGGGCATCGGCTCGGCCGCCAACTGGATCGCGAACTTCATCGTGACGATCTCGTTCCCGGTGCTCTCGGGCTTCAACCTGACGGTCACCTACGGCATCTACGCGCTGTTCGCACTGCTGTCGCTGTTCTTCGTCATCGCCAAGATCCCGGAGACCAAGGGCCGCTCGCTCGAGGAGATGGGCATCTCCGCCGACGGCGAAACGGTGGACGCCAAGGCCTGATCGGCCGGTCGCGCACTGCGTCAGTTCCGCACGGATCGCCGGAAGGGAGGCCCGGATCACGTCAGCCGCGAGGCGCGCGTGATCCGGGCCGCCCGTCTGTTAGCATCTATCCAGCAGCGTGCTGATGCGCGCTGACTTCGCGTGTCCACCAGGCCCTCACCGGCTCGGTACCCGACCACCGGTCCCGCTCCCACGAGCGGGCGGTCGCGTGCCAGGACACCAGGGACCACGACCGACGGTCGTGATCGACACAACCGCAACAGGTCCGCAGGGACGTGCGAGAGCACGGCTGCGCGCCGAGAACACAGAAGGAGGACGGCACATGGCCGTCGTCACCATCCGCCAGCTGCTCGACAGCGGCGTCCACTTCGGACACCAGACCCGTCGGTGGAACCCGAAGGTGAAGCGCTTCATCCTCGCCGAGCGCTCGGGCATCCACATCATCGACCTGCAGCAGTCGCTGGCCTTCATCGACCGCGCGTACGACTTCGTCAAGGAGACGGTCGCGCACGGTGGCACGATCCTCTTCGTGGGCACCAAGAAGCAGGCCCAGGGCTCCATCGCCGAGCAGGCGACCCGCGTCGGCCAGCCGTACGTCAACCAGCGTTGGCTCGGCGGTCTGCTCACGAACTTCCAGACGGTCTCCAAGCGCCTCGCGCGCATGAAGGAGCTCGAGGAGATCGACTTCGACGACACGACGAAGGGCTTCACCAAGAAGGAGCTCCTCATCAAGAAGCGCGAGCTGGACAAGCTCCACAAGACCCTCGGTGGTATCCGCAACCTCACGCGGACCCCGAGCGCGCTCTGGATCGTCGACACCAAGAAGGAGCACCTCGCCGTCGACGAGGCGCAGAAGCTCGGTATCCCGATCATCGGCATCCTCGACACCAACTGCGACCCCGACGAGATCACGTACCCGATCCCGGGCAACGACGACGCGATCCGCTCCGTCGGTCTCCTGACCCGCATCGTCGCCGACGCCGCGGCCGAGGGCCTGAAGACCCGCCACAACGGTGGCGACGAGGACGAGGCCAGCGAGCCCCTCGCCGAGTGGGAGCAGGAGCTCCTCGGTGGCGAGACCGCCGCCACGACCGAGGCGCCCGCCGCCCCCGTCGAGGAGAACGACGCTGACGCGCAGGTCGCCGCGAAGGAGATCGGCGAGCCGATCGCCGACGAGGCGAAGAACGCGGAGCCGACGGCCGAGGCCGAGGCAGCCGCGGAGACCACCCCCGCCGAGTGAGTCGCCGGGGCGCCGGACCCACCGGGTCCGGCGCCCCGACTGCACTCCACTCTCCACACACGTACAGTCCAGAAAGGACTCCAGTCAATGGCAAACTTCACCGCTGCTGACGTGAAGAAGCTCCGCGAGGACCTCGGCGCCGGCATGATGGACGCGAAGAACGCGCTCGTCGAGGCCGACGGCGACTACGACAAGGCCGTCGAGCTGCTCCGCATCAAGGGTGCCAAGGCCGTCGCCAAGCGCGACGACCGTGCCACCTCCGAAGGCGTCGTCGTCGCGACCTCCGAGAACGGCGCCGCCACGGTCGTCGAGCTCGCGAGCGAGACCGACTTCGTCGCGAAGAACGAGAAGTTCACCACCCTCGCCGACAAGGTGCTGGGCGCGGTCGCCGCTGCCGGTGCCGCCGACGTCGCTGCCGCCAACGCCGCGCCGCTGGACGGCAAGACCGTCCTCGAGGTCGTCAACGAGGCCGCTGCCGCGCTGGGCGAGAAGCTCGAGGTCCGCACGGTCCGCCGTGTCGAGGGTTCGGCCTTCGAGATCTACCTGCACAAGACCAGCCAGGATCTGCCGCCGCAGATCGCCGTCGTCATCGCGTACGAGGGTGACAACGCCGCCGAGGCACGTTCGATCGCGCAGCACGTCGCGTTCGCGAACCCGACGTACCTGACCCGCGACGAGGTCCCGGCCGAGGCCATCGAGAAGGAGCGTGCGACCGTCGAGGCGATCACGCGCGAAGAGGGCAAGCCCGAGGCTGCGCTCCCGAAGATCGTCGAGGGCCGGGTGAACGCCTACATCAAGCAGGTGTCGCTCCTCGACCAGGACTACGCGAAGGACAACAAGATCTCCGTCGCGAAGGCCGCCGAGAACGCCGGCATCACGATCCAGGGCTTCGCCCGCGTCAAGGTCGGCGCGTAACGAACCCGTGACGGGGTCAGGAACCAACCAGGTTCCTGGCCCCGTTTTTCGCGCGCACGGGCACGGCACGCGCGCGACACATCCGCGAGTACATTTCCACGAGACCACGACGAAGGGTGCGGACCAGATGACCGACGAGAAGACCGGACGACGCCGCGTTCTGCTGAAGCTGTCGGGAGAGGCGTTCGGCGCCGGCTCCCTCGGGGTGAACCCCGACGTGATCGGCACCATCGCCAAGGAGATCGCCGTCGCCGCGCGCGAGGTCGAGATCGCGATCGTCGTCGGCGGGGGCAACTTCTTCCGGGGTGCCGAGCTCTCGCAGCGCGGCATGGACCGCGGCCGCGCCGACTACATGGGCATGCTCGGCACGGTGATGAACGCACTCGCGCTGCAGGACTTCCTCGAGCAGGCGGGAGCTGCAACCCGCGTGCAGTCCGCCATCGCGATGACCCAGGTCGCCGAGCCGTACATCCCGCGGCGCGCCGAGCGGCACCTCGAGAAGGGCCGGGTCGTCATCTTCGGCGCCGGTGCCGGACTGCCGTACTTCTCGACCGACACGGTCGCGGCGCAGCGTGCGCTCGAGATCAAGGCGGACGAGGTCCTCGTCGCCAAGAACGGCGTCGACGGCGTGTACACCGCCGACCCGAAGAAGGACGCGACGGCCGAGAAGCTGCACCACGTGACCTACCAGGACGCGCTGCTGAAGGGCCTCAAGGTCGTGGATGCCACCGCGTTCTCGCTCTGCATGGACAACGGCATGCCGATGCACGTCTTCGGCATGGAGGGCGAGGGCAACGTCCAGGCCGCGATCCGTGGCGAGCGCATCGGCACCGTCGTCAGCAACTGACCCCCGCGCTGACTAGACTCGACGCCAGTACCGAAGGAGTAACACCGTGATCAGTGATGTCCTGACCGAAGCCACCGAGAAGATGGCGAAGGCCGTGGAGGTCGCCAAGGACGACTTCTCGACCGTCCGTACCGGCCGGATCAACGCCGCGCTCTTCCAGAAGATCCCGGTCGACTACTACGGCACGCCGACGCCGCTCGCGCAGCTCGCGTCCCTGCAGACGCCCGAGGCCCGCACGCTCATCGTCACGCCGTACGACAAGTCGGCGCTCAAGGAGATCGAACGCTCCATCGCGACGTTCCCGAACCTCGGCGCCAGCCCGTCGAACGACGGCGAGATCGTCCGCGTGACGATCCCGGAGCTCACGCAGGACCGCCGCAAGGAGTTCGTCAAGCTCGTCCGCGGCAAGGGCGAGGACCACAAGGTCGTCATCCGCAACATCCGCCGCAAGGCCAAGGACGACCTCGACGCGCTCAAGGGTGAGATCTCCGACGACGAGATCTCGCGTGGCGACAAGGACCTCGAGGCCCTGACGAAGAAGCACGTCGACCAGATCGACGACGCGCTGAAGAAGAAGGAAGCCGAACTCCTCGAGGTCTGATGCGTCGCTCCGACCAGGGCGATGACCGCCCCACAGCAGAGCACGGGCCCGCGTCGAGCGGGCCCGTGAAGAAGGGGCTCCGTCAGGACTTCGATGCGCGTGCACGAGCGGCGCGCACCGACCTCGAGGCGCAGCTCCGCCAGCGCAAGGCCGAATTCGGCGCGCGCAACGAAGCGCTCACCGCGCGGACCGGGCGCAACCTGCCGGCGGCGATCGGGATCGCGCTCGCGTTCGCGGTCGTGATGCTCGGCACGCTGCTCCTCTGGCCGCCGTCCTTCATGGTGGTCGCGGCGTTCCTGCTGGGCGTCGGCGTCTACGAGCTGACGAGCGCGATGCGGTTCGCCGGGCGCGACGTCCCGCGGATCCCGAGCGTCGCGGTCGCGGTCGCGATCGTTCCGGCGGCGTTCCTGCTCGGGCAGGTGGCTGCGCTGTTCACCCTGCTCGGCGGCATCGTCCTGATCAGCGTCTGGCGATTGGTCGAGGTCGCCGTCGCGCGGCAGAAGCCCCCGGCCGGCAACGTCGCCCGTGACCTCACCAACGGGTTGTTCGTCCAGGCCTACATCTCGCTGCTCGGCGCCTGCGTCGTGCTGCTCTCCGCTCAGCCGGACGGCAACCTCTGGGTGATCGGTTTCATCCTCGTCGTCGTCGCGGTCGACACCGGCGCGTACGCCACCGGGCTGAACCTCGGCAAGCACCCGATGGCACCTCGCATCAGCCCCAAGAAGACGTGGGAGGGTTTCGCCGGGTCCGTGGCGGCGAGCATCGTCGTCGGCATCCTGGTGGCCCTGTTCATGCTCGGGCTGCCCTGGTGGACGGGTGTCCTGCTCGGTGTGCTCATCTCCGGTTCGGCCACGCTGGGTGACCTGACCGAGTCGATGATCAAGCGCGACCTCGGCATCAAGGACATCTCGTCGTTCCTGCCCGGACACGGCGGCCTGCTCGACCGCATCGACAGCATCCTGCCGTCCGCCGCGGTCGCCTACGTGCTGTACCTCATCGTCAACCACTGACCGCGGTCGGGTCGGCTGAACGCCGCACTCAGCGCGTCCAGGTTGTGCCACGGGTCCGGACTGGCAGAATGACGCCGTGGCCACCACCTTCCCGACCGCAGCCCGTTCCGCTCTCGGTTACGACGTCGACGAAGTCGAGCGTTTCCTCGAGGACGCCCGGCGCGCGTACTCCGCCGACGACAGCGCCCCCGGCATCGAGGCTGCGAAGATCCGCGCCACGGCCTTCTCGATGCGCAAGGGCGGGTACTCCACGTCGCACGTCGACGCTGCGCTCGAGCGGCTCGAGGACGCCTTCGCTGCCCGTGAGCGTGAGCGGGAGATGAGCGAGGTCGGCAAGAAGGCCTGGTACGCAGAAGCACGGACGAAGGCATCCGACGTCGTGGCGCGGCTCGAGCGGCCGGACGGTCAGCGGTTCAGCCGGGTCAGCGTGCTCGGCACCGGCTACCACCCGAAGGACGTCGACGCGTTCGCCGCCCGGCTCGCCGGGTACTTCCGCGAGGGCAAGCCGCTCAGCCTCACCGAGGTCCGTTCGATCGTCTTCCGCCCGAAGCACGGCGGGTACCGCGAGGCGCAGGTCGACGCGCTGCTCGACGCCGTCGTCGAAGTGATGCTCGCTGTCCGGTGACGACGCGCTGTCCCCAGGTGCTTCGCTTTCCGTGATCGTTCCGTTACCCTGGTCCTACTCATGGGCAGGCACACGGCAGACTCAAGCTCCGACCGCGATACCCGCGAGCACCTCAGCCTCCAGGCTTCCGGTGAGCGCCGCGCGGCAATGCAGCGAACCCGCACGACGGAGACGTCGGCGTTCGGGGTGACCCCGCAGGCAGCGCCCGCGACGACGGGTCCGGTCGCCACGCCGAAGTCGGTGGCGGCGAACCGCGTCTCCGACGAGCGTGTGGCGTCCTTCGCCCACGATGCCCTCGTCGACGCCGACCAGCGTCCCGCGAAGCAGCGCACCGCGACGGTGCAGCGCCGTGCGACGCCGAAGCTCGTCAAGCCCGCCGCATCGTCGGTGAACGCCGTGGCCCGCAAGCGCGCGACCGCCCCGATGATGTCCTTCGTCGGCGTGTTCCTGTTCGTCGGCGGCTCGCTGTTCAACCCGCTGCAGGCCGACGTCGCACAGGCCGCCGTCGACACCCCGGTGCTCGTGAAGACGCCGCCGGCACCGCAGCAGTACACCGCGCACGGCACCTACGCCGTGGCCGCCGCCGACCGTGACGGCTACGACGTCACCGTCCCCGCCCCGAAGGTCGTCAAGCCCGTCGTCGAAGAGGACGAGGCCGACGCCGAGACCACCGACGACACCGCGGCCACCGAGACCCAGCCGGTCTCGGCCGCCAACACGCTCGCCGCCACCGCCGCGACGCCCGACCCGGGCAGCGCGCAGGCGATCGCCCTGCAGCAGGTCACGGCTCGTGGCTGGGGGACCGACCAGTACAACTGCCTGGTCTCGCTGTGGAACAAGGAGTCCGGCTGGCGGGTGAACGCCTACAACCCGAGCGGTGCGTACGGCATCCCGCAGGCCCTCCCCGGCAGCAAGATGGCCACGGCCGGCGCCGACTGGCAGACCAACCCGGCGACGCAGATCACGTGGGGTCTCAACTACATCGCCGGCGTCTACGGCACCCCCTGTGGTGCCTGGGGTCACAGCCAGGCCAACAACTGGTACTGATCGGCTGCTCGGGTGCCGCGCAGCAACCGGCCGCGGCGTCCCCGTGGTCGCGACGTCGAGCCTGACGAGGAGACCACCCTCGACCGGCTGATGAGCTCGTGGAAGCGCACCGAGGTCCGTCACGGTCGCGAGTACCAGGTGCAGCCGATCTCGGCCGCGTCGGCGCAGAAGGAGTACATCTGCCCGGGGTGCGGCGGAACGGTCCTGCCCGGCGCCGCCCACGTGGTCGTCTGGCGCGCGGACGGCGTGCTCGGTGACGCCGCCGACCTGGCGTCGCGTCGGCACTGGCACAACCACTGCTGGAGCATCGCATGACCGAGCACGACACCGAGATCCGATCCGCCACCGAGTTGCCGGCCCGTCGCACCGAGGTCGAGCTCGTCACGGACGACCACCTGACGCTCGTCGGTGAGCTCGCCGAGCCTGCCGACACCTCGGCTCGCGGAACCATCGTCACGCTCCATCCCCTGCCGACCGCGCACGGGTTCATGGACTCGCACGTGCTCAAGAAGGCTGCCGCACGGTTGCCCGCCCTCGCCGACATCGCGGTGCTGCGGTTCAACTTCCGGTCCGTCACGTCGCCGCGCGGCACCTCCGAGGGCGTCTTCGGCGAGGGTGTGTCCGAGGGCTTCGACCTGCGAGCCGCCGTCGCCGAGGTCATCGACCGCGGCCTGCCGACCCCGTGGCTGGTCGGCTGGTCGTTCGGCACCGAGGTGATCCTCAAGCACGCGCTCGAACACGTCGAGGCAGGCACGGTCGCCGGGGTCGTCCTGCTGTCCCCGCCGCTGCACCGCACCTCGGACGAGGAACTCGTCCGCTGGGCTGCCGTCGGGGTCCCGGTCGTGGCGCTCGTCCCGGAGCACGACGACTTCCTGCAGCCCGAGGCCGCGGCGGCACGGTTCGCGCTCGCCCCGAACGTCCGGGTCGTGGCGGTCGCGGGCGCGAAGCACCTGTGGGTGGGGGAGCGGTACGTGCGGATCGTCCTCGACGCGATCGCCGACCTCGTCGTGCCGGGCAGCGCGCCGCTGCCGACCCGCTGGCCCGTCTGACGACGCCCGGAAGGCGCCCTGCGGCCCGCCACCTGCACCAGGTGGGACTGCCTGGAGGCGCGGGTCGCGCCTCCGGGCAGTGGACCGTCAGCGTTCGGTCGCGTCCACGTCGTCGTCAGCGTCCGCATCCGACGCTGCGGCGGGCGCCGTGCCGAGCAGGCCCGTGGCGTTCGTGAGGACGCCGCGGAGGTTCTCGAGGTACCCCGCGACGGCTTCGCGTTCGGTCCGGATCGCCGCCAGGCGGTCCTCGGCCTCGGCGATGACGCCGGCGGTGCGCTCCTCGGCGTCGGCGACCATCCGGTGCACGCGGTCCTGCGCGTCGGCGACGATGGTGCGCGCGTGCTCCTGGGCCTCGGCCGTGCTCGTGCGCTCGAGGTCGTCGGCCTCCTGCTGCAGGCGCTCGGCGCGCTCCCGGGCCTCGGTCGCGCGACGCGTGGCCTCGGCGAGCTGCAGGTTCGCCTCGTCCAGGTACTTCTGCGTCTCGGTCACCGTCTCGTGGTGCTTCCGCAGGTAGTCCTGCTCGGCGTCGTCACGTCGGGAAGCGAGCTCCGACTCGAGCGTCGTGCGGGCTTCGTCGCGCTCCCGGGCGATCTCGGCGCGGACCTCGTCGCGCTCCTTCACCAGGGCGGCGCGGGCGGTGTCGATCTCCTGCCGCAGGGCGGTGCGCTCGGCCTCGAGCACCCCGAGCTCGGCGGTGCGGCGGTCGGCGATCTCGGTGTCGACCTCGGCGTGCTCGCGCTCGCGTCGGGCGGCGATGGCGTTCTCGTGCTCACGGAGCGCGCGCTCGGCTGCCGCAACGGCCTCCGCGCGCTCCTGCGCGATCCGGGCGTCGTGCTCCTCGAGCTCACGGGCGATCCGGTCGGCGGTCTCCTGCACCAGGCGCGCGTTCTCGACGCGCGTCTGTTCCTCGTCGACGCGGAGCTGCGCGCGGGCCGCTTCGACCTCCTGCTCCAGTGCGGTGCGGGCGGCGGCGAGTTCGCGGTCCCACTGGGCGCGGGCGGCGGCGAGTTCCTCGTCGAGCTCGCGGCGGCGGTCGGCGACCTCGCTGTCGAGTTCGGCGCGACGGCGGGCGACCTCGGACTCGAGTTCGGCACGACCGGTCTCGAGTGCCAGCGCGTGTGCCTGCTGCTCCTCGTCACGCTCACGGTGCCAGGCGGCGCGACCCTCGGTGACCTCGCGCTCGAGGGCCTCGCGCCGGGTCGTCTCCTCACGGTCGAGGTCCTCGGTACGGCGGGTGTGGTCGGCTTCGAAGACCGTCCGGCGGTGCTCGGTCTCGCGGTCGAGCTCGGCGGCGGCGGTGCGGGCCTCGGCGGACTCCCGCTGGGCGATCTCGCGCAGTTCTGCGACCTCGTGCTCGACCTGGGCGCGCAGGGCGTTCGTCTCGCGGATGGCGATGGAGCGGACCTCGGCGGCCTCGGTCACGGCGGCACCGCGGATCGCGGCCGCTTCGTTCCGGGCGTCCTGCGTGAGCAGACCGGCCTCGGCGCGGGCGCGCTCGACGGTGTCGGCCGCCTCGGCGCGGGCGCGGGTGAGCTCGTTGGTGGCGCGGGTACGGGCGTCCTCGAGGGTGTCGCGCGCTTCTTCCTGTGCTTCGCGGACGGTGCGCTCGGCTTCGGTGCGGCTCGAGGCACGGAGCCGCTGGGCGTCGATGTCCGCCTGGCTGATGAGCCGGGTCGACTGCTCCTCGGCCACGCGCAGGGTGGATTCGAGGCGGGTGCCGAGTCCGCTGTACGTGGGGGTGCCGGCTTCGTCGAGCTCGCCCTGCAGCTCGGAGACCCGGGCCTGCAGGAGACGGATCTCCTTCGCGGCGTCGGCGCGGTCGTTGTTCGACTTGATGAGCTCGCGGCGCAGGTCGTTCAGTGCGCGTTCCACCTCGTCGCGGCGGTACCCGCGCAGCTCGGTTCCGAACTCGGCCTCGTCGTTCGCCACGTGTCGCTCCTGGGGTCGGCAGCGGGCCAGGTTCGGCCCGCTGCCGATTGTAGTGGGGGCCGGAGCGGGGCGTCTGAGTCCGGCGGCAGCGCGGATTGATGCACTGTCCAGCGTTGCTCGCTATCCTGAGTCGCTGATTCGCGCGCCGACATCCCCACCCCGGCGCGGTAGGGAGAGAGTTCGTGCGATTCGTCCTGGCGATCGTCAGTTTCGTCATCGGTCTGCTGCTCGTGGCGCTGGCGGTGGGACAGCGGACCGTGTTCGCGCCGCCGTCCTCGCTCGTGGCCGAGAGCTCGACGACCAGTTCCGCCCCGGTGACGGTGATCCCGGGGACGACCCTCAACGCCAACCCCGGCTACCAGCGCATCAACGTGTCCGGCTCCGGCAAGGTCTTCGCGGCCTACGGCAAGACCGCCGACGTCGACGCCTGGATCGGTGACGCCGAGCACACCACGCTCCGCTTCGACGCCGAGAAGGGTTCGCTCGTCGGGTCGACCACGGGCAGCGAGACCAGCGTCCCCTCGCCCGGGGGCAGCGACCTCTGGTACCAGGAGTACGACGGCGCCGGGCAGTTCACCGTGCGTCTGCCGCAGGACGTCTCGGTGCTGGTCGTCAGCGACGGCAAGGCCGCGGCCCCGAGCGACGTGTCCGTCACCTGGCCGCAGGACACCGCGACCCCGGCGGTCGGTCCGCTGCTCGTGGCCGGTGGCGTGTTCGTCGTCGGAGGCCTCGTGCTGCTCGTCCTCGCGTTCCTGCACCAGCGCCGCGGCCGCGGTCCCCGTCGCCGCAGCGGGGGCAGCCGGCCGCCGCGGGTGCGCGCCTCGCGCCGTGCTGCCGCAGCCGGTGCGCAGGTGCCGCGTCCTGGTCGCCGCGGCTCGCGCGCCTTCGTCGGCGTGCCGGTGCTGCTCGTCGGTGCCCTGACCCTGGCCGGCTGTTCCTCGGACTACTGGCCGCAGGGCGGCGACCCGTCGCTCGCCACGCCGACCCCGACGGCCACTGCCACGGGGGCTGCGGAGACGACCGAGCCGACGGCTGCGACCAAGCAGCAGATCACCCGCGTCGTGCAGCGCACCGCCGCCGTGGCGAAGCAGGCCGACGAGACCCGCGACAGCAGGCTCGCCGGGACCCGTTTCACGGGCGCCGCGCTCGAGCTGCGCGAGGCGAACTACGCGATCCGCGCGAAGGACACGGACGTCAAGGCGCCGCCGGCGATCTCGGCCGCGCAGGTGTGCGTCGCGCTGCCGCAGCAGACCGACAGCTGGCCGCGCACGGTCTTCACGATCGTCGCCGAGGACTGCGACGCCAAGTCGGCCCCGCAGGCCCTGACCCTGGTGCAGGACACCGCTCGCGATCCGTACAAGGTGGCGTACGACGTCTCGCTCGAGGCCGACGCGAAGATCCCGAGCCTCGCGCCGACGACGATCGGTGCCGCACTGCTCGCGCCGGAGTCGAAGCTCCTGACGATCCAGCCCGCCCAGGTCGCGACCGCGTACGGCGACATCCTGTCGAAGGACACCGCCAGCGAGTACGCCGACCTGTTCGCGAGCGAGGGTGATGCGCTCCGCACCACCATCGGCAAGGCGTACAAGGACAAGAAGGCCAAGGCCCTGCCGGACACGGCGAAGATCGAGTACTCGTCCGAGGTCCCGGCCGACTCCGCCGTCGCCATCGCGACCGACGACGCCGGTGCCCTGGTCTCCGCCGACCTGGACGAGGTCGAGAAGGTGACCCCGACCGCCTCGGGCGCCGAGGTGAACACCGAGGGTGCGGTCAAGGCACTGTCCGGCGTGGACACGAGCAAGAAGGGCATCAGCGCGACCTACAGCGTCCAGCTGCTCTTCTACGTGCCGCCGGTCGCCTCGGATGGCAAAGTGGTCCTGCTCGGGTTCACACAGGGCCTGACCGCAGCGAGTGAGGTGCAATGAGCAACATCCCCCCGACCCCGTCCGGGCTCCGCGGAGCCGTGGACCTGTCGTCCCTCGTCGACCGCGCACAGCGGCCGCCCCAGCCGTCCGGTGCTCCGGCCCCGGCGGGTTCCACTGGCGGTGCCGTGCCCGGTACCGAAGCCGACACCGCGAACGGCGCCGACCTGACGGTGCCGTCGCTCGTGATCGACGTCACCGATGCGACGTTCCAGGACGTCCTGCAGCTGTCGACCATCGTCCCGGTCATCGTGGACATCTGGGCCGAGTGGTGTGGGCCGTGCAAGCAGCTCTCGCCGATCCTCGAGCAGCTCACCGCGGAGTACGACGGCCGCGTGGTGCTCGCCAAGGTGGATGCCGACACGAACCCGCAGCTCGTGCAGGCGTTCCAGGCGCAGTCGATCCCGACCGTGGCCGCCGTGATCGGCGGACGCCCGCTCGGGCTCTTCGTCGGGGCACTGCCCGAGGCGCAGGTCCGCGACGTCTACGAGCAGGTGCTCCAGGCGGCCGAGCAGAACGGCGTGACCGGTCGCGTCACCGTCGACGGCGGAGCGGCCCCCACCGACGCCGAGCAGGGCGAGCCGGAGCCGGAGCCGCTCCCGCCGCACCACCAGGCCGCGTACGACGCGATCGAGCGGGGCGACTTCGCCACCGCGATCGAGGAGTACAAGACCGCGATCCTGCAGGACCCGCACGACCAGATGGCCGTCGCCGGCCTCGCACAGGTGTCGCTGCTCGATCGGCTCAACGGCCGGACGGCCGACGAGATCCGTGCGGCAGCGGCCGCCGGCCCGCAGGACGTCCAGGCGCAGCTGGCGGTCGCCGACCTCGACATCTCGGGCGGGCACGTCGACGACGCCTTCGGGCGTCTGCTCGACCTCGTGCCGACGGTGTTCGGCGATGACCGCGAGGCCCTGCGTGTCCGGCTCGTCGAGTACTTCGAGCTCATCGGTAGCGAGGACCCGCGCGTCGTCGCGGCGCGTCGTCGCCTGGCGAACGCCCTGTACTAGACCCGTAGGGTCCTCGCGGCGGAGAAGACGCCGTCGTCACACCGAGACGCCGCCGGATCCGGCGGCGTCTCGGTGTGTCCGGGGCATCTCGAGGACACGACGGCGTCTCGCGCATCGCGGCGGACGCGGCAACGGACAGACGGGAGGCCCGGTGCCAGCTGGCACCGGGCCTCCCGTCCGTCGGTCGGTCGCGTCGCGGACGCTGGCCGGGCTACTGGGCCAGCTTCAGCCAGACGGCGCCGAGCGGCGGGACCACGAGGTGCGCCGAGGCCGGGCGGCCCGCCCAGGGGGTGTCCTCCGCCGTGACGACGCCGAGGTTGCCGACCCCGGAGCCGCCGTACTCGGCCGCGTCGGTGTTGAGCACCTCGTGCCACTCGCCAGCGGTCGGCAGCCCGAAGCGGCGCTCCACCGGCACGCCGGAGAAGTTCACGAACACGGCGACCCGGTCGTCGCCGTCCTTCCGCAGGAACCCGAGGGTCGAGTGCGGTGCGTCGCCGCCCTCGAGCCACTCGAAGCCGTCGGCCGTCGAGTCGTGCGTCCAGAGCGCCGGGGAGTCCTTGTACACGCGGTTGAGCTCCGCGACGAGGTCCTGCACACCGCGGTGGCCGGGCTGGTCGAGGAGCCACCAGTCGAGGCCCTTCGCCTCGGACCACTCGGAGGGCTGCGCGAACTCCTGGCCCATGAAGAGCAGCTGCTTGCCGGGGTGCGCCCACATGAACGCCAGGTAGGCGCGCACGTTGGCGAGCTTCTGCCACTCGTCGCCGGGCATCTTGCCGTACAGGGAACCCTTGCCGTGCACGACCTCGTCGTGGCTGATCGGCAGGGTGAACTGCTCGCTGAAGGCGTAGACGAACGAGAACGTGATCTCGTCGTGGTGGTAGCTGCGGTACGCGGGGTCGCGCTGCACGTACTCGAGCGAGTCGTGCATCCAGCCCATGTTCCACTTCTGCCCGAAGCCGAGCCCGCCGGCGCTCGTCGGCTGCGTCACGCCCGGCCACGAGGTGCTCTCCTCCGCGATCATCACGATGCCGGGGTAGCGCTTGTACGCCGTCGCGTTCGTCTCCTGCAGGAACGAGATCGCGTCGAGGTTCTCGCGGCCGCCGTGGATGTTCGGCAGCCAGTCGGTGCGGGAGTAGTCGAGGTACAGCATCGAGGCCACCGCGTCGACCCGCAGGCCGTCGATGTGGAACTCCTCGAACCAGTACAGCGCGTTCGCGACCAGGAAGTTGCGCACCTGCGGCTGTCCGAAGTCGAACACGTAGGTGCCCCAGTCGAGCTGCTCGCCGCGGCGGGGGTCCGGGTGCTCGAACAGCGCGTAGCCGTCGAAGCGCCCGAGGGCCCACTCGTCCTTCGGGAAGTGTCCGGGGACCCAGTCCATGATCACGCCGATGCCCGCGGAGTGCAGACGGTCGATCAGGTAGCGCAGGTCGTCCGGCGAACCGAAGCGCGCGGTCGGTGCGTAGTACCCGGTGACCTGGTAGCCCCACGAGCCGCCGAACGGGTGCTCGGCGAGCGGCAGGAACTCCACGTGGGTGAAGCCGGTGTACTCCATGTGGCCGATGAGCTGGTCGGCGACCTCGCGGTACGACAGGCCGGGGCGCCAGGAGCCGAGGTGCACCTCGTAGACGCTCATCGGAGCGTCGTGCGTGGTGGTCTGGGCGCGGCGCTCCATCCAGGCGGCGTCGCCCTCGGACCACGTGTACGTGGACTCGGTGACGACCGAAGCCGTCGCCGGGGCGATCTCGGCTTCGCGGGCGAACGGGTCGGCGCGCTCCACCCACCCGGAGTCGGTGAGGATCTGGAACTTGTAGCGCTGGCCGACGACGGCGCCGGGCCAGAACAGCTCCCAGACGCCGAGGTCGCTCAGACGGCGCATCGCGGTGGTGCGGCCTTCCCAGCCCTCGAAGTCGCCGATCACCCGGACGGCGGTCGCCCGAGGTGCCCAGACGGCGAACGCGACGCCGTCGACCCCGTCGACGGTGCGGGCGTGTGCGCCGAGGTGGTGCCAGAGCTGCTCGTCACGGCCCTCGCCGAACAGGTGCAGGTCGAGCTCGCCGAGCGTCGGGGCGAACCGGTACGCGTCGTCGGTGGTCCACGTGGCGTCGTCCTCGTCCGTGGACTCGTCGTAGTCGTACTCCGACTCGACGCGGTAGCGACCGAGCGGGCCGGCGGTGGCGCCGGCCCAGAGCCCGTCACCCTCGTGCGTGAGCTCGATGTCGTCGCCGTCGGGGCGGACGATCCGTACCGCACGGGCCAGGTGCCGGACGACGCGGACGCTGGTGCCGCCGTCGACCGGGTGCGGGCCGAGCACGTCGTGCGGCTGGGACCAGCGGCCCTCGGCCACCTGCAGACGCAGCCAGTCCTCGATCGGAGCCGGACGCGGATCCGTGGACGTACCGGCGGCGGCCGGAGCCGAGGCAGCAGCGGTGGGGGCGACCGGAGCCTCGACGGAGGCCGGCCGGACCACGGGCGCGGCGCCCCCGGTCGGGGCCGTCGGGGTGTCGGACGCCGAGGCGGCTGCGACGGACGGCTGCCGCGGGTGCGTCGGATCGGCGGGGTGCCCGGCGAGCGTGGCGGACTCCGCCACCCCGCGGTCGGGCGCCTCGCGCTGCGCCGGCGGGGCGCCGGGCAGGTCCTCGTCGGGCGCGGACACCTTCGGTTCGTACCGCGGCACGGCCGGCGGCGGAGGCGGCACCGGCGGGACGGCCGGTCCGCGCTTCGTGGGGTCGGTCGGGTCGTTGGTCATCGGTGGGGTCCTTCCACGACGAGCAGGTGCACGGGCTCCTGGAACGCATCCAGGCGGACGTAGTTCGACGCGCCCCAGGTCCAGCGCTGACCGGTCACGACGTCACGGACGTCGAACAGGCCATCGGTCGGCAGACCGAGTGCGGCGAGGTCCAGGTGCACGGTGGTCTCACGGGCGGAGTGCGGGTCGACGTTGGCGACCACGATCACGGTGTCGGGGCGTCCTGACCGGATGTACTCGCCCGACAGGTGCTTCGAGTAGACGACGATCGCCGGGTCCTCGGCGGCGTGCACGTGCAGGTTCCGCAGCTGTCGGAGCGCGGGGTGCGCCTGCCGGAAGCGGTTGAGCATCGTGACGTACGGCGCGAGCGACGCACCTTCGGCCTCGGCCAGGGCGAAGTCACGCGGCTTGTACTCGTACTTCTCGTTGTCGATGTTCTCTTCGGAGCCCGGTCGGGCGACGTCCTCGAAGAGCTCGTAGCCGGCGTACATGCCCCACGTCGGTGCACCGGTGGCGGCGAGCGCCGCGCGCACCTTGTAGCCGGCACGGCCGCCGAACTGCAGGTACTCGGTGAGGATGTCGGGGGTGTTCACGAAGAGGTTCGGGCGCAGGTAGTCGCTCGTCTCGTGGGAGAGCTCCGTGAAGTAGTCCTCGATCTCGTCCTTGGTGTTGCGCCAGGTGAAGTACGAGTACGACTGCTGGAACCCGGCTTCGGCGAGCGCGCGCATCATCGCCGGGCGGGTGAACGCCTCGGCGAGGAACACGGTGTCGGGGTGCTCGTCGCGGATCTCACGGATGACCCGCTCCCAGAACCAGAGCGGCTTGGTGTGCGGGTTGTCGACGCGGAAGATCCGGATGCCGAAGTCGATCCAGTGGCGCAGCACGCGCTCGACCTCGGTGACCAGGCCCTCGGGGTCGGTGTCGAACTGGATCGGGTAGATGTCCTGGTAGCGCTTCGGCGGGTTCTCGGCGGTCGCGATGGAGCCGTCGGCACGCTGTGTGAACCACTCCGGGTGCTGGGTGACCCAGGGATGGTCGGGGGAGCACTGCAGTGCGAAGTCGAGCGCCACTTCCATGCCGGTGTTCTTCGCCGTCTCGACGAAGCCGCGGAAGTCGTCCTCGGTGCCGAGGTCGGGGTGGATCGCGTCGTGCCCGCCCTCGGGAGAGCCGATCGCCCAGGGACTGCCGGGGTCGTTCGGCCCGGGCGTGAGGGTGTTGTTCGGCCCCTTGCGGGCGGTGGTGCCGATGGGGTGGATCGGCGGCAGGTAGATGACGTCGAAGCCCATCCGGGCGACGGCGGGCAGACGGCGGGCCGCGGTGCGGAAGTCGCCGCTCTTCCAGGAGCCGTCGGGGTTCTTCTTCGCGCCTTCTGAGCGGGGGAAGAACTCGTACCAGGCACCGACGCCGGCGCGGGTGCGTTCGACGTCGAGCAGCTGGGTGGCGGAGTGCGTGCGGAGCGAGGTGAGCGGTGCTTCCTCGACCTCGGCGACGATGCGCGGGTCGTCGACGGCGGCCAGGCGTTCGGCCGGGTCGAGGTCGGTGTCACGGACGCGCGCGGCGGCACGGGTGGCGGCGGGGGAGTCGGTCTCCTCGGCCAGCCGGTCGAGCAGCACGGCGCCGTCGAGCAGGGTCGCCTCGGTGTCGACACTGGCCGCGATCTTCAGGCGTGCGCCGTGCAGCCAGCTCGCCCAGTCGTCGGAGTACGACTCGACGTGCCAGGTCCAGACGCCGACGTGGTCGACCTGCACCGTGGCTTCGTAGCGGTCGGTGCCGGGGGCACCGAGGGTCATGGGGACGGTGCGGGTTCCACCGTCTGGGCGTTCGAGGACGAGGTCTGCGCCGATGATGCCGTGTCCTTCTCGGAAGACGGTTGCACCGAACGTGATCACCTCGCCGTCGAATGCCTTGCCGGGGAAGCCGTTCGGCGTCCTCGGGGCGAGCTCGGTGATCGGGATGCGCCCGATCTTCGGGCGGCGGGGTCGGTCTGCGGTGGCCACGGAAGCGACGCTACCCGGCGGGCGGCTCCGCGTTCCCCGGAATCGGCCCGCTGTGGCGGGCCGGGCGCGCCGTGGAGCCTGTGGAGGACCGGACGCCAGGCCCGTGGCGGAGCCGCCACGGGCCTCCCGTCCGTCGGCCGGTCGCGGCGCCGGGCCGCACCCGACTGCTCGGCGCTACGCCACCTCGAACAGGTGGATGCCGGGGCCGTAGGCGGTGAAGACCTGCCCGGCAGGTCGGAGGCGCTCGTGGTCGCGGTGCTTCTCGCTCGACCAGGCCAGCCGGTACCCGAGGACGTCCTCGCGCACCGGCAGGGTCAGGTCGCGGGTGCGGCCGCTGCCGTGCACCACCACCAGGACGCGGTCGAAGGGCTCGTGTTCGGGCGTCGACTCGACGAAGTACTGCAGGGCGCGGTGCACCGGCTGGTCCCAGCCCTCGATCGTCATCGGGTGCCCGTCGGGTCCGTACCAGGACATCCGCGAGGCCCCCGGGGTCTCCTGCCCCTCGACGCCGAAGCGGGTGGGTCGGAGCGACGGGTGCGCCTGCCGGAACCGGGCCAGCGCGGCGACGGCCTCGGTCATCGCCTCGGCGTCCTCGTCGTCGGACCAGTCCACCGGGGTCAGGTCGTCGGACACCACGTAGGCGTTGTTGTTGCCGTGCTGCGTGCGGCTCCGCTCGTCACCGGCGGTGAGCATCGGCACCCCGGCGGACAGCATCAGGGTCGCCAGCAGGTTGCGCATCGACCGACCACGCGCGGCGCGGACCCCGCGGTCGGCGGTGTCACCCTCGATGCCGTGGTTGAACGAGCGGTTGTCGTTCGAGCCGTCACGGTTGTCCTCGCCGTTGGCCTCGTTGTGCTTGCCGTCGTACGACACCAGGTCGAGCAGGGTGAAGCCGTCGTGCGCGGTGACGAAGTTGACGCTCGCCAGCGGGCCGCGGTCGGCGCCGAAGACGTGACGCGAGCCGGTCAGGGCTCCGGCGAGCGCGCCGATCCCGGTCTGCGGCAGGCCGGTGCGGCGCTCCTCGGCGATGTCGGTGAGCCAGAACTGGCGGACCGTGTTGCGGAACCCGTCGTTCCACTCGCTCGTGCGCTGGCCGGCCGCGCCGAACGCCCCGGTCTTCCAGCCGTCCGGGCCGACGTCCCACGGCTCGGCGATCATCAGGGTGTCCTGCAGGTCGGGGTGGTTCCGGATGCGCTCGAGCAGTGGGTGCGACGGGTCGAACCGGTGCTCGCCGTCGCGGGCGAGGGCGGCCATCAGGTCGAAGCGGAACCCGTCGACCTGCACCTCGCGCGCCCAGTACACCAGGCTGTCGACGACGAGGTCCGCCGTCGCCTCGACCGAGGTGTCGAGCGTGTTCCCGCACCCGGTGGTGTCGTAGTACGTGTCCCGGCGGGGCGGGTCGGTCTGCGCCCAGCGGTAGCGGTTCGCACCGTCGATGCCACGCAGGCTCGTCGTCGGACCACCCAGGCCCTCTTCCGCGGTGTGGTTGTAGACGACGTCCAGGACGACCTGGATGCCGGCCTCGTGCAGCAGCCGGACCATGCCCTTGAACTCGCGCAGGACGGCGTCGGCGCCCTCCTGCTGCGCAGGCGCCGAGGCGTGCGCGGCGTGCGGGGCGAAGAAACCGAGCGTGTTGTAGCCCCAGGCGTTCTGACGACCGGCGTCGCGGAGCCACCGCTCGGTGTCGAACGCCTGCACGGGCAGCAGCTCGAGCGTGGTGACGCCGATGCGGTGCAGGTGCGCGATCGTGGTCTCGTGGGCGACCCCGGCGTACGTGCCGCGCAGGTGCTGCGGCAGGTGCGGGTTCGCTGCCGTCAGGGTGCGGACGTTCGCCTCGTACACGACAGCGCGGTCGAGCGGGACCTGCGGCTTCACGACGCCGCCCCAGTCGAAGGCGTCGTCGACGACCACGCTGGTCCAGCGGGGACCGGCCGCTTCTTCGTCGCCGGTCGGCAGGATGCCCCGCGCGTACGGGTCGAGCAGCGGACGCGTCGGGTCGAACTCGTGTCGCGGCCCGACCGGCCCGTCGACGAGCAGGTGGTAGCGGTCGCCGGGCATGATCCCGGGGACCTCGCCGGTCCACACGTCCGTGTCCGGCACCCGCTCGAGCGGGTGCCGGGTCGGCCCGCCGTCGGTGCGGTCGGCACCGTCCGCGCCGTCGGCGCTTCCCGCGCTCGCCACGACCAGGACGACGCCCGTCGCCGTCGCGGACCGCAGGGTGAACCGGGGGACGGTCCCGCCCAGGGAGAACCCCGGTGTGAGGTCGATCGCTGTCTCGTGCACGCGACAAGGGTACGAGGACCGGCGCGTATCCTGGACACTGCTCGATCCAGGGGGTGCATTTGTCGGTCTACCTCGACCACGCCGCGACGACGCCGATCCTGCCGGAGGCGCTCGCCGCCTTCACCGATGCCCTGGGCACCGTCGGCAACCCGTCGTCCATCCACAGCGCCGGTCAGCGCGCCAAGATGCTGCTCGAGGACGGCCGCGCCGCCGTCGCCCGCTCGCTCGACGCCGACCCGGTGGAGGTCGTGTTCACCTCCGGCGGCACCGAGAGCATCAACCTCGCCGTGAAGGGCCTGTTCTGGGCTCGCCAGCGCGACCGCCGGCGGCCCCGCATCGTCGTCCCGGGTGGCGAGCACCACGCCACCGTCGACACCTTGACCTGGCTGGAGACGCACGAGGGCGCCGTCATCGACGTGGTCCCGTTGGACGCGCAGGGTCGCGTCGACCTCGCCGGACTGGAGGCGCGGCTCGCCGACGCCTCGGACGTCGCCCTGGTCACGTTCCTGTGGGCGAACAACGAGGTGGGCACCATCCAGCCCGTGTCACGGATCGTCGAGCTCGCGCACGCCTCCGGCGTGCCCGTGCACAGCGACACGGTCGCCGCCTATGGGCAGGTGCCGGTGTCGTTCGCCGGGTCCGGCCTCGACGCGCTCAGCGTCTCCGCGCACAAGGTCGGTGGGCCCGTCGGGATCGGTGCGCTCGTGCTCGGACGGAAGGCCACCGTCGAGCCCCTCATCCACGGTGGTGGGCAGCAGCGGCAGGTGCGGAGCGGCACGCAGGACGCCCCGGCGGCTGCGGCCTTCGGCGTGGCGGCCAGCGCGGTCGTCGCCGAGCCGATGCCGCACCCGTCGCTCGTCGCCCTGCGGGACCGGCTGATCGCCGGGGTCCGTGCAGCCGTGCCGTCAGCGGTGCTGATGGGGGACCCCGTCGACCGGCTGCCGGGCAACGCGCACTTCACGTTCCCCGGGTGCGAGGGCGACTCGCTCCTGTTCCTGCTCGACGCCGCCGGGGTCGCGGTCTCGACCGGATCGGCGTGCCAGGCCGGTGTGCCCGAGGCGTCGCACGTGCTGCTCGCGATGGGGCTGTCGGAGCAGGACGCCCGTGGTGCGCTCCGGATCACGCTCGGCCACACGACCACCGATGCCGACGTCGACGCGTTCCTGGCGGCGCTGCCGGATGCCGTCGCACGGGCCGGTGCCGCGGGGATGGCGTCGAGGGAGCCGCTGCTCGGGCGGTAGTGGTTGACTCCGGGCATGCTTCGCTCGTCCGCCGTGTGGGTCGTCTTCGCCCTGCTCGGCATCGTGTTCTTCGGGGTCTCGGTCGCGCTGTTCGCCCAGGCGGGATCCCGGCCCTTCGGGTTCGTCACCCTCGTCTGCGCGGTCGTCGTCCTGGTCAGTGCCTGGGTGGGACACCGGCGATCTCGGCTGCGACGCTGACGCCGGTCCCCTTCCAGGGCATACTGCTGCTCGTGGTGCTGGGGCAGGACGACGTACACGACGCAGGGGACGTCCGCCGTCCAGCGCGCGTCAGACCGCCGCGGGACGACAACTGGTACCGCTCGACCGAGTGGAACGACGAGATCGCTGCGGCGTTCGAAGCGAAGCTCGCACGTGCGCGCCAGTAGCTTGATCTCGTGACCACTCCGAGACCAGAGGGCAGCGCCGACCTGGTGGGCCTGCTCGTCGGTGATCCGCTCGCTCTCATCGGGATCGTCCTGCTCGTGGCCGCAGGAAGGACACCGACTGCCGTCCTCGGGGCCGCGATGCTCCTCTCCGGCACGATGCTGGTGTGCACCGCTCTGCTCATCCGAGGGCTGCGCCGGGAGCGCTGACCATGGCCACCAACAGCGGTGAGCGCCACCCTCGGAACGGCACCCGGCCGGACAGCCGCTGGGCCGTCCCGATCCGTCGGGTCTTCCCCTGGTGGTACCTCAGCGGCGCGGTGGCGACGATGGCGATCCTGATCCTGGTCGATCCCGACGGCAGCCAGGCGACGGTGGCGTTCTGGGGACCGACGATCGGGATCGCGATCCAGGACCGCGAGAAAGCTGCGCGCGCTCGACTGGACCGCGGCCTGCCGGTCGACCGACGGTCGCTCCTGTCGCCTCCGTGGCTCGAACCGACCTGCGCGGGCTTGCTCACGGCTGTGGCAGTGGGGCTCGGCATGCTCATCAACGCGCTCTTCGGGCACGGCACGTTCGTCACGACGTGGATCGGAGCGGGGGTCTTCCTCGGGGGAGCCGCGTCGTTGGTCATTCTCCTGCTGGCCCTGAGGCGCCGACGCCGCCGACGGCCGAGTGTTGCGGACGGCGTCAGCTGAGCGGCCGCTCCGAGAGAAAGCGCCCGGCACGCCGGTACTGGAAGGCGAGTTGCACGAGCCCGACCACGAACGCGAGCGACGCGACGAGCTCGAGCAGCTTGATGGCCACGCTGTCCGTGCTCACCGCTGTCGACGCGGCGAACAGCATCAGGGCGCCGAAGATCGGCAGGATGCCGAGCGTGGCTCGACGGTTCTGCACGGCGACCGCGGTGACGATGTCCGCGTGCTCGTCGTCGACCGGCTCCTTGCCGGCGATCTGACGCCGCACCGACCGCTGCTCAGCGCGCGAGAGCGGGCTGCTCACCGATCGCCAGCGAGTGACGTAGTGACCGGAGCGGTACGCCCACACGAAACCGACGATGCCGACGACCAGCCCGAGCAGCAACAGCAGGAGCTGGAGGAGCAGCTGCACGCCACCGCCGCCACTCGCGTGGTTGCTCCCGGTGGCCGGCACCAGCACCAGCGCCAGGACCACCCCGACCGCCCACGAGACCAGGACGAGTGCCCCCACCCACACGAACACGCGCGTCCGGCGACGGTGGAACCCGTCGTCGCTCTGGCCGTCGGCGAGCCGGGCGGCGGCTGCCCATCGATCGGCTCCGGCTGGGTCGGTTGCGGGGCTGGTCATGGTTCTGGTCCTGACGTACCGACCCGCTTCGTTGTGATACTTGGACATGCTCGAGTTGGTGAGACCGCAGACGGCGTTGTACGAGGCGTGGGCCGAAGCGCATGCCGAGTGGGGGCCGGGCGTGCACGAGGACGGTTTCGGGATCACCGCCCACGACGACGTCGGCGACGAGGACGGGTTCCGCACCTGGGTCGGACGACTGCACGCCAGACCCGGAGCGCTCTGGTGGATCGTCGAGGACGGCCGCGTCCTGGGCGGGATCGCACTCCGGGCTCCGGGAGACGCGGACGGCGTGCAGCGGTTCGGCCACGTCGGGTACGGGATCCGCCCGTCGGCGAGGGGCCGAGGCGTGGCGACGTGGGCGCTGGGCCAGGTGCTCGCGCACGCATCGCGCGTCGGGATCGACCCGGTGATCGCCGTCTGCCGCGATGACAACGACGGCTCCATCGGGGTGTTGGAGCACTACGACGCCGTCCTGCTGTCGACCGAGCGCCGCGGAGGCGTGCGGCTGCGACGGTACGCCATCGCCAGGTCGCACCGGAGGCCCGGATGACGAAGCGCCGGTCATCCGGTGCTGCGGGGACGGAGCGGGGGTGCAGGGCGCGTGGGGGAAGACCGCGACCAGCGGGACGGACCGACACCGGGCCTCCCGGTCGGCCGAGTCGGACTCGCGCCGGTAGGATCGATGACCATGGTCGAACTGGACTTCACCGAGCAGCTCTCCGCCCTTCGCGAGACCTTCGGCAACATCCGCTCGGTGGTCGACGTCGACCGCCTGCAGCGTGAGATCGCCGACCTCAGCGAGCAGGCCGGGGCCCAGGACCTCTGGGACGACGTCGACCACGCGCAGCAGGTGACGAGCGCGCTCTCGCACCGCCAGTCGGAGCTGAAGAAGATCACCGACACCGAGCAGCGCATCGACGACCTCGAGGTGCTGGTCGAGATGGCGAACGAGGGTGACGACCAGGAGTCCGCCGACGAAGCCCTCGCCGAGCTCAAGGCGATCCAGAAGATGATCGGCGACTTCGAGGTGCAGACGCTCCTGGACGGCGAGTACGACGACCGTCCCGCGGTCATCACGATCCGTGCCGGCGCGGGCGGTGTCGACGCGGCGGACTTCGCCGAGATGCTCCTCCGCATGTACCTGCGGTACGCCGAGCAGCACAACTTCAAGACCACCGTGATGGACACCTCGTACGCCGAAGAAGCGGGCATCAAGTCCGCGACGTTCGAGATCGACGCCCCGCACGCGTTCGGCACGCTGTCGGTCGAGGCCGGCACCCACCGCCTGGTGCGGATGTCGCCGTTCGGTGCCGCAGGCAAGCGCCAGACGTCCTTCGCCGCGGTCGAGGTCATCCCGCTCATGCCGGAGACCGCCGTCATCGACATCCCCGAGAACGACATCCGCGTCGACGTGTTCCGCTCGTCGGGCCCCGGCGGGCAGTCCGTCAACACGACTGACTCCGCGGTGCGCCTGACGCACATCCCGACCGGCACCGTCGTCTCGATGCAGAACGAGAAGTCGCAGATCCAGAACCGTGCTGCCGCCATGCGCGTGCTGCAGTCGCGCCTGCTCCTCCTGAAGAAGGAAGAGGAGAACGCGAAGAAGAAGGAACTCGCCGGCAACATCACGGCGAGCTGGGGCGACCAGATCCGCTCCTACGTGCTGGCGCCGTACCAGATGGTCAAGGACCTCCGGACGGAGCACGAGGTGAACAACCCCTCAGCCGTGTTCGACGGTGATCTGGACGGCTTCATCAACGCGGGCATCCGCTGGCGCAAGCAATCCGCCGCCGAGTAGGGGTTCGTGAGCCGCGCGCCTCGCTTGCTTTCCAAGCGGGGCGACCTACCCTGATCCGGTCATGATCAAATTCGACCAGGTCACCAAGGTCTACTCGGGCAACCCGAGTCCGGCGCTCGACAACCTCACCCTCGAGATCCTCAAGGGCGAGTTCGTGTTCCTCGTGGGCGCGTCCGGTTCCGGCAAGTCCAGCTTCCTGCGCCTCGTGCTCAAGGAGGAGAAGCCCACCAGTGGGCAGATCCACGTGCTCGGGCAGCGCCTCGGGTCCCTGGCATCGCGGAAGGTCCCGTACTTCCGCCGCAACCTCGGTGTGGTCTTCCAGGACTTCCGTCTGCTGCCGAACAAGAACGTGTTCGACAACGTGGCGTTCTCGCTGCAGGTCATCGGCAAGAGCAAGGGCTTCATCAGCGAGGCCGTGACCGACGTGCTGAAGCTCGTCGGGCTCGCCGGCAAGGCCACCCGCATGCCGCACGAACTCTCCGGTGGTGAGCAGCAGCGTGTGGCCATCGCCCGCGCCGTCGTGAACAAGCCGGCGATCCTGTTGGCCGACGAGCCCACCGGAAACCTGGACCCCACCACCTCCGCCGGCATCATGGCGCTCCTCGAACGCATCAACCAGGGAGGCACCACCGTGCTGATGGCGACGCACGACGCCAGCATCGTGAACCAGATGCAGCGTCGGGTCATCGAGCTCTCGAACGGCACCGTCCTGCGCGACGAGCAGTCCGGCGGCTACCAGACCCAGGCCGTCCCGATCCAGCGAGGCACCGTGTCCAACACCACCGGCATCCAGACGATCCCGGGGCTCATCCGATGAGGCTCGGGCTCGTCATGTCCGAGGTCGGCTCGGGCCTGCGGCGCAATGCGTCGATGGTCGTCTCCGTCGTCCTCGTGACCTTCATCTCCCTGACCTTCGTCGGCACGGCGATCCTGCTCCAGATGCAGATCAACCAGATGAAGGGGTACTGGTACGACCGGGCGCAGGTCGCCGTCTACCTGTGCACCGACACCGACACCACGGGCAACTGCACCGGCGCGAAGGCCACCGCGGACCAGCGCGAGCAGGTCCAGGCGCAGCTCGACTCGTCGACGCTCAAGCCGTACATCGAGAAGACCTACTACGAGAACCAGGACCAGGCCTTCACCCGGTTCAAGGAGCAGTTCAAGGACTCGGCCGCGACGGAGTTCGTCAAGCCGGAGTACCTGAACGAGACCTTCTGGGTGAACTTGAAGAACCCCTCGCAGGCCGACGTCCTGGTCGAGAGCCTGTCGAAGGTCGCCGGCGTGCAGAGCGTCGTCGACCAACGCGGGTACCTGCAGCCGATCTTCAACCTGCTCAACGCCTCGTCGTACACGGCGATCGGCATCGCGGCCCTCATGCTCGTGGCGGCGGTGCTGCTCATCGCGACGACGATCCGTCTGTCGGCGTTCAGTCGACGGCGAGAGCTCGGCATCATGCGGCTCGTCGGTGCGTCGAACCGGTTCATCCAGACACCGTTCGTGCTCGAGGGGGTGATCGCCGCCGCCATCGGAGCCGTCCTGGCCGGTGGCGCGATCACCGCCGTGGTCTGGTTCTTCGTCCGGAACTTCCTGGCGGAGCGCTTCACCGGCACGGCGTTCATCGGCATGGGGGACGCGGCCATCGTGGTCCCGGCGGTGATCGTGATCGGCGTGCTCCTCGCCGCGGCGTCGGCGTCGATCGCCATCCGCCGGTACCTGAAGGTCTGACCCAGCACAGCATCCGCGAACGGGCGGCGCGCCGGGAAGGTGCGCCGCCCGCTTCGTGTTGAGTAGTCTGTAGGGCTGCGCGGGAAGACCCACGCAGCACACTGCACCGGTCACCATCGAGAGGAGTCGTCATGGCGAAGGAACGCGGGGAGAAGATCGTCGCGACGAACCGTCGCGCCCGGCACGACTACCTCATCGAGGACACGTACGAAGCGGGCATGGTCCTGTCCGGCACCGAGGTGAAGTCCCTGCGGATGGGGCGGGCGTCCCTGGTGGACGGGTACGCCTACATCGACGGTGGCGAAGCGTGGATCGACGCCGTGCACATCCCGGAGTACACCGAGGGCACGTGGAACAACCACTCGCCCCGACGGAAGCGCAAGCTGCTCCTGCACAAGCAGCAGATCGTGAAGATCTCGCACAAGACGGCCCAGGGCGGGTACACGCTCGTGCCGCTGCAGATCTACTTCCACGACGGTCGGGCCAAGATCGAGATCGCTGTCGCGAAGGGCAAGCGCGAGTTCGACAAGCGCCAGGCGCTGCGCGAGAAGACCGACAAGCGTGAGGCCGAGCGGGCCATGCGCACCCGGAACCGCGTCGGCGAGTAGCGCCGACGTATCTCCTCGGCTAGACTGAGGGACTGCTCCGACAGGGGCATTGGCAACTCAACAGCGTGACAGCGGCTCGCACGTCCGGCCCGCATGGGGATGATCGGTTTCGACATTGCCTGTGTGCCGACGGGAAGCGGGCCGAGGACCCACGGTTATCTCGTTAACGATCCGTGGAAAACAACAAGTGCCAATTCCAAGCGCACTGACTTCGCTCTCGCTGCGTAAGCAGCCCAGCACATGAAGTCCGTCGGCCAGGTGATCGTCTTCTAACCTGATACCGGCGTCATCCAGAGGACTTGCTGCACGGTTGCGCCTCAGGGCCGTGCGGGACTTGCACTGAGACTGGGCCCGTCGTCCTAGAAGCCGGTAGCAAAGGACGGGGCCGAGCAGAACGAACTATCCGGATACGCCCGTAGAAGACGTCGAATTGCAGCGATGGACGGGGGTTCGATTCCCCCCATCTCCACCATTCGCCGAACGACGAACCGCTGTCACGCTGCGCCACCTGAACGCCCCGGCACCGTCCCTGGACAGTGCCGGGGCGTTCGCTGTTCCGCCACGTCCGAGGACTACGCTCCGGAGCAGGCGCGCAGAACACGCTCGCGTCGAACCCGAACGAGAGGTCAGCACGTGGTGCAGGAGATCGCGATCCGTGTCCGTCTGCGGGAGCAGGAACGAGTGGTGCTCAGCGAGTACGAGCGGATCGTGGGCTCCGTCGCCACGGTCGCGGCCCTCGCGGCCTGGCTGCCGAACCCCGACGCCCGCCTGGTCGTGCGCGGTCGCGGTGCCGAACCGGTGCGGCTCGAGACCGTCACGTACGGCTCGGTGGTCGAGATGCTCGTCGTGCTCGACCAGCGTTCGGCCGGGGTCGAACGTGCCGCGTCCGCCATCGCCGCGCTCGTCGAGTCGGTCCGCCACGAGCACGTCGCCGACGACGTCTCCGGGGTCGCCGGGGAACTCGATCGGCTCGACCGCGCTGCCCCGCGCGGACGCTCCGCCGTGGAACGCGAGCTGCGCACGTTCCTCGAGGGGGCGCGGTCGGACGTCCTCGCGCGCAAGGCGACCACCCGGGTGCGGGCCGCGCAGGCCCTGCTCCGGCTCGCCGAGGCGGACGCGGTGCTGACGGTCGAACGGGTCGCCGACGCCCTGGCGCCGGTGCTCGAGGAGCACGCGGTCGACGTCGAGCTGGACACCGGGTCGGCCGTGGTCGTCGAGCCGATCGACGGGGTGGAGTCGCCCGAGAACGAGCCTGCGTCCGCTGACGCTGACGCTGACGCTGACGCTGACGCTGACGCCGACGCCGCGCAGGCGGAGCCGGAGGCTGTGTCGGCCGTCCTGCCGCTGCCGGCGGGTGCGAGCAAGGCGACGTCGAAGCAGGACGGCGACGGGAAGAAGGAGAAGTCCAAGAAGAAGGACGACGACAAGAAGAAGTCCAAGAAGAAGGACGACGACGGGAAGAAGAAGTCCAAGAAGAAGGACGACGACGGGAAGAAGAAGTCCAAGAAGAAGAAGTAGCTCGCAGCCGCTCCCGCTAGAAGTCGAACAGGTTCCCCCGGATCCCTCCGGCGCCGTACTCCCGTCGCAGCAGCCCGCGGCGCCGCAGCACGGGCACCAGGTCGCCGAACATCCGGTGGATCTGCACCGGGTGCAGGTCGCCCGAGAAGATGATCCCGTCGTTGTCGGCGTCGCTGCCGAGTTCCTCGATGAAGTCCGCGAACTCGTCCGCGGTCCCGACGAACCCGGACCGCGATCCGGACCCCGAGCCCGACGCGATCCGCCCCTGCCGCGCCTTGCGGGTGAGCAGCTCCCGCAGCGGTGCGTCCGGGGTGTCCCCGAGCAGCCCGCGGATCGTGCCGGCCGAGACGTGCTCACCGAAGGTCCCGTCGGGCACCGGGGCGTCCAGGTCGAGCGCGAGCAGGTCGGTCTCGGAGTCGCTCGACCACGCGACCGCCGCCGCACGCAGCGCGTCGTCGGTGGGGTGCTCGGACGCCGCGACGATGCGGTCGGCCTCCTCCGGCGAGGACACGATCACGGGCTTGAGCACGAACAGGATCCGCAGGTCCGCAGTGGACCGCCCTGCGGCCTCGGCTGCCGCGATCACCCGGGCGCGGTAGTCCGTCACCGCGGCGGCGGACAGCGGCGCGAGCGCGAGCTGCACGTCCGAGTGGGTGCCGGCGAACGCGAGCCCCCGGCCCGAGCCACCGGGGGAGACGACCACGGGGTCCGACGCCAACGGCAGGGCGTTGAGCGGACCGTCAGCGGTGAAGTGGGCGCCCTCGTGGTGGAACGCGTCGAGGGCGTCGCCGTCCGCGAAGTGCCAGGAGTCCGGTGCGCCGACGTACGCGTCGCCCCACGAGTGCCAGAGCCGGCGGAGCAGGGTGATCCACTCCTCGGCGCGGTCGTACGCCTGGTCGTGCGGCAGCGGCGGCAGGCCGGCGTGGCGTGCGCTGCCGACGTCGGTGACGACGTTGATGCCCAGCCGGTCCGAGGACAGGTGCGCCAGGGTCGCGAACTGCCGTGCCGCCAGGTACGGCGGGGTGATGCCCGCGTTGACGGTCGGCGCGATGCCGATGTGCGAGGTGGCGGCGAACAGGTACGGGGCGAGCAGGAGGGGGTCGTGCTTCGGGCCGCCGTACGCCTGCCGGATGCGCAGGTCGAGGGTCGCGGGGGAGCCGAGCGAGACGGCGTCCTCGGCGATGACCAGGTCCATGCCGGCCTGCTCGAGCGTCCGGACGGACTGTTGGTACAGGTCCGGCTTCGTCCAGTCGTGGCCCCAGTCCCAGTCGGACCGCCCCCACGCCTGGGGGCCGAAGCCGCGCGAGAAGAAGTACCCGAAGTGCTGCAGCCCGGCCATTCAGCGCTCCTGCCGGTCGAGGGCCGGCCCACCGACCGCTGTGCGTTGCGCGTCCGACGCTCCACGCGCCTCCAGGCCGGCGGCGGCGTCTGAGGACCGCACCGCGGCGAACCCGCGTTCCAGGTCGCGGAGCAGGTCCGCGACGTCCTCGATGCCGACCGACAGGCGGATCAAGCCGTCGCTGATCCCCTGCTCAGCTCGCTCCTCCGGCGTGCGGCCGACGTGCGTGGTGGTGGCCGGGTGCAGGATCAGGGAGCGCACGTCGCCCAGGTGGGTCATCCGGCTGAACAGCTGCACGGCGTCGATGAACGCCCGCGCGGCGGCTTCGCCACCGGCGAGCGTGAAGGCGAAGACGGACCCGGCCCCGCGGGGCAGGTAGCGCTGGGCGAGGTCGTGGAACGGACTGGAGGCCAGGCCCGCGTGGTCGACGCTCGTCACCTCCGGCTGCTGGTCCAGCCAGGACGCCACGGCCAGCGCGTTCGCGCAGTGGCGTTCCACCCGCAGCGACAGCGTCTCGATGCCCTGGCGGAGCAGGAACGCGTTGAACGGGGACGGCGCCGGACCGATGCGTGCGGCGACGACGTCGCGGGCGAACACGGCGAACGCCCGGTTGCCGTACCGCTCGACGTAGCTCTCGCCGCCGAGGGACCGTTCGGGGCTGGTCAGGTGCGTCCAGCGCTCGGGGGCCGCGGTCCAGTCGAACCGGCCGCCGTCGACGACCACGCCGCCGAGTCCGGCACCGTGGCCGGACAGGAACTTCGACGCCGAGTGCACGACGATGTCCGCACCGTGCTCGACCGGGCGCACCAGGTACGGCGTGGCCAGGGTGTTGTCGACGATCAGCGGGACGCCGGCGCGGTGCGCGGTCTCGGCGACGCCGGTGATGTCGAGGACGTCGTTCTTCGGGTTCGGGATCGTCTCGGCGAAGAACGCCTTCGTGTTCGGTCGGACCGCGGCGGCCCAGGCGTCGAGGTCGCGGGCGTCGGCGACGAAGTCGACCTCGATGCCGAGCCGGCCGAGGTTCTGCAGCAGCAGGCCGCGGGTGCCCTCGTAGATGCTCCGGGCGCTGACGACGTGGTCGCCGGCCTGCAGCAGGCCGAGGAACGCCACGGTGGCCGCTGCCTGACCGCTGCCGACCAGGATCGCTGCGACACCGCGTTCGAGCAGCGCCACGCGACGCTCGACGTCGGCGTTCGTGGGGTTGCCGAGGCGCGTGTAGGTGTAGCCGTCGTCGGTGTCGGCGAAGCGGTCGCGGGCCTGGTCGAAGTCGTCGAACAGGAACCCGGAGGACATGTGGATCGCGGGGACCCGGGCGCCGTGCCCGGCGTCGGGCACGAAGCCGCCGTGTACCTGCTCGGTCGCGAAGCCGTGGTCGTCGGTCGCCATGGGACACCTCCGGGGGTCATCTGGCGGTAGCCTCGCAGCCCCTCGGCGCGGACAGGCGATTGCGGCCCCCGGTTACGCGAGCGCAGCCTCAGACGAGCGCGCCGACCCCGGTGACGACGGTGTCCCAGACCTGGAGCAGCGGCTCGCGCGCCAGCCACACCGCGACGGCGTTCACGGCGACGAACAGCACGAACCACAGGGACGCCGGCACCCGCATCTCGGCTGCGGCGATGTGGAAGTCGGTCTGCACCCGGGCGCCGGTGACCAGCCAGCGCCCGACCTGCACCACCGAGCGCAGGCCGTCGACGACGAAGAAGGCCCCGACGGCGGCGACCACCAGGACGGTCGTCTCGGACGGGCGCACGGCCACCCACAGGGCGAGCGCGTCGAAGCCGAGCACGACGAGCAGGCCGAACCAGTTCCGGACGAACGCCAGCGCGACGAGCCCGATGACCGCGAGCACCACCACGGGCAGCCACCGTGCGCCGTGCAGCACCCCCGTCACCAGGAGCACCCCCGCCCACAGGGGTGCGCTGTAGCCGGCGTACAGGTTCAGGATCCGGACGAGCCACCGGACACCGCCGGGCACCCGGCCGAGCTGGACCCAGGCCTCGCCGGACCCGTCCGGGTGCAGCTCGATCCGCTGGATCCGCCCGCCGAACGGCACGACGACGATCGCGTGACCGACCTCGTGCGCGATGGTCGCCGCGATGCGGGCCACCCGGCCGACGAACGGCACGAACGGCAGGACGGCGCCGACGAGGAGCGCGACGAAGACGAGGGGCGGGGCTGCTGTGGTCAAGGGACCAGCATCGCAGCCCCGCCCAGGAAGACCCTGCGGGATCGGCGTCAGGGGAGCACGGGCGTCGTCAGCACCACCGTGACCAGGACCACGGTGCCGGTGATCGCCAGGGCGGTGAGGACGGCGAGGAACACCGTCAGACGGTTCACGCGTCGGCGCCCGGCTATTCGACCGTCACCGACTTCGCGAGGTTCCGGGGTTTGTCGACGTCGCACCCGAGCTGCAGGGCCAGTTCCCGCGCGAGCATCTGCAGCGGCACGACGGCCTCGAGCGGCCCCCAGGGCGCGGTCATCGCGCCCCAGGCCAGGTCGCCGGTGCCACGGCGGCCGAGCGCGGGGATGTCCGCGGTCTCGCCGCCGATCGTGATGACGAAGCCACCGCGGGCCCGGACCTCGGCGATCGCCGACTGGATCTTCGGCTCGCCGTGGTCGATGACGACCACCGGGGTGCCGTCGTCCACCAGCGCGAGCGGCCCGTGCTTGAGTTCGCCGGCGGGGTACGCCTCGGCCCAACGGTAGCTGAGCTCCTTGAGCTTCAGGGCGCCCTCGGCGGCGTACGGCAACCCGGCGCCGCGGCCGAGGAAGAGGAAGCCCGTCGCCTCCTTGACGCTCGACACCAGCAGCGGCATCCGCTCGGCGGACACCCGCGCAGCGTGCTCGATCCGGGCCGGCAGGTCGAGCAGCTCGTCGACGAGCACCTGCGCGCGTGACGGTTCGATGCGGCCGGAGGCCACCATCGCGGAGATCATCGCCGCGACGCCGACGACGACCTGCGCCGTGAACGTCTTCGTGGCGGCGACCCCGATCTCCGGGCCGGCGTGGCAGTCGAGCACGGCGTCGGCCCGTCGGGCGAGCGAGGAGTGCATGTTGTTCGTCAGTGCGAGCACCGGGTGGCGGTCCTCGAACCGGTCCAGGGCGCGGAGCACGTCCGCGGTCTCACCGGACTGGCTGATCGCGACGACCAGGGTGCCCGGACCGAGCACGGCCTGTTCGGCCTCGCTCGCGACGACGATGTCGGTCGGCACCCCGCCGATCCCGCGCAGTGCGGTCGCGATCACCTGACCGGCGTTCAACGACGTGCCGCAGGCGACGATCGCCAGCCGGTGGAAGCCGGCCAGGCCGAGACCCACCCACATGCTGCCGTCGGCGGTGCGCCGGGCCATCCGGTCCAGGATCGTGGCGACGACGTCGGCCTGCTCGTCGATCTCCTTCGCCATGTGGTCGGTGTGGTCGCCGAGGTCGAGCGCGGCGGCGGCGAACGGGGACGGCGTGGGGAACGGCACGGGCACCGTGATGCCGTCGGACGACCACGTCCAGGCCTCACCGAGCTCGACGACGTCGCCGTCGCGCAGCGCCACGAACGTCTCGCACCACTCGGCGATCGCGCCGATGTCGCTCGCCACGAAGTCACCACGGCCGGAGCGGGCGACGACGAGCGGCGAACGGTCCGCCGCCACGACCATGCGGCCGTCCCGGGCGTCCAGGACCACGATCGCCCAGGAGCCCTCGAGCTGCGCCGTCGCGATCTGCACCGCGAGCATCAGGTCCGGGTCGACCGCGAGGGCCCGCTCGACCAGGTGCGCGATGACCTCGGAGTCGACGTCGGACCGGAAGCGGTGGCCCTGCGCCTCGAGCGTCTGCCGCAGCCGGTCCGCGTTCTCGATGATGCCGTTGTGCACGATCGAGATCCGGCCGGTGCAGTCGGCGTGCGGGTGCGCGTTCGCCTCACGCACGGCACCGTGCGTGGCCCAGCGGGTGTGGCCGATGCCGACGCCGGTGAGCGCGTCACCGGAGCGTGCAGCGACGAGGGTGCGCAGGTCGCCGACGCGGGAGACCGAGCGGATCGTCTCGGTGCGGCCGGCGGCCGTCCGGACGGCGATGCCGGCGGAGTCGTACCCGCGGTACTCGAGTCGTTCGAGTCCGTCGAGCAGGTAGGGGGTCGCGTCGTCAGACACGCGGGCCGCGATGATGCCGCACATCGGCTGTCCCTTCGGGGGAACGAGGGTGGGTGGAACGGGGAGGTGGGACTGGTGCGGCACCGACCGCCGTCGGGTCTGCCGCGCGTCCGGGGCCTCCCGGCCCGGGAACCGACGCCCGTCCTCGGATCAGGCGAGGACGGACGTCGGTGTCGTTGGGCCGAGGGGTTCGGGTACCGGACGAGGTACCGCGGGCTGGCCCCCGGGGGAGGGGCACGGCGGTCGGTGCAGGAGAAGCCTCACCCGCCGCCGACCACACGGCAACACCCGTCGGACGCTCTTGCGGTTCCCCGCGTGCGGGGGCACACCGCGCTGCGGTCGCGTGCGGACTCCCGCAACCGCCGGCGCACCAAGCGAGGGACGACGGACGGGAGGCCCGGTACCAGCTGGTACCGGGCCTCCCCTCCGTCCTGTGGTGCGTCTCCTACGTGAGGAGCGCGACCAGGTGCGATCGCGACCGCGCGCCGACCTTGCGGTAGATCTGCGTGAGCCGCAGCTCCACCGTGCGCTGCGACATGAACAGCGACGAGGCGATCTCGCGGTTGCGGTAGCCCTCGGTGACCTTCTGCACCACCGCACGCTCCTCGGCGGTCAGCGACGTGAGCACCGCCGACGCGTCGGGGGCGCTGCGCGGCGTCCCCGGGAACGCCGGCGAGAGCACCGGTGCGGACCGGATCGACGACGAGCCCGTGCCGAACTGCGGCATCGCCGCAGCCGGCGCCGGCGTCACCAGCGGTCGACGCAGGCCGGCCGCCTCGTACGCCGCCGCCGCCGCCGCACCGAGGCGCGGACGCTCAGCCGGGTTGCCGACCGCGGCCAGCGCCGCGAACGTGCGAGCCCGCTCGTACTGCGAGTCGTGCGGCTGGAACAGCTCCAGCGCACGGCGACGAGCCGTCTCGCGGGTGGTGTCGTCGGCGACGAGCGCGAGGCTCCGCGCCAGCACGAGGGCACCCCAGCGCCCGGGACGGGCATGGTGGTCCGCCGCCAGACGGGCCGTGATCGCCCGCGCGTCGTCGATCCGTCCGAGACGCACGTACGCCTCGACCAGGTCACCGAGGTGCCGGAGCACCGCGGGGTTCCGGAGCGACCGACCGATGGCGTCGGCGGCCTCGAGCGCGGTGGCTGCCTCGTCGAGGCGGCCGTCGAGCAGCAGGACCTTGCCGCGGAGCGCGTGCAGCTTCGCCGTCGCACCCCAGAGCCGACTCGTCGAACGGTGCTCGAGGCACCGGTCCACGACGTCGAGCGCCTCGGCGGAACGGCCCTCGGCGAAGTGCCGCCACGCGACGGCGATCGCCCGGGAGGGCTCACGCAACCGCTCGGCGACGGACGAACCGGACTCCCACACGTCGATCGCGCGGAGCGCCTGCCGGAAGTTGCCGGAGCGCACCTCGTTCTCGGCCGTCAGGTAGCGCGCCGCCTCGGTCCACACCGCTGCGGTCTCCTGCCCCCGGGCGAGCACGAGTGCGAACACCCGTCGCGCGCTCCGGTAGCGCTCGCCGATGCTCAGCGCGTGGGCGAGCAGCAGCAGGGCCGGGTCGGACATCGCCACGAGCTCCGACGTCGCGAGCCCGTCGTGCAGCTCAGTGTCGGGCGGCAGCACGCCGTCCACGGCAGCGATGAGCTCCCGCGCGGTCGTCGCGATCTCGAGGGTGTGCGCGGACGCCGACCCCTCGAGCGGTTCGATCCGGTGCAGCAGATCCTTCGCCTGGTCGAGCTCCCACGCCTCGGCACGGAAGCACGCCACCATGGCCATCAGACCGGCGACGGCGTCCACCTCCGCCGGGTCGGTCGCGTCGACGGGGACGAGCAGCTCGTCCGCGTGCACGGCGTCACCGCTGAGGTACTCGGCCGAGTACTGCAGCCGGAGCCGGCGGACCTCGTCCGGCGTCGTCCGGAACGGACGGAGCGCCGCGAGGTACCGCGCGGCGAAGCCGAGCAAGCGCTTGCCGAGCATGGCCTCCGCGACCCCGAGGAGCGCGACGTGCTCGTCCTCGGTCCCGCCACCGACGTGCAGGGCACGCTCGGTCAGCGCGATCGCAGCGTGCACGTTGCCGTCCACGACGTACGACCGTGCAGCCTGGAGCAGTGCGACCACGTCGGGGACGTCGTCGACGAAGCTCCGGTGCCACGCGGCCGACCGCGGGTCGCTCTCCGCGCTCGCCGTGGCCAGCTCGGCGTGTGCCGCACGACGGTCACGGGCGGGCATCCGCCAGTAGAGCGCGGAACGGACCAGCGGGTGCCGGACGGTGACGCTCTGTCCGCGGACGGTCGCGAGACCGGCCCCGACCAGGTCGTCCAGCTCGTCCCGGTCCCACGCCGTGGTCTTCGCGACGGGCACCAGGGCGAGCTTCGCGAGGACGTCCAGATCGCGTCCCGCGGCGGGCCCGAGTGCGAGTGCCGCGATGGCCTCGGTCATCGGAGTGGGTCGGAGCGGGAGCACGATCGGCTCCGCACCGGTGAGTTGCTCCCGGGTGAGCACCGCGAGCTGTTCGCGGAGCGCGCCGGGGTTGCCACCGGTCTCCTCGGCGAGGACGGCGAGGACGCCGTCGTTCGCCTCGGCCGGTGCCATGGCCCGGGCGAGGACCAGGGCCTCGTCCGACGGCAGCGGTTCGATGCGCAGGGTCGGCAGGGCCGCGAGCGGACCGTCCGACGGCACCGAGCGGACCGTCGCCACGACGCGCAGGGCGGTGCCCGCGAGTCGTCCGGCGAGGAACGCGATGAGTTCCTGGCTCTCCGTGTCCATCCGGTCGAGGTCGTCGATGAGGACGAGCGTCGGCGGGAGGGTCAGGGCGTGCACGGCGTCGAGGAAGTCGTGCGCCGCCGCCAGCCCGGCCGTCACGGCGGCCGCGGTCCCGCCTGCCTGCAGCAGGTGGGCGATGTGCGCGGTCGCTCGGGGGTCGTCGAGCGCGGTGAACAGGGAGGTCACCCCGGCCAGTGGCCAGCGGGATTCACTCCCGTTGACACCGACCCGGACGACGGGGAGGGAAACGCGGTTCGAGACCGCGTCGAGGACGCTGCTGCGTCCGGAACCAGGGTCGCCGACCACGACCATCGCGGACTCCCGTGGGAGCACTGCGAGGGTCGCGATCCGGTCGACCTCGAGACGTCGACCGGTGAGTGCCATGACTCACCGGCCTCCGGGTCCGGAGGTGGATGCTGCGAGGAGGGCGTCGGCGAACACGGGGGTCGCTGCGACGGGGCGCACGGAGGCGGACCGGACTGCTGCACGGCGGGTGACCGTGGCGGAGTGCGGACGAGCGGCGGCGACTGAGCGCGCGCCGGAACTGTCGTGGATTGGATGCGGTCGACGAGTGTGGGTGCACTCGGTTCCGCTCGGGAACGATGATGTCATCGTCTGTATCACCCCTCGGGTTAGGGTCTTCGGACGAACACGACCGGTCTGTTCCGCCGTCCGGATCTAGGGAATCCGAGAGCATCACGTGACCTGCCGTCTGGAGCACGATAACTCAGGTACCGGCCCGCCGAGCGGACTCCGGCGAGCAGATGTCCAGAACGGTGCCCCCAGTACGGGGGGCCACGAGGGGGTGTGACACCCGCCCTCTGCACCCCGATCCGGGTCCGCCGGACGGAACCGGGGTACAGGTCTGTCCGGACCTCGTTCGTCGTCGCAGGTGTAGCACGGACGGGATGTCCAACGCCGAACCGACCGACGCCCGCCTCGATGACCGCACCCGGTGGCGTGCCTTCGCCGTGTGCGTGGCGGTCGCGGCCCTGACGATCCTCGACCTGTCCAAGGTGAACGTCGGGCTGCCCTCGATCGAGCAGTCGCTCGGGGCCACCAGCTCGTCGCTCCAGCTCATCGTGGCGGGGTACGCGCTGGCGTTCGGCCTCGCCCTCGTGCCCGCGGGTCGGCTCGGGGACCTGAAGAGCCGGCGCGTCATGTTCATCGTGGGGCTCAGCGCGTTCACCGGATCGAGCCTGCTGTGCGCGGTCGCACCGAACATCCAGGTCCTGATCGTCACCCGGATCCTGCAGGGCTTCGCCGCCGGGATCCAGATGCCCCAGGTCATCGGACTCGTGCAGCAGCTGTTCCGCGGGCCGGAGCGGGGCCGCGCGTTCGGACTGTTCGGGGCGATGATCGGCATCTCCACCGCCCTCGGGCCGACCATCGGCGGTGGCCTCATCGCGATCGGCGGCGAGGAGTCCGGCTGGCGGCTGCTGTTCTGGATGAACGTGCCCCTCGGGATCGCCGCACTGCTCTTCGCCGTCCGCCTGCTGCCGAGAGGTGCCCAGGGGAAGGCGCAGGACCGCGAACTGGACGTCGTCGGCATCCTGCTGCTCGGTGCCGCCATCATCACCCTGATGCTGCCGTTCGTGCTGACCAGCGGCGGCGGTGGTTCCGCGACCCGCTGGTTCTGGCTCGTCGGCTTCGCGGTGTTCCTCGTGCTGTTCGTGCTCTGGGAGCAGCGGTTCAAGCGGCAGGGCAAGTCGCCCGTGGTGCACTTCGAGCTGTTCCGGCTGTCGTCGTACCGCAACGGGCTGTCGATCGTCGCCGTCTACTTCGCGGCCCTGCCGGCGTCGTTCCTCATGGTGACGCTGTACCTGCAGGAGGGCCTCGGGCTCGCACCGCTGTTCGCCGGCATGGTGAGCATCCCCTTCGCCGCGACGAGTGCCGTGGGTTCCTACATCGGCGGACGGATCGTCGACCGGGTCGGGCGGGCGCTGGTCGTCGCCGGGCTCGGGATGGTCGTCGTCGGCTTCCTGCTGCTCATGGTCGCCGCCGTCGCCACCCCTCCGGAGGTCACCCCGTGGGCGATGGCCGGTGCGTTCCTGGTGGGCGGACTGGGTGGCGGGTTCGTGGTGTCGCCGAACCAGACCCTGACCCTGGCCGAGATCCCGGTCGAACAGTCCGGGGTGGCGGGTTCGATGCAGCAGCTCGGACAGCGTGTCGGCACCGCGATCGGCACCGCGGTCGCGACGAGCATCTTCTACGGCATCGTGCGGAGCGAGGCGGCGGGGTCGGGATCCGGCGGGTCGGGCGGGCGTCTCGACGCGTACCACGACGCGTTCCGCAGTGGCACGACGTTCACGGTGTCGCTGATGGCGCTGGCGCTGGTGCTGGCCGGTGCGGACCTGGTGGCGCGTCGGCGCGCGGCGCGGCGTTCCGACGGTGAGTCCGAGCACTCCAGCTCGGCTGCGGGGTCCGCCGAGCAGACCGAGGCGTCGGGTCCCGCCGAGCGCGGCTGATCGCCCGCCGACCGTGCTCAGGCGTCGCGGCGGATGACCTCGACGACGGCGTCGTGGACCAGGCCGTTCGAGGCGAGGGCGCTGCCGTGCCACGGCCCGGGGTCACCGTCGAGCGAGGTGAAGCGGCCGCCGGCCTCTTCCACGATGGGGACGAGGGCCGCGATGTCCCACGGCTTCAGGTCCGGTTCGCCGGCGACGTCGAGGACGCCCTCGGCCACCATCATGTACGACCACATGTCGCCGTAGGCCCGGGTTCGCCAGACCCGGCGCGACAGGTCGACGAGCGGCTCGAGGCGGTCGTCGTCGTCCCACTGCTGGATGCTGTTGTAGCTGAGGCTCGCGTCGGCGAGCTCGGACACCCCGGAGACCCGGAGCGGCCCGTCCAGCGAGAACGCGCCGGAGCCCTCGGCCGCCCACCAGCGCTTGCCGAGGGCGGGAGCGCTGACGACGCCGAGCACCGGGCGGCCGTCGACCGCGAGTGCGATGAGGGTCGCCCACACCGGCACACCACGCAGGTAGTTGGCGGTGCCGTCGATCGGGTCGACCACCCACTGGCGGTGCCCTTCGCTGACGGCCTCGGCCCCGGTGTCCGCCGTCGTCTCCTCGCCGAGGAACGCGTCGTCCGGTCGCTCGGCGGCGAGTCGCGCGCGCAGGGCCCGTTCGACGGCCTGGTCGGCGTCGGTGACGTGCGTGCTGTCGGCCTTCTTCGTCACGTGCAGGTCGGCGGCACGGAAGCGCTCGAGGCTGATCGCGTCGGCGGTGTCGGCGAGGGAGCGGGCGAAGTCCAGGTCGGCGCTGAGGTCCACGTCGCCCAACCTACCGTCGCTACGCGGCGACGACCTCTTCTTCCTCGAGCCGGGTGACCTCGCGCTCGCGGGCGATGCGGGTCCGGCGGGCGACGAGCCCGTGCACGACGACGCAGAGCAGGAGCGCGGCGGCCAGCCAGAGGGCGAGCACGAGCGACGACCGGCCGAGCGAGGCGTCCGGGAAGTACTGCAGGTCCTGTGCGGCCTGCAGCCACGCGGCACCGCTCCAGAAGGTGTGCAGGGCGGCGAAGAACCCGGGCTGGAAGGCCGGCTGGAAGATCCCGCCGGACGACGTGAAGTTCAGCATCACGAACAGCATCGTGAGGATCGGGGTGGTCCACCGTCCGAGCACGGGGTGCAGCCCGACGCCGAGCGCGACGATGATCGCGTCGTAGAGCCAGGCGAACAGGAACACCTGCCAGTGGTGGGTGGTGATGACGCCGTAGATCGGTCCGGCGACGATCACGCCGATGCCGGCGACTACCCCCGCGGTGGCGAGCCCGATGACCGCGGTCCACACGGCACGGAGCTTCGTCGCGACCGAGGCCACGGCGATCGCGGACGCGTACCCGCCGACGCTCAGGGCGACGAGCAGGAAGAACAGCCCTTGGCCGGTGGTGTCCTGGTCGCCCGTGGGCACGACGTCGTCGACCCGGAACGGCACGTGCTGGTCGTAGGCGATCGGCAGGAACACCTTCTGCGCGGCGCTCGCGGTCGTCTCCGACGCGGCGGTCGAGACGTAGAGCGTGGCACCCGTCGCCGTCGGCGCGTACACCGCGGCGAGGTCGCGGTCGCGCACCTGCTGCTCGGCCGCCTTCGTCGAGCCGACGACGTGGGCCACGAGGGCCCCGTCGGACTGGTCGGTCACGGTCTGGGCGAACACCTGGGTGGCCGCGCCCTGACCGACGATGCCGACGGGCAGTTCCTGCGGTGCCGGGGCGTGGAACGCGCCGAGGTACGCCAGGCCCATGCCGGCGGCCAGGAACAGCGGCACGAGGATGTGCGAGGCGAAGGTCAGCAGCACGCGACCGAGGCCGGCGGGGCGCACGACGCTGTCGGAGCGCTGCGGCTTCGTGGGCCGGGGGGACTTGTGGGTGGGGGAGTGGTGCGCGTGCGACGTCGTCGTCGTGCTCGGGGACGGGGCGTCGACAGCGGGGGTCGGCGCAAAGTTGTACTTTGCAACTTCAGACACGACCGCAACTGTACAACCCCGATGCGTGCTTGTCGACGGCGGCCCGGTGCCGAGGCGCCGTCCGGTGCGAGGTTGCGCGGGAACCGGAGTGGTCACGACTCACCGCGCGCCGACGCTCGAGTGGTCACGAACTGTCGGTTGCCGCACCCCCAGCCGACAGTTCGTGACCACTCGCCGCACGCACCGCGGGGTGTTGCGACCAGCCGCCGACCAGCCGCCGACCGGCCGCCGACCGGCCGGCATCACCGCACCGCGCGCTACTCGGAACCGGGGTCGGACGCGCCCATCCCGGTCAGCAGCGCCCGGAACGAGTCGAGCCGCTCGACACCGGTCGGCCCCAGCTCCCCGTCCTGCACCCGGTCGACGATCTCCCAGTCGTGCGCCTGCGCCAGCGGGATGCCGTCCCGCGCGGGCAGCACCGGCACGGCGTGCGACGCGAACGCCCGGAAGACGTTCGCGGGGTCGACGTGCCCGAGGCCGAACGACCGCACACCGGGCGTGTCGATGATCCACCCGCCGTCGCGGACCCGCAGCGCGATCGACGACGACGACGTGTGCCGCCCCCGACCGGTCACCGAGTTCACGACGCCGATCGCGCGCGTCGACCCGGTCAGGGCGTTCACCAGGGTCGACTTGCCCACACCGGAGTGCCCGACGGTCACGGTCACCTTGTCGTCGAGCAGCTCGTGCAGCGCCTCGAACGGGACGTCGTCCGAGCGGCTCGTCACGATCCGTAAGGAGAGGCACGCGAAGTGCGCCAGGAACGCAGCGGGGTCGGCGAGGTCGGTCTTCGTGATGCAGAGGATCGGGTCGAGGCCGGCGTCGAACGCGGCCACCAGGTACCGGTCGATCAGGCGGGTGCGCGGCTCGGGGTCGGCGGCGGCCACCACGATGAGCATCTGGTCGGCGTTCGCCACGATGACGCGCTCGACCTCGTCGGAGTCGTCGGCGCTCCGTCGCAGCAGTGTGGTGCGTTCGGCGACCTTCACGATTCGTGCCAGCGACCCGGGGTCGCCCGAGACGTCCCCGACGAGCGACACGTGGTCGCCGGTGACGACGGACTTCTTGCCGAGCTCGCGGGCCTTCGTCGCCGTGATGACGTGGTCGTCGATCAGCACGCCGAACCGCCCGCGGTCGACGTTCGTCACCCACCCCACGGGGGCGTCGTCGTACGTCGGCCGGGTCTTCGTGCGCGGCCGGTTGCCCTTCGGGTTCGGCCGCACCCGCACGCTCGACTCGTCGTACTGCCCGTACGGCTCGTCCGCGTCGGAGTCGTCACCGTCGGTGTCGTCCCACCAGCTCATGCGTCAGTCCCCACTCACCGGTGCCGCGGCCACCGAGGACGCCACGAGCGCCGCCCACAGCTCCGGGAACTGCGGCAGCGTCTTCGCGGTCGACCCGATGTCGTCGACGGCGACGCCGTCGACGACGAGGCCCACGATCGCCCCGGCGGTCGCCATCCGGTGGTCGTCGTACGCGCCCCAGGCGCTGCCGTGGAGCGGCGCCGGCTCGATCCGCAGGCCGTCGTCGAGTTCGTGCACCGCGCCTCCAGACCGGTTGAGGTCCGCCGCCAGCGCGGCCAGGCGGTCCGTTTCGTGCCCCCGCAGGTGGCCGATCCCGGTGATCTCGCTCGGGCCGTCCGCCAGCGCGGCCAGCGCGACGAGCGCCGGGGCCAGTTCGCCGCCGCGGCTCAGGTCGAGTTCGAGACCCGGCAAGGAGGCCCCACCCCGGATCCCGACGCCGCCGTCGACGACCAGGTCGTCACCGTCACGGACCACGCTCGCCCCCCACAGGGGCAGGAGCGTCTCGAGGTCGGCACCGACCTGCGTCGTCTCGGTGGGCCAGGTGCGGATGCGCACCGTGCCGCCGGCGACGAGCGCGGCGACGGCGAACGGCGCCGCGTTCGACAGGTCGGGCTCGATCGTGACGTCACGCGCGCCGATCGGGCCGGGGTGCACGACCCACTCGCCGACCGACGGCTCGTCGACCCGGACGCCGCGGGCGCGGAGCGTCGCGACGGTCATCTCGATGTGCGGCATGCTCGGCAGGCGTTCGCCCACGTGGGTGAGGTGCAGGCCCTCGTCGAAGCGGGGCGCCGACAGCAGCAGCCCGGAGACGAACTGCGAGGACGCCGACGCGTCGATCGTCAGGGCCCCACCGCGGACCGAGCCGGTGCCGGTGAACGAGAACGGCATCGACCCGCCGCCGTCGTCCGTGACGTCGACACCGAGGTCCACGAGTCCCTGCACGATGGCGTGCATCGGCCGCTTGCGGGCGTAGGGGTCGCCGTCGACCGTGACGGGCCCGACGGCCAGGGCGGCGAGCGGTGGCAGGAAGCGCATCACGGTGCCGGCCAGCCCGCAGTCCAGGCGGACGTCGCCGTGCATCGGGGCGGGCGTGATCCGGAGGTCCGGACCGTAGGGGTTCGGGGCGGTGCCGGCCGCCGGCTCGAGCTCCTCGATGCCGACGCCGAGCGCACGGAGGCCCGCGATCATCAGCGCCGAGTCACGGGAGTGCAGCGGGAGCCGGATCGTCGAGGGGCCGTCCGCGAGGGCCGCGAGCACGAGCTCCCGGTTCGTCAGCGACTTCGACCCGGGCAGCGCGACGTCACCGCGCAGCGGACCCCCTGCGACCGGGGCGATCCAGGGGTCGGCGGGCTGGGCCCCGCTGTGGGAATGCATCGTGTCTGCCATCGGTTCACCAGGGTACTGAACGCACCGGGAGGATCAGTGGCGACAGCAACACTCGCACGAGAGCGGACCGGCACGGCAACCGTGCTGACCGCGGTGCCGACGACGCTCGGCACGCTCGGCCTAGACTTGGCGGCGATGACGACCGACGAACCGCAGGCAGCTCCGCACCACCTGGTCGACGAGACCGAGGTGCAGCTCGACGCCGTCGAAGAGGAGCACGAAGCCCTCGACGACGCCGCAGACGAGCCGGTGGACGCGAAGACCGTCTCCGAGGGGGAGCTGCGGTCCCTGTTCGAGGACCAGGCGCTGCCCTTCATGGACCAGCTCTACGGCGCGGCCATGCGGATGACCCGCAACCCGGCCGACGCGTCGGACCTGGTGCAGGAGACGTTCGTCAAGGCCTTCGCCGCGTTCCGCCAGTTCAAGCAGGGCACGAACCTGAAGGCCTGGCTGTACCGGATCCTCACGAACACGTTCATCAACACGTACCGCAAGAACCAGCGGAACCCGTACCAGGGCACCATCGACGAGCTCGAGGACTGGCAGCTCGGCGGAGCGGAGAGCGTCACCCAGTCGATCTCCGCCCGGTCCGCCGAGGCCGACGCGATCGACCACCTGCCGTCCTCCGCCGTGAAGGACGCACTGCAGGCCATCCCGGAGGACTTCCGGATGGCCGTGTACTTCGCCGATGTCGAAGGCTTCTCGTACCAGGAGATCGCCGACATCATGAAGACCCCCGTGGGGACGGTCATGAGCCGCCTCCACCGTGGCCGCCGGCTCCTCCGTGGGCTCCTGGCGGACCACGCCCGTGAGACCGGCATCGTCCCGGACGCAGCGTCGACGGCGACGATGCGTGGACGGGGCCGAGGCGCGGCACAGACGACGAAGGCAACCGCGGCCACGGGTCGCACCGGACGGAAGGACGCACGATGAGCGGCTGCGACTGCTCGAAGGCGAAGGCCGAGCTCGAGGAGTTCCTGCACGACGAGCTCCGGCACGAGGACGCCGCGGACATCCGCGAGCACATGGACGGGTGCGAGGACTGCCAGACCGAGCACCGCGTCGGCGTCGTGCTCATGGAGACCGTGCGACGCGCCTGCAAGGAGACCGCTCCCGACCAGCTGCGCAGCGAGATCCTCGCGCGCATCCGGGTGGAGCAGGCCACGCACTGACCGGTGTCAGCGGCCGGCGGTGAACCGGGCTGCGACGGTCTCGGCGTCGAGGACACGGTCGTAGACGGTTGCCGAGTCGATGTCGCCCGTGAACCCGAAGTTCCCCGAGTCGGGCCAGCCGACCAGGGTTCCGCGGCCGGTGCGCCAGTGTCCGTCGTACTGCCGAGCGGCGACGGCATCGGTTCGTCGCTCCTTGCGCTGGCCGTCGACGTAGAGGGTCATCGATCGTGACTCGAACGTCGCCACGGCGTGGTGCCACTCGCCGTCCGCGACGTCACCGCCGCCGACCGTGAAGTTGAAGAGGTTGCCGGCGCCCTGCACGCCGAAGCGCAGGCCGCCGCCGGAGTCGATGTACAGGTGCCGGTCGCGGTAGGTCGATGCGGGGGCGGTGTCGGACGTGAAGCCGAACACCCGGCCGCCCGCGGGATCGGCGGACCGGAACCACACCTCGAGTGAGAAGACCTGCGGTCCGGTGGTGGGCCGGTCGGTGACGGCGTAGTCGTCGGTGCCCGCGCCCGGGTAGGTGCTCCACGGGTTCGCCGCGCAGCTTCCGTCGACACGTGACGCGTCGCCGACGAAGCGTCCGTCCGCGCCGTGTCCGCTGCTGTCCTGCACGATGTCGCCCTGTTTCTCGGCGAAGTCCCACGCCAGCTGGCTGCCGGCGGGAGCGGGTTCGTGGAAGCACGGGAACGTACCGGTGCCGAGGGTCGTGGCGGTCGCCGTGGTGCCGCTGAACCCCGCCCCTGCAGAGCCGGCGGCGAGTGCGATGGTCAGGACGGTGACCGCGGCGACGACGGACAGCGAAAGGCTCGCCGCGACGTCCGGAGCGCCGGTACCCCCTGCTCCGGACACGGGTGCTCCGGTGCCGGGCGTCAGGGCAGCCGTGCCGAGGTCCCAACGCGGCGTCCCACACCGTCGACAGGGTCGGCCAGCGGTGATGTCGCGATCGGCCCGTGCCGCCCGCACGAGCGCGAGCGCCGCCACGACGGCGATGCCGATCGGCACCCAGGACTGCTGCCGTGACCACACGGTCGGGAGCCCGATGCCGGGGAAGCGCAGCACGCCGACGCCGAGGACGGCCTCGGGCATGACCGCCGTCCGGTCCGCGGTCGGGTTCGCGTCACCCCGGAGCCGCAGGCGGCCGTCCTGCTCGATGCGCTCCAGCCGGTGGAGCCGGAGCCGCTCGGCGTGATCGGGGTCGTCGACGAGCAGCACGCGACCGGGATCGACGGCATCGGGACCGGCGGGCATGGCGGCGACGACGTCACCGGTCCGGATGCCCGGGGCCATCGAATCCGAGACCACCGTCGTGACGTGCCAGCCGAGGGATGCCGGCAGTGCGGCCCAGACGGCGAGCAGCAGCACGGACCACAGGACCGTGCGCGACGCGACCGCGAGGAGCAGCCGTGGTACGTCGCCGGTGCACCGGACGTGTCGGTGGGTGGCGGTGGACATCGGCTGCTCCTCGGTTCGGTCGGGTCGGGCGGGAGGGATCGGGATGGGGACGGGGATCAGTCGGTCTGCGCTTCCCACACGAACGTGGTGCCGGCCTCGGACGACTGAACCGTGTTCGGCGCGCCCTCGCCCAGGTCGTAGCTGAAGCGGTAGGTCGTGCTCGTCGTCCCCGTGGTGGGCTGCCACGCATCGACCCCGGTGCCGAACGACTCGAGTTCCATCAGACCGGCGAGCGTGCCGTCGTGCACGGTCGTCCCCGTGGTGAAGGTGCTGCAGTCGCCCGCGGTGCCGAGGCTGCCGCGCTCGACGGTCAGCCCGACGTGCTCAGCGAGGGAGTCGGCGTCGGCCGCGTCTGCGGCGTAGAGCTTCACGGTCGAGGCGTTGGTGGTGTTCGCCGTGACGGTGATGCAGTTGGAGCCGGCGGACCCGGGCACCAGGTCGTCGACGTCGAACATCGCGAGGCCCTGGTCGTCGTCGGTGAGCGAGACGGCACCGGTGCGCCAGCTGTTCGCGGCGTTGTCGGTGCTGCTCGAGAAGGCGGCGTACGAGGCCGTGGCGATGAGTGCGCCGCTGGCGACGACGGCGAGCGGGAACGCGATCCAGGCTGCGGTGCGGCCGTGGCGGGAGGTGATGTGCATGGCTGTCCTGTCGGTCGGGATCACCCGGCGGGTGATATGCAAACAGGGTATATGAATATCAGTTGCAACGGAACCCCGTCGCAACACGACCGAACGCACGGGTAGGTTGGCCGACATGACCCTCTCCGTCGAGTCGACCTCCACCTGGTCCGACACGGACGTCGCCGACGTCGCCGCCCTCGTCCGTCTGCTCGGTCACGACGTCGACGATGCGTCGATGCGTGCGCGCCTCGCTCGACTCACACCCGAAGCCGGCCACCGGACCTGGGTGGTGCGGGGTGACGACGGTCGCGTGGTCGCCGTCGCCGGTGCCCAGGTCACCTGGGCGTACGCGAGCGACGAGCCGACGGCGCAGCTGCTGCTGCTGGTCGTCGACGACACGGCCAGGAGGCTCGGCACCGGTTCGGCGCTCATCGGCACGTTCGAGGCATGGGCGGTCGAGCAGGGAGCGCGTCGCCTCAGCGCCGTCAGTGCGGCCGCCACCGACAGCGCGCACCGCTTCTACCAGAAGCGCGGGTACCACGACGCCGGGGTGCGGTACACGAAGATCGCGTAGCGCCGCCGCCTTCCGCGCGAACGTCGAAGCGCCCCGTGCCGGAGTCCCTCGGACTCCTGCACGGGGCGCTTCCTCGTGGCTAGGCCGATGCGCTCAACGCGGTGTTGATGACCTCGGTGGCCTCTTGCGCGGAGCGCTTCGAGGAACCCGTGGCCGGTGCGGCACTCGCCGAGCGGGCCGCCACAGACAGCTGCCGGCCGCCCAGGTGCGGCGACAGGTTCATGCAGACGAACGGCCAGGCGCCCTGGTTCTCCGGTTCCTCCTGCGCCCACACGACGTCGGCGTCCGGGTAGCCCGCCAGAACCTCGAGGATGCGGTCGAGGGGGAGCGGGGCGAGCTGCTCGAGGCGGACCAGTGCGACGTCGGTGATGCCGCGCTTGTCGACCTCGGCGCGCAGGTCGTGGTGCACCTTGCCGGAGTGCAGCACGACGCGGCGCACGGCACCCTTGTCGGTGATCCGTGCGTCGTCCAGCACGGGCTCGAAGGTACCGGTCGTGAAGTCCTCGACCGCGCTCGTCGCCTGGCGGAGCCGGAGCATCGCCTTCGGCGAGAACACGATGAGCGGCTTCTGCGGACGGGCCCAGGCCTGACGGCGGAGCAGGTGGAAGTACGACGCCGGGGTCGACGGGCGCGCGACGATCATGTTGTCCTCGGCGCACAGCTGCAGGTAGCGCTCGATGCGCGCCGACGAGTGGTCTGGCCCCTGGCCCTCGTACCCGTGCGGCAGCAGCAGGACGAGGCCGGAGCGCTGCCCCCACTTCTGCTCGGCGGACGAGATGAACTCGTCGATGACGATCTGGGCGCCGTTCGCGAAGTCGCCGAACTGCGCCTCCCAGAGCACGAGCGACTCGGGGCGCTCCACCGAGTAGCCGTACTCGAACGCCATCGCCGCGTACTCGCTCAGCAGCGAGTCGTACACGTAGAACCGGGCCTGGTCCTCGGTGAGGTTCGACAGCGGCAGCCATTCCTGGCCGTTCACCCGGTCGTGGAACACCGACTGACGTTGGACGAACGTGCCACGTCGGGCGTCCTGTCCGGCGAGGCGGACGGGCTTGCCCTCGACCAGGATCGACCCGATCGCCATGAGCTCGGCCATCGCCCAGTCGATGCCGCCGTTGCGCGTCATCTCGGTGCGCTTGGTCAACAGCTGCTGCAGCTTCGGGTGGATGGAGAACCCGGCGGGCGGGTTGCTGTGCGCGTCGCCGATCGCTCGGACGAGCTCCTCGGACACGGCGGTCTCGTGCACCTCGACCTCGGAGTCGTCGCGCTGCGCGGCCGGGCGTTCGAGACCCTGCACCGCGCCGTCGTCGTCGACCTCGATGACCGGGATGGTGCCGGTCTGCGCCTCGTGCGTCTCGGCGAAGGCGCGTTCCAGGCGGTCCTGGAAGTCGCGGTGCGCCTCGTCGTACTCCTCTTGCGTGATGTCGCCACGGCCGACGAGGGCCTCGGTGTACAGCGTGCGGACGGAGCGCTTCGCCTCGATGAGGTTGTACATCAGCGGCTGCGTCATCGAGGGGTCGTCGCCCTCGTTGTGCCCACGACGGCGGTAGCAGATCAGGTCGATCACGACGTCGCGGTGGAACTCCTCGCGGTACGCGAAGGCGAGTTCGGCGACCCGGGCGACGGCCTCGGGGTCGTCACCGTTCACGTGGAAGATCGGCGCCTGGATCGTCTTCGCGACGTCGGTGGAGTACACCGAGCTGCGCGCCGACTCGGGCGGGGTGGTGAACCCGACCTGGTTGTTGATGACGAGGTGGACCGTGCCGCCGGTGCGGTAGCCGCGGAGCTGCGACATCTGCAGCGTCTCGACGACCACACCCTGGCCGGCCATCGCCGCGTCGCCGTGCACGAGCACGGGGAGCACACCGAAGCTACCGGGGGCCTCGCGGTCCTGCTTGGCGCGGACGATGCCCTCGAGCACGCCGTCGACGGCTTCGAGGTGCGACGGGTTCGCGGCGATCGTCACCGGGATGCTCGAGCCGTCGGACGTGCGGAACACGCCCTCGGTGCCGACGTGGTACTTCACGTCGCCGGAGCCCTGACCGGACACCGTGCCCGGCAGCGAAGACCCCTCGAACTCACGGAAGATCTGCCCGTAGGTCTTGCCGGCGATGTTCGTCAGCACGTTCAGGCGGCCACGGTGGGCCATGCCGATCGCGACCTCGGCCAGCCCGGCTCCGGCGGCGTGTTGGATCAAGGTGTCGAGGAAGGCGATGGTGGACTCGCCGCCCTCGAGCGAGAAGCGCTTCTGGCCGACGTACTTGGTCTGCAGGAAGGTCTCGAACGCCTCGGCCTCGTTGAGCTTGCCGAGGACGCGGAGCTGTTCTTCCTTCGAGGGCTTCGAGTACGGCACCTCGATGCGCTCCTGCACCCAGCGACGCTGTTCCGGGTCCTGGATGTGCATGTACTCGATGCCGACCGTGCGGCAGTAGGCGTCGCGCAGGATCCCGAGGACGTCGCGCAGCGGTGCCGAGGTGGTGCCGGCGAGCCCGCCGGTGACGAACTCGCGGTCGAGGTCCCAGAAGGTCAGCCCGTGGCTCTCGATCTCGAGGTCCGGGTGCGTGCGCTGGCGGTACTCGAGCGGGTCGATGTCGGCCATCAGGTGCCCACGGACTCGGAAGCTGTTGATGAGCTCCTGCACGCGGGCGGTCTTGTTCACCCGGTGCGCCAGGTCGACGTTGATGTCGTTCGCCCACTGGATCGGCTTGTAGGGGATCCGGAGCGCGGCGAAGATGCCGTCGTAGAAGCCGTGCTCGCCGATCAGGCGCTCGTGCACGTGCTTGAGGTACTCGCCCGAACCGGCGCCCTGGATGACGCGGTGGTCGTAGGTGCTCGTCAGCGTGATGGTCTTGCCGATGCCGAGCTCGACCAGGGTCTTCGACGCCGAGCCCTGGAACTGCGCCGGGTACTCCAGGGCGCCGGCACCGATGATCGAGCCCTGCCCCTTCGTCAGGCGGGGGACCGAGTGCACGGTGCCGATGCCACCCGGGTTGGTGAGCGAGATCGTCGTGCCCTGGAAGTCCGCCGGGGTGAGTTTGTTGTCGCGGGCACGCCTGACGAGGTCTTCGTAGGCGGAGAGGAACTGGCCGAACGTCAGGGTCTCCGCGCGCTTGATGCTCGGCACCAGGAGCGAGCGGGTGCCGTCCTTCTTCGGGACGTCGATCGCGATGCCGAGGTTCACGTGCGCCGGGGCGACGACGAACGGCTTGCCGTCGCGCTCCTCGTAGAAGACGTTCTGGCTCGGGAAGTCCTTGAGCGCCTGCACCATCGCCCACCCGATCAGGTGCGTGAAGGAGATCTTGCCGCCGCGGGCGCGTCGCAGGTGGTTGTTGATGACGATCCGGTTGTCGATCATCAGCTTCGCCGGGATGGTCCGGACGCTCGTCGCGGTCGGGACCGTCAGCGAGGCGTCCATGTTCGACGCCAGCGTCTTCGCCATGCCCCGGAGCGGGGTCGCCACGTCCTCGTGGGTCTCCTCGTGGTCGTCGGCGGCGTCGTTCGCCTCGGCCGGGATCGGCTGCGGTGCCGGCTGGCGCGAGGTGGTCTTCGCCTGGATCGGGCCCGGCTTGGCTTCGCCCGGGGTGTCCCCGGTGGCCGGCTGCTGCGTCGAGGACTGCTGCTGGCTCGGTGCCTGCTGCGCAGCCGCTGCCTGCTGCGCGGGGGACCCCGCCGGAGCCGCGGGAGCCGGAGCGTCACCGACCTGCGTGCGGTGGTAGCTCTCGAGGACCGGCCACCAGGACTTGTCGACCGACTCCTTGTCCGCGACGAACTGCTCGTAGAGCTCGTCGACGAGCCACTCGTTCGCCCCGAATTCGCCCGCGGTCTCGTCCGTTCCGGTCAGATGGCTCGACACAGCCGATCGCCCACTCTCCGTCGATAGATGCTCGTGTGTGTCGTGCGGAGCAACCCTGCGCCGCACAGGTGCCAAGCCTAGCCGCTCCGACATGTCCGTTCCGTGTCAGCCGCGACGCGAGTCGGCAGCCCCCGAGCACCCGGTCGGGGCCCTGACGGGAGCCGTACAGTGGAGCGCATGAGGTTCTACGAGACGCGGCCGACGCACGACCTGACCTACTCCGACGTCTTCCTCGTCCCGAGCCGTTCCGGCGTGACGAGCCGCTTCGACGTCGACCTCGCGGCGAACGACGGCAGCGGTGCCACGATCCCGATCGTCAGCGCCAACATGAACTCTGTCACCGGCCCCCGGCTCGCCGCCACCCTGGCCCGCCGCGGTGGTCTGGGCGTGCTGCCGCAGGACATGCACCTGCAGGACCTCGACGCCGCGATCCGCTGGGTGAAGGACCAGCCGGTCGACTTCGACACCGCCTACGACATGGGCGCGCAGACCACCGTCGCCGAGGCCCTCGAGCAGCTCCTGCCGGTGGCCGGCCGTGGTGTGGTCGTCCGCGACGCCGACGGGGAGTACCTCGGCTGCGTGCCCGCGACCCGCCTCGGCACCGCCGGCCCCGACGCCGTCCTCGGTGACCTGCTGCACGGCGCCTCGACCGCGATCGACGCCGAGGACGCCGGCACGCCCCGGCACGTCTACGACGTGCTCTCGGCCGCCGAGGTCGACTTCGCGCCGGTGGTGCGGCACGGCCGCGTCGTCGGCACCACGAGCCAGACGAGCGCGATCCGCTCCGACATCTACACGCCCGCCGTCGATGGTTCCGGGCGGCTCCGGGTCGCCGCCGCGCTCGGCATCAACGGCGACGTCGCAGCCAAGGCGAAGGCGCTGGCAGCCGCGGGCGTGGACGTCCTGGTCCTCGACACCGCGCACGGCCACCAGGACGGCATGCTCCGCGCGCTCCGCACGGTCGCGTCGCTGCAGCTCGGCATCCCGCTCGTCGCCGGCAACGTCGTCACCGCCGACGCCGTCGCGCACCTGGTCGGAGCCGGAGCGGACATCATCAAGGTCGGCGTCGGCCCGGGCGCCATGTGCACCACCCGCATGATGACGGCCGTCGGTCGTCCGCAGTTCTCCGCCGTGCTCGAGACCGCCGCGGCGGCCCGCTCCCTCGGCGCGCACGTCTGGGCGGACGGCGGGGTGCGCTACCCGCGCGACGTCGCCCTCGCGCTGGCAGCAGGGGCGTCCGCCGTCATGATCGGCTCGTGGTTCGCCGGCACGCTCGAGGCCCCCGGCGTCCTGCGTCGTGACGCCGCGGGCAAGGCGTACAAGGAGAGCTGGGGCATGGCCTCGGCCAAGGCCGTGCGTGAGCGGTTCGAGCGGCTCGACCCGTACGAGCGTGCCCGCAAGGCGCTCTTCGCCGAGGGGATCTCGTCGTCGACGATCTACCTCGACCCGGAGCGCCCGAGCGTCGAGGACCTGCTCGACATGATCACCACCGGCGTCCGCAGCTCCGCGACCTACGCGGGTGCGTCGTCCCTCGCCGAGTTCTCCGAGCGTGCGCTGGTCGGCATCCAGTCCGCCGCCGGGTACGAGGAAGGCAAGCCCCTGCCCGTCAGCTGGTAGCGCGGGCGGGGCGCGCGTCGCCCTGGTCGCGACCACGAACGGACGGGAGGCACGGTGCCAGCTGGCCCCGTGCCTCCCGTCCGTCCTGCCGGTGCGTCTACCGGCGTCGGGTCGCGTCCTCGACCTCGCCCACCAGTTCTTCGAGGATGTCCTCGAGGAACAGCACGCCGATCGTGCGGCCGTCCGCGTCGAAGGCGCGGGCCACGTGGCGCCCCGCGGCCCGCATGGTCGCGAGCGCGTCCTCGAGGTCCATCTCGGTGTACAGCGAGATGAGCTGGCGGATGCGCTTCGGCGGCACCGGATCGTCGAACTCGTCCGGCCGCAGGTCGATGACGTCCTTGACGTGCACGTAGCCCGTGGGGGAGCCGTCCTCGCCGACGAGCACGTAGCGGGAGAACCCGCGCTGGGCCACGGCGTGCTCGACGTCGGCCGGGGTGGCGTCGTCGGGCAGGGTGACGAGCTCGGCCATCGGCACGGCGACGTCACGGACCTTCTTCTCGGTGAACTCGAACGCCAGGGCGAGCTTGCCGTCGTCGGTCAGGGTGCCCTCGCGGCGGGACTGCTCCACGATGGTCTGCACCTCTTCCACCGTGAACGCGCTCACCGCTTCGTCCTTCGGCTCGACGCGGAACAGCCGCAGCACGGCGTTCGCGACCTCGTTCAGGCCGACGATGACCCAGTGCAGGCCGTGACCGATGTACCAGAGCGTCGGGACCAGCAGCAGCGCGGCGCGGTCCGGCATCGAGAACGAGATGTTCTTCGGCACCATCTCGCCGAACACCACGTGCAGGAACGACACCAGCAGCAGCGTGAACACGAAGGCCACGGTGCCGATCACCTCGGCGCTCCAGCCGGTCAGGTGCAGCGGGACCTCGAGCAGGTGGTGGATCGCCGGCTCGGACACGTTCAGGATGAGCAGCGAGCAGACCGTGATGCCGAGCTGGGTCGTCGCGAGCATGCGGGTGGCGTGCTCCATCGCCCACAGGGTCATCTGCGCGGCCTTCGAGCCCTCTTCGGCGCGTGGCTCGATCTGCGAGCGGCGTGCGGAGATGACCGCGAACTCTGCCGCGACGAAGTACGCGTTGCCCATCAAGAGGACGACGAGCCAGAAGATGCCCCACCAATCGGAGCTCATCGCAGTCCCTCCTTGCAGCCAGAAGATCCCGCTGCGCCCATCACCGAATCGGAGCTCATCGGGTGCTGCCCTTCGTCGTGGTGGTCGGGGTGCTCCCGGTGGACGGGATGATGATCGCGGTCGCCGCCGTGTCGGTCGACGGGCGCGTCGGGGTCCAGCGGATGCGGTCGATCCGACGGCCGTCCAGCCGCTCGACGCGGAACACGCCGCCGTCCAGGGGAACCTCGTCGCCGACGACGGGCAGACGGCCCAGCGTCGACATGACGAACCCGCCGACGGTCTCGTACGGGCCCTCCTCGGGCACCTTCACGCCGGCGCGGTCCTCGAGCTCGTCGGGACGCAGCAGACCGGGGAAGGTCAGCCAGTCGCGGGAGCGGACCACGTCGATTCGGGCGCGGTCGTGCTCGTCGGAGACCTCGCCGACGATCTCCTCGATCAGGTCCTCGAGCGTGACGACCCCGGCGGTACCGCCGTACTCGTCGACGACGATGACCATCTGGTAGCCGCGACCGCGGACCTCGGCGAGCAGGGTGTCGCCGGGCATGGTCTCCGGCACGCGTTCGGCGTCGGTCATGAGCGCCCCGACGGGGACCTCCGGACGCTTCTCGCGCGGCACGGCGACGGCCTGCTTGACGTGCACGATGCCGACGACGTCGTCCGCGTCCTCCTCGATGACGGGGAAGCGGCTGAAGCCGGTCTTGCGGGCGAGGGCGATGACGTCCTCGGCGGACTCGGACACGCGGATGGTGGAGAGCCTCGGGCGCGGGGTCATCACGTCGCTGGCGCTCAGCTCGGAGAACGAGATGGTGCGCTGGAGGAGCGTCGCGGTGTCCTGTTCGAGCGAGCCCTCGGACGCCGACCGGCGCAGCAGCGAGGTGAGTTCCTCGGCGCTGCGGGCACCGGAGAGTTCCTCCTGCGGCTCGATGCCCAGCGACCGGAGCACGGCGTTCGCGGTGCCGTTCAGCAGCGCGACGGCGGGCTTGAAGACCGTCGTGAACGCGATCTGCAGCGGGACCACGAGCCTGGCGGTCTGCAGGGGCAGCGCGAGCGCGAAGTTCTTCGGCACGAGCTCGCCGAGGATCATCGACAGCAGGGTCGCGATGACGAGCGCGACGATCGAGCCGACGGTCTCGACGATGCCCTCTGGCAGGTTCATCGCCAGGAACGGTGCCTCGAGCAGCTTCGCGATCGAGGGTTCGAGCAGGTAGCCGGTCAGCAGCGTGGTCAGCGTGATGCCGAGCTGCGCGCTGGACAGGTGCGTCGAGGTGACCTTCAGCGCGCCGATGACCGGTGCGAGGCCGGCTTCACCCCGGTCGCGCCGCGCTTCGACGTCGGCGCGGTCGAGGTTGACCAGTGCGAACTCGGACGCGACGAAGACACCCGTGCCGAGGGTCAGCAGGATGCCGCCGATCAGCATGACGATGTCGATCGGACTCATGATTCACCCCCGTTCGCGCACAGGGATGACGTGCAGCTCACCGAGTGAGCGGCGGATGAGTGAGGCGAAGAACTATTCGGGGGATCGTCCACAGTGCTGCCAATCGTACTGCCTGCGCGGTCGCTGAACCGTGAATCCGTACAGAACCGACCGCGCCTAGGCCGTGATCCGCGCGCGGTGGTACTGCTGCGGCTCGTAGTCCACCGGCACGCGGAGCTCGACGGCGGCACGGAGCGCGAACGACGGGTCGCGGAGCATCTCGCGACCGATCATCACGACGTCGGCGAGGCCGGTCGCGACGATCTGCTCGGCCTGGAACGCCTCGGAGATCATGCCCACGGCGATCGTCGGGATGCCGGCGTCGCGCTTGATCGCCGCCGCGTGCGGCACCTGGTAGCCGGGCCCCACCGGGATCGGGGCGCTCGCGACGTTGCCGCCGGTCGACACGTCGGCCAGGTCGGCACCGTGCTCGGCGGCCCAGCGGGCGACGACGGTGGTCTCGTCGAGGGTGAGTCCGCCCTCGACCCAGTCGGTGGCCGAGAAGCGGACGACGATCGGGAAGCCCTCGCCGACCTCGGCGCGCACGGCGTCGACGACCTCGAGCAGCGCGCGGGCACGGTTCTCGAGCGAGCCGCCGTACTGGTCGGTGCGCTGGTTGCTCAGGGGCGAGAGGAACTGGTGCAGCAGGTACCCGTGCGCGGCGTGGATCTCGACCAGGTCGAACCCGGCCTCCACCGCGCGGCGGGCGGACTGCGCGAAGGCGAGGGCGACGACGCGGATGTCCTCGACCGCGAGCTCGCGCGGCACGTCGTAGCCGTCGAAGGCCACGGCGGACGGTGCGACCGTGGTCCAGCCGCCCTGGTCGGCGGGGACGGTGCCGTGCGTGGTGTCCCAGGGCCGGTAGGTCGACGCCTTGCGGCCCGCGTGTGCGAGCTGGATGCCCGCGGCGGCGCCCTGTTCGTGCAGGAAGTCGACGATCGGCTTGTAGGCGTCACGCTGCTGGTCGTTCCACAGCCCGAGGTCCTGCGGGGTGATCCGTCCCTCCGGCACGACGCCCGTCGCCTCGACCACGACCGCGCCGGCACCGCCCTTGGCGAAGCCGCCCAGGTGCACGAGGTGCCACGGGGTCGGGATGCCGTCCTGCTGGTCCACCGAGTACTGGCACATCGGGGAGACCCAGATGCGGTTGCGGACGGTCAGGTCACGGACGGTGATCGGGTCGAACAGGGCGTGCGTCACGCGGGCTCCTCAGAGGACGGGTGCCGGCGCCTCGGCCAGTCCCTTCAGGAACGACCGCAGCGACGCCGGCGACGTGTAGTGGTGGCCGACCGCCCCGATCGCTTCCGCACCGGTGGCGTTCTCGGCCCTGTTGTCCACGAACACCATCTGACCCGGGTCGATTCCCAAGCGCGCACAGGTGTCGCGGTAGATGGATGCAGCGGGCTTCAGGACGTGCTCCTCGGCGCTCACCACCACGGTCTCGAACAACGAGCCCATCGGGGACCGGCGGTACGGGTCGCCGAAGTCGAAGCCCGCGTTCGAGAGCAGGGCCACACGGGTGCCGGCGTCGTGCAGCTCCTCGACGATCTCGAGGGTCTCCGGCTCGACCTCGAACCACCCGGTGAAGTCGATCGCCCAGAACCGGTGGATCTCGGAGGTGCTCCAGGTCCGTCCGGTCCGTTCCGCGATGGCACGCCAGTACGCCACGACCGACAGGTCGCCGCGGTCCAGGTCGTGCCGGAGCTCCTGGTACACCGGGAACAGCTCGTCGGCCGGCACCCCGGTGGCGGCCACGAGTGCGTCCCGCGAGGCGTGCGGCGTCCGGCTGATCACCTCGCCGTAGTCGAAGACCACCACGCGACCAGGCAGGAACAGGCTCATGTGCTCCACCGTAACGTGGGGCCGGTGAACGACTTCGTGCCCGTCCGACCGTCCGATGCCGCCGCGTGGGTCACCGCGCCGACGGGGGAGTCCACCAAGTACCGCCGCGGGGTGCTCGGCGTCGCCACCGGCTCCGACCAGTACCCGGGCGCCGCGGTGCTGGGCGTCGACGCCGCCGTGCACACCGGCGTCGGCATGGTCCGGTACGTCGGACCCACACGCGCCACCGACCACGTGCTCACCCGCCGCCCCGAGGTCGTGTCCGGCGTCGGCCGGGTGCAGGCCTGGCTCGTCGGCTCCGGTGTCTCGGTATCGTCGCTCGGAGAGTTGGACGCGACGACGGCGTCGGGCTTCTCGCACGCGTCCGACGACGGCGTACCGGTCGTCGTCGACGCCGGGGCGATCCCGCTCGTCGACCTCGGGCCGCTCGCCGTGCTCACTCCGCACGCCGGTGAGCTCGCTTCGTTCCTGGGAGTCGATCGCGCCGAGATCGAGCAGGACCCGGCCGCCGCAGCGCTCCGTGCGGCCGAGCAGACCGGCAGCGTCGTGCTGCTCAAGGGGGAGCGGACCCACGTGGTCACCCCGGACGGGTCGGTGCGGCTCGTGGCGTCCTCGGCGACGCCTTGGCTCGCGGCGGCCGGTGCCGGGGACGTGCTCGGCGGGGTGCTCGGTGCGCTCGTCGCCGCGCGGCAGGGCTCCGTCGAGACGGCCGGTTCGTCGCTCACCCCGTCGGACCTCGCCCACCTGGCCGCGTCGGCCGCGGTGGTGCACGGGATCGCGGCGCGGCGGGCGTCCGGCGGCGGACCGTTCCCGATGACGACGCTCATCGCCGAGCTGCCGGGGGTCGTGCGGGACCTGGTGGTCGACGGGGACGCGCGCGGCTAGCGGTCGGTGCGCGTGCACCTTCCGACGATCGACGAGGGGATCGACGCGTGTTCTGTCGCCGGATGCGCACGCAATAGGTTCGTGCGCATGTCCCGACAGGACACCACGGGTTCGACAGGTGGAAGGTCGCAACATGCGCACGCATCAGCGAGCGGGTGCGGCCCCAGGACGCAAGCGACCGACGGCCTGGAGGCGCGGTGCCAGCTGGCACCGTGCCTCCAGGCCGTCGGCGGTCACCTCACGGGCGTGACGCGCGTCGCGGACGTCAGCTCGCGGGTGTCGCGTGCACCAGGAACTCGACGGATCCGGCGTCGTCGACCTTGACGAACCCCAGGCTCGGGGCCTGCACGCCGTAGTCCGAGAAGGTGATCGGGACCGAACCGGAGATGTCGACGCCGTTGCCGTTCAGGCCGACCTGCAGCTTCGCGGTGACGTCCTTCGTGACGCCGTGCAGGGTGAGCTTCCCCGGAGCCGTCACGGTCGTCGTGTCGGAGCCGCTCGGGACCGCGTCGGCGATCGGTTCGGTGAGTTCGAAGGTGGCCTCGGGGAACGCCGCCGCGTCCATCGCGGAGTCGCGGAAGTAGGCGTCGCGCTGGTCGGAGTCGGTGGTGATGTCGGCGACCTGCACCGTGATCTTCGCGGCGGTGATGCTCGTGCCGTCGACGGTCGCGGTGCCGGCGACGCTGTCGGTGCGGCCGGTGACGGTGACGTCGGAGCCGTTCAGGACCTCGTGGACGCGGTACCCGGCCTCGGAGTCCCCGCCGACCGTCCACTCGCCGGACAGGTGCGTGTCGTCAAGGGTGGAGGCCTCGCGGGTGGCGGCGACGGACGGCGCGGCCGAGGCCTTCGCGTTCTCGGTGCTCGTGTAGACGTTCGTGAAGACGACCGCGCCAACGACGCCGAGGACGACGACGGCGGCGATGACGGAGATCCAGATGACGGCCTTGCGGCGCTTGCGCGGGGTGTCGGAGGTCACGAAAGGAACGGTGACACGTCATGCTCGGGAGAGCCTGAGATCGTGGCATCGATCGCCCCTGGTCCGGCCGCTACGCTCGTCCGGTGCAGAGGACCTCGACCCGGTGGCTCGAACTCGCCGGCTTCGTCCTGGCGTTCGTCGCCGTGCACGGGTTCCTGTGGTGGCTGACCCTCGTGTCGGCGAACCTGCCGCTCGGTGACGTGACCATCACCTACAGTCGCTGGATCGAGACCGGGCGGACCGCGGACTTCTGGGTCGGCATCGACGGCGCGTGGGTGTACCCGATCCTGGCGATCGTGCCGATGGCGGCTGCGGCGCTCGGGGGAGTCGAGTCCATCGGCACCGGCTGGCTGCTGCTGATGGTCTTGCTCGACGCCATGGCGTGCGCGTCCCTGTGGCGGTTCCGGGCGCGGGTGGGGTCGTCCGACCGTTTCGGCGTGCACGGCGTGCGGGTCGTCTGGTGGTGGCTGCTGTTCTTGCTCGCGCTCGGGCCGATCGCGCTCGGTCGGATCGACACCGTCGCGACGGTGTTCGCGCTGGTGGGCGTGGCGTTCGTGGCCTCGAGGCCGGCCGTCGCCTCCGCGCTCTTCACCGCCGGCGCGTGGACGAAGGTGTGGCCCGCGGCGCTCGTCGCGGTGCTGCTGCTCCTGCGTCGCGGACACCGCCGCGGTGTGCTCGCCGGAGCCCTGGTGCTGAGCGCCCTGATCGTGCTCGTCGACGTGCTGTGGGGCGGTGCGCCGTACCTGCTGTCCTTCGTCGGTGAGCAGACCGGCCGTGCGCTGCAGATCGAGTCACCGCTCGCGACGCCCTTCATGTGGGCCGCAGCCTTCGGCGTCCCGGGCGCAGCGGTGTTCTACGACCAGGAGATCTTGACGTTCGAGGTGTCCGGTGCCGGCACGTCCGCCGCCGCCGCGGTGTCGACGCCGCTGATGGCCGTCGTCGTGGTGGCCGGGGTCGTGCTCGCGCTCTGGGCCGCACACCTGGGCGCCCGTCGGGCCGAGCTCGCACCGGTCCTCGCGCTCCTGTTCGTCGCGGCGCTCATCGCGACGAACAAGGTGGGGTCGCCGCAGTACATCGGCTGGTTCGCGGTGCCGATCGTGTGGGGACTCGCGGCGGGTACCCCGAGTGCGCGTCGGTTCGTGCCGATCGCGGTGCTCGCGCTGCCGATGGCCCTGCTCACGCAGCTGGTCTACCCGGGCTACTACGACCAGGTGCTCACCGTGCAGCCGTGGATCCTCGTGGTGCTCACGCTGCGGAACGTGCTCGAGGTGGCGATCCTGGTGTGGAGCGTGGTCGTGCTGGTGCGGATGGGACGGGCTGCGGGGTCCGGACGGGTGTCGGCGCGCTCGTCGCCGTCCGTGCGCGACCAGCCCGAGCCGGGCAGGATGGACGCATGATCGTCGCCTTCTCCGTCGCTCCGTCCGGTGGTCCCGCTGCAACGTCCGACGGGTCCGTGCACGACGCCGTCGCGGCCGCCGTGCGCGTGGTGCGCGAGAGCGGGCTGCCGAACCGCACCTCGTCGATGTTCACCGAGATCGAGGGGGAGTGGGACGAGGTCATGGACGTCGTCAAGCGCGCCACCGAGGCCGTCGGCGAGTACGGCACGCGGGTGTCGCTCGTGCTCAAGGCCGACATCCGCCCCGGGCACACCGGTGAGATCGACGGCAAGCTCGAACGGCTCGAGGCCGCGCTCGGCGAGTAGCGGTCAGCGGCGCCGACGCGGACGCCTACGGCGACGAGGGTCGGTGCCGAAGACCGCGGCGACCGTCAGCAGGACGAGGCCGGCGACCGCGAACACCACGACGACGACGATCCCGACCGGGTCGGTGACGTCCTCGCAGTTCGCAGGCGCGCCGGCGGCGCAGGAGGCCAGGACGGTCGTGACGGTGGGCACGTCGCCATCCTGCGTCCTCGGCGCGGACGACACGCCGGTGCCCTCCCTCGGATGTCGGTGGTCGGGTGTCTCATGGTCTGCATCGAGCCACACCGGGTGGCCTGCGAGACGACGAGGAGCGCGTGATGATGCACGACGGCTGGTGCCCCGACTGCGACCTGCGAACGGTCGTCATCGACACGGATGAACAGGGCGACAACGCCTGGGCGACCTGCGCGGAGTGCGGCACCGGATGGGTCCACCGCGACGAGCTGCCCGAGCCCGCAGTCACCACCGCACGTCAGGCCCACGCGGAGCGTCAGGCGGCCTGACCTGACGCGCTGGCGGGCCGACGGTCGTGCTCGCCCCCGGGGCTTGCCGAGGGGTTTGACCCGAGTCTCGCGCCGACGGGCACTGCACGTGTCGCAGACCGCAAGAACTGTCCGCCTGGCCGAGACTCCCGCCGCCGCCGCCGCCGACCCGCCGCCGCCGACCCGCTGACCGCTCCGGCGTGCGCAGCGCGGCTGCCAGCGCGGCGACCACCGGGCGCAGTCCGGCTTCCGTTGAGGCTTTGGAGCGGTCTACACTGCGAAGACCGGGTGATCGACACCGCCCGGCCAGTCCCGTTCGCCGCTGAACCCGGACCGGCACTCCCCGCCGTGACCGCGCTGCCCGAACGGCAGTCCCGCTGTGACGGCCGCCCAGACCCTCCCGTCACGAGAACAGGCCCCATGTCACAGCTCACGCCTGCGCGTCGCACCCTCGCGCTCATCTCGCTCGCCCTCGGCGGGTTCGCCATCGGGTCGACCGAGTTCGTCGCGATGGGATTGCTGCCGAACATCGCGCAGGCCCTGCTCCCCGAGCAGTACGGCATCGACCCCGACGCCGGGATCGCCCACGCCGGCTGGCTCGTCAGCGCGTACGCCCTCGGGGTCGTCGTCGGTGCGCCGACCATCGCGGCGATGTCCGCCCGGTTCCCGCGCAAGGGCCTGATCCTCGTGCTGCTCGTCGGGTTCGTCGTCGCGACGATCGCGAGTGCGCTGCTGCCCTCGTTCGGTCTGGTGCTCGTCGCCCGCTTCGTCGCGGGCCTGCCGCACGGCGCCTACTTCGGCATCGCGTCGATCGTCGCCGGCGACATGATGGGCCCGGGCAAGCGCGGCAAGGGCATCGCCATGGTGCTGCTCGGCCTGTCGGTCGCGAACGTCGTCGGGGTCCCGGCGATCACCTGGGTCGGACAGGTGGCCGGGTGGCGGGTCGCCTACGGCGTGGTCGCCGCGCTGTTCGCCCTGACGTTCCTGGCCGTCGCGGCCTTCGTGCCGAAGAGCGCCCGCGACGAGCACGCCACGATCGGTCGTGAGCTCCGGGCGTTCCGTGTGCCGCAGGTGTGGATCGTGATGGGTCTCGGCGCCGTCGGGTTCGGCGGGTTCTTCGCGGTGTACTCGTACATCTCGCCGCTCGTGCAGAACACCACCGGGATGCCCGAGTCGTTCGTGCCGATCGTGCTCGTCGTCGTGGGCATCGGCATGGTCGTCGGCGGAGTGCTCGGCGGACACCTGGCCGACCACAGCGTGAAGCGCACCATCTACGTCGGCATGTTCGCGCTGATCGGGGCGCTGCTCCTCACGGTCCTCACGGCGCAGTGGCTCTGGGGCATGCTGCTCGGCGCGTTCCTGCTCGGGGCGACCTCGTCGGCGATCCCGCCGGCGGTGCAGTCGCGCTTGATGGACGTCGCGGGGGATGCCCGCACGATCGCGGCGGCGCTGAACCACTCGGCGTTCAACATCGGCAACTCGATCGGTGCGGCCCTGGGCGGCGCCGTCATCGCCGCCGGCTTCGGGTTCCTCGCACCGGGCTGGCTGGGCATCGGCCTGGCGCTGCTCGGTGTGCTGGTGACGATGGTGAGCTACGCCGTCGAGCGGCGGAGCACCCGTCGCGCGTCGCTGCGCTCCTCGTCGCCGTCGACCGGTCCGATCACCGCACCGGTCCCGACGGCCTGACACGCGGGGTGCGCGCGCGCACCGACGGACGGGAGGCCCGTGGCGACGCCGCCACGGGCCTCCCGTCCGTCCGGTGGGTGCGGGAGACCGCCCATGGTGAGCAGAAATGGTCGGTTCCCGTGACGGGACCCGACCATCTGTGCGCACGAAGCGCAGCGTGCACGCGGCGCTACAGGCCCAGGGGGCTGCCGTCCTGCACGATGATGCCGTCGGTGATCGCACGCTTCCGGAGCGCCACCTTCGTGCCCACGTCGAAGCCGGCGACGCGGTACTTCTCGCGGATGCGCTTGAGGTAGCTCTTCGCGGTCTCCTCGGAGATGCCGAGCTGGTAGGCGACGCTCTTGACGGGCTCGCCACCGCCGTACAGGGCCATCACGCGACGTTCCTGGGCGCTGAGCTTCGGGACACCGCCGACGTCACCGCTGTTGATGGCGAGGTCGAGTTCGGCCGAGACGTACTGCTCGCCGCGCTGGGCGGAGCGGATCGCCTCGACGATCATGTCGGCGTCCTCGCTCTTGACGAGGTACCCGAGGGCGCCGGCACCGAGGGCCTCGCGCACGACGTTCGGCTCCGAGTAGGTGCTCATCACGACGGTCTTGACGCCCGCGGTCTTGAGGGTCGAGATCTTCAGCGACACCGGGATGGAGTCCTTGAGGTCCAGGTCCAGAAGCACGACGTCGACCGGGAACGCCGGGCTCGTCAGGAGCTCGGGCCAGGTCGTGACGGCGGCCACCAGGGTGATGTCGTCGGCGGCGTTCCGGATCCACTCCGTGAGCGCGCCGAGGAGCATCCTGTGGTCGTCGACCAGTGCGAGTCGGATCGGTTCCTCTGGAGTCGCCATGCTGGCGTCCTTTCTCGGTGCGGTTGCTCGGCCGATCCTAGGAGGATGAGGGCCGGAAATCGGTGAGGCGTGCGGGTGTCCGGCAGCTACATCGACGGATGTCGGTTCACGACGCAGTGCGCGACGATGTGCAGCGTGCCGTCGCGGACGGTCTCGGTGTACGGGCCGATGCGCTGCAGGGCACTCCAGGCCGTCGGGCCGAGGCTGCGCCGGGGCACCCCGCGGGACTCGATCACGACGGGCACGTCCATCGTGTCGTCGCTGACCGGGTGACCGTCGGAGCCGATCGGACCGAGGGTGACGGAGACGACGGGCATGCCGGGCTGCGCGGTGCGGCCGTCGCCGACCATCTGCCAGATCGCCTGCAGCAACCCGTCGCGCTGCGTGGGGGAGAGGTGCCCGGCCAGGGCGGTCGGGTCGGCGACGCTCACCGAGCGACCGAGGTGGTCGGACTCGGTGATGGCGTGGTAAAGCCAGGTCTCGCGGCGTCCCTCGATCAGGTGCAGGCGGAGCTCGGTGGCGAGCGACGCGGCGACGGAGCTCGAGGCGTCGGACAACGGCAGCGGGTCGGTGCCGTTCGCGACGGCGTCGAGCAGCTTCTCGGCGGCCAGGTCGAGCCGGGCGAGCTCGTCCGAGGCGAGCATGCCGACGGCGAACTGCGGCGCCTGCACGTTGCTCTGCACGAGCACCCGGTCGAGTTCGCGCTGCACGAGCTGGCGGAACCGCTGCACGACGTACAGCGCGAGCGCCGGCGGCACGACGACGAGTGACAGCAGGGAGACGATGCCGGGCATGGTGTCGTGCGTGATCGGCGTCGACGCGACGGCCATCACGATGAACGCGATGCCGAGCACGCCGATGGCGGCGGCGACCTCGCGGGCGGGTCGGAGCGTGGCGATCGGCAGCAGGGCGAAGCCCGCGGCCATCGACGCCGTGGCGGTGTGTGCGATGTCGTGCTCGGGCCAGATGCCGATGAAGTCGAGCGTGACGACGCAGGCCAGCACGACGCAGATCAGCGCGAAGGCCGGACCCGTCAGGCGTTCGCCGTAGGTCAGGACGCTGAGTCCGACCCCGACGGCCGCGACGAGGTAGAGCGCCCAGGCGACGGCGGGCAGCCACGGGTCGGAGTACTCGTTCCAGCGCACCAGGAAGAACGCGATGCCGGCGACGGCCTCGATCGCGGTGAGGACCGCGGCGCCGAGGCCGAGGTAGCCGGCACCGAGCGAGGCGCCGGGCTTCGCGGCCTGCCGCAGGGACCGGGCGCCGGTGGACGTCGACGGGAGCCCTCTGGCCTGGCGGCGTTCGCTCGTGCGGTACCGCTCACGCGCCTCGCGGCGGGTGCGGGGTGCGGGCGGAGCCGTCTCACCGGGCAGGCGGCGGCCGATGGTGTCCTCGGGGACCCGGGTCATCGCGGTGCCTCCAGGACGACGGTGGTGCCGGAGCCCGGCGCGGAGAAGAGCTTGGCGTCGCCGCCGACCTCGCGCAGGCGGTTCACGACGCTCTCCTTGAAGCCGAGTCGCTCGGCACTGACGGTGGTGAGGTCGAAGCCGACGCCGGAGTCGGTGACCATCGCACGGACGACCTCGTTGTCGTGGACGATGGTGACGTGGGCCTCGCCGACGCCGGCGTGCCGACGGACGTTCTCGAGGCACTCGCCGAGCGCGAGCAGGAACGCGTCGAGCACGTTCGACGGCAGCAGGACCTGCCCGGTGCCGTGCCAGCTGACCTCGAGCCCCATCCGGCCGAAGCGCTGCTTGACCGACTCGAGGGTCTGCCCGAGCGGTGACTCTTCTTCACGGGTGAGCGAGTAGTCACCGGACTGCGAGGGCTGCGGGGTCGCACCGAGGCGCAGGTGCCGCAGCAGTCGGGCGTCCTCGGCGGCCTGCTCGCGCATCGCCTGCTCGGAGACGCCGACGCCGGAGTGCGCGAGCAGCGTCAGGGTCGCGAGCACGGTGTCGTGCAGCAGGCGGGCACCCTGGCGGCGCTGCGCCTCGGTCTCGCTGGCCTGCCGTTCGGCGCGGTGGGCGGTGCCGATGCTGTAGATGCGGCGGGCGACGCGGGGGATGCTGCGCGAGATCCAGATCGCCACGACGGCCATCAGGATCCACCCGAGCAGTGCGCCGCTGACCGGGGTCGACAGGAGCGAGCCCGATCCCCAGAGCATGAGCACCACCACGGCACCGCCGCCGGCGATGGTGATGCCGAGACCGACCGGGTGCCCGCGCTGTGCCATCAGCGGTGCCGAGAGCCCGCCGGCAGCCAGGGGCATGACGGCGCTGGCGACGAGGGGCCGCGCCGAGTCGTCGACGCCGGTGAAGAGCAACACCATCGTGGCGAGCCCGGCGACGACGATGGCGGCGGTCCACCACACTTCACCGCCGCGGCCGAAGCACACGAGCGCGGTGATCATCGCGGCGATGCAGAGGAGTGCGCCGATGAGGGACGCCGTGGGCACGGCGGCCGCGGAGAGGATGCCCACGACGCTGACGAGCGCGCAGACGATGCCCACGACACGGGTCGCCGACCGCAGCAAGCGGTCGCGTTCCTGTGCGATGAAGTCCATCGATGTCCTGGTTGGTGACGATCTGGGTGGTGCGGGAAACCGAGCGTCGGTCAGTGCCGGGCTCCACGCCATCATTCCACGCGCGCCACCCGTTGGGGGGTCTTCGGCGCGCCGCGGTGACGGCAGGCCCCGCTCAGGGCTCGAGCAACCGCCGCAGGTGCGCCCCGACCTGCTCGTGCTCGATGAGGAACCCGTCGTGTCCGAACTCGCTCTCGATCACCGCTGCGGTGTCCCCGTCGAGCGCGTCCGGCACGCCCGCGGCGATCCGGTGCTGGTCCTCGACGGGGAACAGCCGGTCGCTCGAGATGCCCACCACCAGGGTCCGCGCGGTCACCAGCCCGAGGGCGGCCGACACTCCGCCGCGACCGGCACCGACGTCGTGCGAGTCCATCGCGTACGTCAGCGTGACGTAGCTCGAGGCGTCGAACCGCCGCGTGAACTTGTTGCCGTGGAAGTCGAGGTAGCTCTCCACGGAGAACCGGCCGTCGTCGCCGAGCGGGGAGACGTCGCTCTGCCAGGACCGCGCAAAGCGGCTGTTCAGCTCGTCCGACGCGCGGTACGTCATGAGCGCCATCCGCCGGGCCAGTGACAGTCCCCGGTGCGGTCCCTCGCCGGCCTCGGCCTCGAAGTAGTCGCCGCCGGCGAACGCCGGGTCCATCTGGATCGCCGCCCGCTGCAGCGAGTTCGCCGCGATCTGGTCGGCGGTGGTCTGCGCCGTCGACGCCAGGACAGCCAGACGCTGCACACGCGCGGGGTGCGAGACCGCGAACTCGAGGGCGTGCATGCCGCCCATCGACCCGCCGACGACCGCCGCGAAGGTCTCGATGCCGAGCCGGTCGGCGAGCTGCGCCTGCACCTCGACCTGGTCGCGCACCGTCACGAACGGGAACCGCGAGCCCCACTCCGCGCCCGTCGGCGACACCGACGACGGCCCGGTGGTGCCCTGGCAGCCGCCGAGCATGTTCGGCGCGATCACGAACCACCGGTCGGTGTCGATCGCCCGGCCGGGCCCGACGACGTCACCCCACCAGCCGGCTGTGCGGTGGCCCGGGCCGGGGGCGCCCGCGACGTGCGAGTCACCGGTCAGTGCGTGCAGGACGAGCACCGCGTTGTCGCGGGCGGCGTTGAGCGTGCCCCACGTCTCGTAGGCCACGCGCACGGACGGGAGGCGACCGCCGCGCACCCACTGCTCGCCGAGGGACTCGAAGTGGCGTGCACCCGGGTGGTCACCGGGACGCCAGGCACCGGTCACGGGCGGCTTGCCGAGGGTGCCGAGTTCGGTGCCGGGCACCAGGGTGGACGGCACGGAGTCCTCGGGGGTCGTCTGCCAGTCCATCGTGGGTCCAGTCTGCCGGGAGGCGCGGGTCGCCGCCGCCGTGTTACGTCACGCCCGGCGCGCGGCCGGGCTCCGGGCCGCGCTCGCCGTTGCGTGCGTACGCATGTTCCGACATCGTGCGCGTCGTTCGACTCGTGGATCGTCGCACGATGCGCACGTACCGGATGCGTGTGCAACGAGCGACGTCCCACGCGTCGATCGACACGTGGGACGTCGCAACATGCACGCGCATGGGCAGGCGGGCAGGCAGGTGGGCGGGCAGGCAGGCGGCGCGCAAGCCCTACGCGCGCTGGCTCTCCTGCGCGATCGCCCGGGCCGCGGCGAGCCCGGCCTCGAGGTCGGCCTTCAGGTCGGCGATGTTCTCGATGCCGACCGACAGGCGCACCAGGCCGGGCGTGACCCCGGTAGTGAGCTGCTGCTCGGGAGTGAGCTGCGAGTGCGTGGTCGACGCCGGGTGGATGACGAGCGAGCGGACGTCGCCGATGTTCGCCAGGTGCGAGAACAGCTGCAGGTTGTCGACGAACGCCTTGCCCACGGTCACCCCGCCCTTGAGCTCGAACGACAGCACGGCGCCGACGCCCTTCGGCGCGTACCGGTTCGCGGCGGCGTACCAGGGCGACGTCGGCAGACCGGCGTAGGCCACGGTGGCGACGTCGGGGTGCTGGTCGAGCCACTCCGCGATCTCCTGCGCGTTGGACACGTGCCGCTCGATGCGGAGCGACAGGGTCTCGATGCCCTGCAGCAGTGCGAACGCCGTGTCCGCCGAGTTCGACGCACCGAGGTCGCGGAGCAGCTGCACCCGGGCCTTCACGATGTAGGCGAGCTCGTTGCCGACCGCCTCGGCGAAGACCGCACCGTGGTACGACGGGTCGGGCGTGTTGAACTCCGGGAACCGGTCGGCGTGCTGCGACCAGGCGAACTTCCCGCCGTCGACGATGATCCCGCCGATGACCGTGCCGTGGCCACCGAGGAACTTCGTGGCCGAGTGCACCACGATGTCGGCGCCGTGCTCGAACGGACGGATCAGGTACGGCGTCGCGATCGTGTTGTCGACGATCAGCGGGACGCCGGACTCGTGGGCGACGTCGCTGACACCCGTGATGTCGAGGACGTTGATCTTCGGGTTGCCGATGGTCTCGGCGAAGAACAGCTTCGTGTTCGGGCGGACCGCGCGGCGCCACTCCTCGAGGTCGTCCTGGTCCTCGACGAACGTCGTCTCGATGCCGAGCTTCGCCAGCGTGTACTTGAACAGGTTGTACGTGCCGCCGTAGATCGACGACGACGACACGATGTGGTCACCCGCCCCCGCGATGTTCAGCACCGCGTAGGTCTCGGCAGCCTGGCCGGACGCGACGAGCAGGGCCCCGGACCCGCCCTCGAGCGCGGCGATCCGCTGCTCGACGACGTCGTTCGTCGGGTTCATGATCCGGGAGTAGATGTTGCCCGGCTTGGCGAGCGCGAACAGGTCGCGCGCTTCGTCCGAGTTCGCGAAGACGTACGAGGTCGTCTTGTAGATCGGCGTCGCTCGGGCGCCCGTGGTCGGGTCCGGCTGTGCGCCGGCGTGGACCTGGGTGGTCTCGAACTGCCACTGCGCGGCGTCGTGCTCGGTCATCTTGGTGCTCCTGTCCGGTGCGGCTGGTCGTCGGGTCGCCTTGCGCTCGGCCCGGAGGCTCGGCGCTGCTGTGCGTCGGGTGTCACGGTACGCAGGTGGCCGGGCCCGCACCACCGCACCCGCCTCGGGACGTAACGCACCCGCCGGGCCCGCCCCGCGCCTCCAGGCCAGGATGGTGCCCGGGGCTGACGGCGGCGACCACGGGGATCGGTCGCGGCCTGCCGCGACGTCGCGCGCTGCCGACTGAGCGCAGCGAAGACGACTGCTTGCGCGGCAATGTCACGCGTCGCGGCGGAACAGCCAGTCGACCTTCGGCTCGAGCAGCCACCGCATCCCGCGCCGCACGAAGGGCTGCGCCAGGAAGAGGCTGACGACGCACGCGATGACGACCATGAGGAGCACGAACGGCCAGGCCGAGTGCTCGCCGGCCAGGACGCCGGACTCCCGGATCGGGTAGAGGACGAACGTGTGGAGCAGGTAGACGTACATCGTCGCGGCGCCGAACTGCGTGATCCAGATGTTCCGACGGGGGATGAGCACCAGGAACGACGCCGTCAGCAGGGTCGCGAGCAGCATCAGGCCGAACCGCACCGCACCCGCCCACCAGGCGTCCTCGCCGAGCCCCGAGTAGGAGTCGTCGTAGAAGAACCAGTGGTGCAGGTCGAACTCCTTGAACTGCGGGATCCAGACCGCGCACGACACCGCCCAGGCGGCGAACACCACGACGGCGGCGATCCGCACCCGGACGACCGTGCGACGGGACGCCTCGTACCAGCGGTCGAAGACGCCCCACTGCTTGACCTGCCACCCGAGCAGGAAGAACGGCAGCAGGCTGATCGCGCGGGACAGCGAGAGCGTCGAGTCGACGTTGTCGAAGTAGCCGACGCCGATGCTGAACACGACCGCCCAGAACAGTGGCCACCGCAGCTGCGCCAGGTACGGCAGGATCAGCTTGAAGATGCCCAGGGCCAGCAGGAACCACAGGGTCCACGTCGGCTTCGTCGGGTTGAAGTCCTTGCCGCCCTCGACGAGGCCCTGCACCACGGTCCAGATCGTCTGCATGATGATGTACGGCACGACGATGTCCGTGATCGTCCGGCGCATCCGCTTCGCGGTCGGGGTGTCCGCCGACGAGAAGTAGCCGCTGATCACGCCGAACGCCGGCATGTGGAACGCGTAGATGAACGTGTAGAGGGCCAGGGCGTGCTCGCTCGCCGGCGTCTGCCGCTGAATCGCGTGCCCGATGACCACGAGCGTGACCGCGACGAACCGCGCGGTGTCCCACATCGGGATCCGGCGCGGGGCTCGACCGGGTTCGAGCTGCGTCGCCGGGGCCGAGGGGGCGGGAGGGGCGGCATCCGTCGTCATCGCCGGTCACGTTACCGGATCGTGACCTGGACGGCTTGGTGCGGTGCCGGAACCGTCCCGCTCGGTACGGTGGACGGACCGGGCCACGACGTGCCCCGGTCACCGACGCAGGAGGCAGATCACATGGCAGCACGGCGCGCAGTCGTCACCGGAGCGAGCTCGGGCATCGGGGCGGCCACCGTTCGGCTGTTCCGGTCGCGGGGCTGGGACGTGCTCGCCGTGGCCCGCCGCGCCGCGAAGCTCGAGGCGCTCGCCGCGGAGACCGGGGCCGAGACCCTGGTCGCCGACATCACGGACGCCGACGACGTGGCGGCGCTCGCCGCGCGGGTGGCGGACCTCGGCGGCGCCGACGTGCTCGTGAACAACGCCGGTGGGGCGTTCGGTTCGGCGAGTGTCGAGGAGTCCGACGTCGACGACTGGCGCGCCATGTTCGAGGTCAACGTGATCGGCACGAAGCGTGTCGTCTCCGCGCTGCTGCCGCACCTGCGCGATCGCGCTCGCGCGTCCGGGGGAGCGGACATCGTCACGGTCACCAGCACCGCCGGCTTCGTCGCGTACGAGAACGGTGGCGGCTACAACGCCGCGAAGTTCGCCGAGCACGCCCTGGTCGGCGCACTCCGGCTCGAGCTGAACGGGGAGCCGATCCGGGTCGTCGAGATCGCGCCGGGCATGGTGAAGACCGACGAGTTCGCGCTCACCCGGTTCCGCGGGGACGAGCAGAAGGCCGCCGCGGTGTACGACGACGTGCCGGAGCCGCTCGTGGCCGACGACGTCGCCGGGGCGATCGTGCACGCCGTGGAGCTGCCGGCCCACGTGAACCTCGACCTCGTGACGATCCGGCCGGTGGCGCAGTCGGCGCAGCACAAGCTGGCCCGCGGCCCGCTGACGCCCCGCTGAGCGGACCGCGCCCAACCCGCGCCGGACCCGCGCCGGCCCCGCGCCGGACCCGCGCCGGACCCGCGCCGGTCCCGCGCCGGACCCGCGCCGGCCCCACGCAGCGCCCGGGCGGCGGGCGCGGGTCGCGGGCGTGGGCTCCCTGCCGGTACCGTGGTCGGATGCCGATCAGCAGCGAACCCGAGCCCGCGGCTCCGTCCACCGTGACCGTGACGAGCGGGCCCGAGGTACTCGGCTGGCTCGAGTTCGGTGACGCCGCACGCCTGCTCGCCAAGGACGTCCTGTCCAGCGGCTTCGAGCCCGAGGTCGTCGTCGCCGTCGCCCGCGGCGGACTGATCATCGCCGGCGCCGTGGCGTACGCGCTCGGCACCAAGGAGTGCGGCTCGATCAACGTCGAGTTCTACACCGACGTCGAGCAGCGGCTGGAGGAGCCGGTCGTGCTCGCCCCCGCCCTCGACGCCCCGAGCCTGGCGGGCAAGCGGGTCCTCGTCGTCGACGACGTGTCGGACTCCGGCCGCACCCTGCGCCTGGTGGTCGACATCATCCGGAACGCCGGTGCCGACGTCCGGAGCGCCTGCCTGTACTCGAAGCCCGGCACCGTCCTCGAACCCGACCACGTGTGGCGTCGGGTCGACGGCTGGATCACGTTCCCGTGGAGCGCCCTCGCCCCCGTGACGGCCGAGTCGTGAGCATCCACCTGGTCGGCGGCGGTCTGTTCGCCGCCTCGGACGCCGCAGCGCCGTTCCTCGCCGAGGCCACCGCCCGTTCGGCAGCGGTCGGCCGGAGCACCCCGCGCATCGCCCTGCTCTCCGTGGCGGGCCCGGACGGCGGCAGCCCGTCGTCGACCGCCGACATCGCCGAGGTCCTCGGCGGCCCGCGCACGGCCGAGGTGCTCGTCACCGAGGTCGCAGCCGGTCAGGTCTTCGACACCACCGTCCTGAGCGACGTCGACGCCCTGGTGGTCGGTGGCGGTGTCACCCCCGACTACCTGGTGGCGATCGCCCCGCTCGTCGACCAGCTCCGGCTGCTCGTCTCCGACGGTCTGCCCTACCTCGGCTACTCGGCCGGTGCGATGATCGCCGCCGACCGTGCCCTGGTGGGCGGCTGGCGCATCGGCGGCGTCGAGATCTGCCCCGAAGCGGCGTCCGAGGGCCTGGACGAGGTCGAGCTCCGCGAGGGCCTCGGCCTGGTCGACCTGACCATCGACGTGCACGCGGTGCAGGCCGGCACGCTCGCGCGGCTCATCGCCAGCGCCGAGGCCGAGTTCGTCACCGCCGGACTCGCGATCGACGAGGACACCACGCTCGTCGTCGGCGAGGGCGCGCTCGAGGTCCGCGGGACCGGCAGCGTCTGGCGCGTGATGGCCGGCGAGGAGTCGGTGGCCGTCGCCACCATGGGCGCGTAGCCGACGTGGAACCCCGGCCGCTCGCCGACCTGGTCGACCCCGGCTGGGCGTCGGCGCTCGCACCCGTGGAGCCCGACGTGCACCGGATCGGCGCATGGCTGCGGGACGAGACCACTGCGGGCCGTCACTACCTGCCCGCTGGCGGCGACGTCCTGCGTGCCTTCACGACCCCGTTCGACGCCGTCAGGGTGCTGGTCGTCGGGCAGGACCCGTACCCGACGCCCGGCCACCCGATCGGCCTGTCGTTCGCGGTCGACCCGACCGTCCGTCCGGTGCCGCGCAGCCTGGCGAACATCTACCGCGAGCTCGCCGACGACCTCGGGGTGACGCCGCCGCGGCACGGCGACCTGCGGGCCTGGTCCGACCAGGGCGTCCTGCTGCTCAACCGGGTGCTCACCGTGCAGGCGGGCGAGGCCGGCAGTCACCGCGGCAAGGGCTGGGAGGCGGTGACCGACCAGGCCGTCCGTGCCCTCGTCGCCCGTGGCGGCCCGCTCGTCGCCGTGCTCTGGGGCGCCCAGGCCGGGTCGGTGCGACCGCTCCTCGGTGACACCCCGGTCGTCGCGTCGGCCCATCCGAGCCCGCTCAGCGCGTCGCGCGGGTTCTTCGGCAGCCGCCCGTTCTCGCAGGTGAACGCCCTGCTCGAGTCGCAGGGCGCACCGCCCGTCGACTGGACGCTGCCCGCTCAGTAGGCTCGGCACGTGCTCGAGGAGGAATACCAGCGACGGCGGGTCCTGCCGCGACACCTGCGTGCCCCCGTGGCGACCGAGACGGCCTTCGAGTACCGCATCCGTGCGGCCGAGGTGGGGGACCTGCCCCACGTGCGCGAGATCCACACGCACTACGTCCGCAACTCGTCGGTGACCTTCGACCCGGCGGCGTTCACGTACGCCGCGTGGAAGAAGCGCTACGACGACATCCGGAAGCGCCGCCTGCCGTTCCTGGTGGCGGAGAACCCTGCCGGACAGATCCTCGGGTACGCCCTGGTCGACGCGTGGAACCCCCGGGACCGCTCGAACCACGTCGTCGAGGACTCGATCTACCTCGGCGCCGCGTCCGGTGGCAAGGGGCTCGGCCGCGCACTGATGGAGGCGCTGCTCGACGAGTGCCGGTCGGCCGGCGTGCGCGAGGTCGTCGCCGTCATCGCGGACCGCCAGGCCGAGGCGTCGATCCGGCTGCACGAGCGGCTCGGCTTCGAGGAGGTCGGCCGGATGGGCAAGGTCGGCTACAAGTACGACCGCTGGCTCGGCACCGTCACGATGCGGCTCCGCCTGCGCGGCCCGCGGCTGTTCGCACGACGACGCTGACGGACCCGACGCGGTCGACGGGCGTCACGCACGAGAACGTGGGCGGTGCGGACGGGAGGCGCGTGGCGGGCCCGGCACGCGCCTCCAGGCCGTCTCCGGGTCGCGCCGGACCGCCGTGGCCGGGTCAGCCCGCCGGGGCCTCGGTGATGAACTCGTCGCGCGTCACGCGGAGCAGCGCGGTGGCCGCCGCCGCCGCGGCGTCCGCGTCACCGTCGACCGCTGCGCGCCCGACGGCCTCGTGCCGGAGCGCCGCCTCGCGCGTCCAGCGCGTGATGGGGTCGCGCGACTCCGACGTGCGGGTGCGCAGGAGGGCCTCGACCGTCCCGGCGAAGTGCGCGAACACGGCGTTCCCCGACCCGGTGAGCAGTGCACGGTGGAAGCGGACGTCGGCCTCCAGGTAAGCGCGGCTGTCCTCGCGCCCGCAGGCGTCGAGCATGTCCTCGGCGGCGGCGAGCACGGCGTCCGCGCCCTCGGAGCCGGCGGTCAGGGACGCCGCGACCGGTTCGACGCCGAGTCGGAGTTCGACGAGCTCCCGCTGCTGCACGAAGTACGCCGGTGATCCGCCGCGCCACCGGATCACCGTGGGGGCGAGCAGCTCCCACGCGGTGATGTCGCGGACGAGCGTGCCGACCCGCTGCCGGGGCTCGACCAGGCCGAGGGACTGCAGGACGCGCAGGGCCTCGCGGACGACCGAGCGGGACACCCCGAACTCGTCGGCCACCAGTTCGGGTCGGACGACGGCGCCCGCGGCCAGGTCGCCGTCGACGATCCGCTGGCCCAGGGTGTCGAGCACGTGGGCGTGCAGTCCGCGTGCGGTGGGCATCGTTTCCTCCGTGCAGTACGGGTCACGCGGTCGCCGTGACGCCGGTCCCATCGAAGCGGCAGACTCCGGAGACGGGCGGTCGGCGCGCGGGACGACGTCGTATAGTCTGATTAATCAGATTATTGAGGGTCGGCGTTCGTCGCGCCAGTCCACCCTCGACACGAAGGCGACGGAGCCGCGCAGCAGCGACTCCAGGAAGGGGCGCTGATGCCTCACGCTCTCCCGGACCACCTGCTCGCCGCGGGTGGCACCACCGAGACGGTCGACCCGTCCGGTTCCATCCCGCAGCTGATCATCGCGGCGCTCGTCGGCATCGTGGTGATCATCGCGCTCATCACCTGGCTCAAGGTGCACCCGTTCATCGCGCTCACGATCGGTGCGCTCGGCGTCGGGATCGGCGCAGGCCTCGCGCCGGACAAGGCGGTCACGAGCTTCGGCGACGGCTTCGGCGCGACCATGACGAGCGTCGGCATCCTGGTCGGGCTGGGGGCGATGTTCGGCAAGATGCTCGTCGACTCGGGCGCAGCGGACCGTGTCGTGGACACCCTGGTGCGGAAGTCGTCGAAGGCGGCGCTGCCGTGGACGATGGCCCTGATCGGGGCGCTCATCGGGCTGCCGATGTTCTTCGAGGTCGGCCTCGTCCTGCTCATCCCCATCATCGTGCTGGTCGCCAAGCGGAGCGAGGTGCCGATCATGAAGATCGCCGTCCCCGCCCTGGTCGGCCTGTCGACGATGCACGCGTTCGTCCCGCCGCACCCCGGCCCGCTCGTCGCGATCTCCACCGTCGGCGCGAACCTCGGCACCACGCTCGCCTTCGGCATCGTGCTGGCGATCCCGGTGATCATCCTGGCCGGGCCGCTCTTCGCCCGGTTCGCGGCCCGCTGGGTCGACATCCCCGTCCCCGACATGTTCGGGTCGCGCGGGGCGGTCGCCACCGCCGGCCCGGGCTCGGGGTCGGGTTCCGGGTCCGCCGCATTCGTGGACGACCCGGCACACCCCGGACGCCAGGCCCGGCGCGGCCCCGTCACGCAGGACACCGCGTCCCTGCCCAACGGCAAGAGCGACTTCACGCGCGTCATCAGCGAACCGCGCAGCCCGTCGTTCACCGTCGCCCTGGTCGGCATCCTGCTGCCGGTCGTGCTCATGCTCGCCCAGGCGGTCCGTGAGGCCACCGCCCCCGACGCCGCCGGCTCGTGGGTGAGCCTGCTCGACTTCCTCGGTTCGCCGATGATCGCCATCGGCATCGCGGCCGTCTACGCGATGGTCTTCTTCGCGATCGGCGGTGGCATGGACCGCTCGGCGGTGTCGAAGTCGCTCGAGAGCGCGCTGCCCCCGATCGCCGGGGTGCTGCTCATCGTCGGCGCCGGCGGTGGCTTCAAGCAGGTGCTCATCGACACCGGGATCGGCGGCGTGATCGCCGACGCCGTCAAGGACTCCGGCGTCTCGGTGCTGCTCGTCGCCTGGGTCGTCTCGGCCCTGGTCCGCGTGGCGACCGGGTCCGCCACGGTCGCCACCGTGACCGCCGCCGGCATCATGGCACCGATCGCCGCCGACCTGTCGACCCCGATGACGTCGCTGCTCGTGCTCGCGATCGGAGCCGGGTCGGTGTTCCTGTCGCACGTCAACGACGCCGGGTTCTGGCTGGTGAAGGGGTACCTTGGCACCACGGTGGGGCAGACGTTCAAGACGTGGACGGTGCTCGAGTGCCTCATCTCGGTGTTCGGTCTGGTCGGGGTCCTGCTGGCCGGGGTGTTCATCCGATGAGCGGCGCAGCAGACCTCGGTGCGGCCGATGCTGCCGGGGCGGCCGACACCGGGCTGGACGCACGTGTCCTGGTGGTGATGGGGGTCTCCGGGTCCGGCAAGTCGACCGTCGCCGCCATGGTGGCGGAGCAGATCGGGTGGGAGTTCGCCGAGGGCGACGCGATGCACCCACAGGCGAACGTCGACAAGATGCACGCCGGCACCCCGCTCACCGACGAGGACCGCTGGCCGTGGCTCGACGTCGTCGCCGGCTGGATCCGCGGACACCTGGACGCCGGCACGAACGGCGTCGTGACCTGCTCGGCCCTGAAGCGCTCGTACCGCGACGTGCTGCGGGCCCCCGGGGTGGTGTTCGTGCACGTGGCCGGTGACGGTGCGCTCATCGAGGAGCGGATGTCCGAGCGTTCCGGGCACTTCATGCCGACGTCGCTGCTGCAGTCGCAGCTCGCCACGCTCGAGCCGCCGCAACCCGACGAGGCCCACGTGACGATCGCCGCCGACCGCACCCCCGAAGCGGAGAGCGCCGAGGTCGTGGCGCGGCTCGGACTGGTCCGGATCCCGAGAGCCTGATCGGGTGGCGCTCGGCAGCATGGCGGCATGGCGATCGACGACTCCCTCTCGCTCCTGACCCGCGGCTACGGGTTCGGTGCCCACCTGTGGCGCCGGACCCGTCCGGGGGCGCGAGCGGTGGGCTTCCGACTGCTCGGACGTCCGGCGCTGCTCGTGCGTGGCGCCGAGGGCGTCGGGCTGTTCTACGACGGCGACCGCACGGCACGCCACGGCGCGATGCCGGCGATCGTGCAGCGGACGCTGTTCGGTGTCGGGTCGGTGCACAGCCTCGACGGGGCGGAGCACCACCACCGCAAGGCGACCTTCGTCGACGTCGCGTACGAGGACGAGCAGGTCCGGCGGCTCGCACCCCTGCTGACCCGGGAGTGGGCGACCGAACGCGACGCGTGGCTCGCCGGCGGCACCCGGTCGGCGTACGACGCTGCCGTCGGCGCGATCGGCCGTGCGGTCATGCGGTGGGCCGGACTGCCGGGGACGCCGGCGGCGAAGACCCGGTGGGCGGCACGGCTCGCCCAGGTCGTCGACGGCTTCGGGGTGCCCTACTCACCGGAGTACCTGCAGGCCGTCCTGAACCGGCACTGGTCGGACCGGCACGCCCGGCGGCTGGTCGAGGCCGTGCGTGGTGGCCGGTTGGCCCCCGAGCCGCACACCGCCCTGCACGAGTGGGCGTGGCACCGGGACCCCTCCGGGGCGCTGCTGCCGGCGCGGCTGGCCGGCATCGAACTGCAGAACAGCATCCGGCCGGCCATCGCGGTGGCCCGGTTCGTGGCGTTCGCGGCGAAGGAGCTGCACGACCGGCCGGAGTGGCGGGCACGGATCGCCGCCGAGAGCGGGGCGGCCGACACCGCGGACGGGCCGCGCGTCGACGGGCCGCGCGTCGACGGCCCGCTCGCCGTCGCCTTCGCGCAGGAGATCCGCCGGACGGCGCCGTTCGTGCCGATGCTGCCCGCCTGGGCCACCACGGACGTCGAGCTCGACGGCGAGCACCTGCCCGCCGGCGGGCGCGTGGTGCTCGACATCACCGGGACCGACACCGACGAGCGCTCGTGGGACCGTGCGGGCGACTTCGACCCGTCGCGGTTCCTCGGCGTGGACGACTCCGAGGCGATCACGACGTTCGTCCCGCACGGCGGCGCCGACGTCGCCACGGGACACCGGTGCCCCGGCGAGAAGGTCGCCGTCGCCGCGCTCGCGGCCGCGGTCTCGGTGCTGAGCGACCCACGGCTGACGATCCTCGACGACGGGCTGCAGGTGGACCGCCGCCGGCTGCCGACGAAGCCGGCCTCGGGTGGCGAGGTCCGGGGCCGCTGCCCCTTCCACTGACCCGGTCTCAGCTGAACCGGATCGGCGTGCCGACGGGCAGCGCGGCGAGGGTCCGGGTCATCTCCGCCGAGATCCGGACGCAGCCGTGCGAGCTGCCGGTCGGGTCCGGGTAGTAGTGCAACGCGGTCAGTGCGGCGTTGCCGCCGTACGACGGGATCCGGGACGAGTGCGCCCCGGTCAGGATGATCGGGTTGCCCTGCGTGTACGCGACGCGGGTGTCGACGTACGCCGCCTCGACGTAGGTGGCGGTGTCGACCGGTGTGGGGTCCTCGGGCGTCCCGAGCCGGCCGGCCTCGGTCGCGGTGACCTCGCCAGTCCGGGTGACGACGGACACCGTGCTGGCGGCGACGTCGACCCGGATCATCCGGTCGGTCCGCGTCACGGTGAAGTCGGACGCCCGGGCCCAGGCGAACGTCGCGCTCGGCGCGTCCGGGTCGCCGCCGTCACCGGGGGTGCGGTTGCGGGACGGAGTCGACACCAGGAGCATCCCGCCGTCCCGGCCGGGGGAGCGACCCCACACCGCGGTCGCCGCGGGTCGGTTGATCGTCGACACCAGGTGGGACAGGGTCGCCACCGGTCGGGCGCGGCTGGACGGGCTCGCGTACAGGGCGACGAGCGGCGTGCGCGGGGTCGCGATCTGCCAGGTGTCCTCGGGCTCCACGTCCCCGCCGTCGAGCAACTGCGGCACGACGGCGTCGTGGAACGCCAACGGCAGCGCGGCCAGGGTCGCGTCGGACGGTGCAGCGGGGACGGCCGCGAGCGTCGGCGTCGGCGTGGCGCTCGGGGTCGGTGTCGTCGTCGCCCGTGCCGCCCGGGTCGGCTCCGGCGCCGGTGACCCGACGGTCGCCCCCACCACGACGGCGGCGACGGCGAGCACCACCAACCCGGCGGTCGTCGCGATCCAGGTGTTGCGTCGCATGGTGCGTCCTCCTCGGTCGATCCGTCAGCGTTCGGTGACGGTGCCGCCCTCGACCCGCCACTGCCGGTCGAGTCGGACGGTCTCCAGCATGCGCCGGTCGTGTGTGACGAGCAGCAGGGTCCCGTCGTAGGACTCCAGCGCCTGCTCGAGCTGCTCGATCGCGGTCAGGTCGAGGTGGTTGGTCGGCTCGTCGAGCACGAGCACGTTCACCCCGCGGGCCTGCAGCAGCGCGAGCCCGGCCCGGGTGCGTTCGCCGGGGGAGAGCGCCGAGGCCGGTCGGCCGACGTGGTCCGCCTTCAGCCCGAACTTCGCGAGCAGCGTCCGGACGTCGGCGGTGGTGTACTCGGGCACGATCGCCTCGAACGCCGCTGCCAGGGGCTGGTCACCGGTGAACGCCGCACGCGCCTGGTCGACCTCGCCGACCGCGACGCTCGAGCCGAGCGAGGCCGTGCCCGTCGTCGGCGCCTGCTTGCCGAGCAGTGCCCGCAGCAGGGTGGACTTGCCGGCGCCGTTCGGACCGGTGATGCCGATCCGGTCACCGCCGTCGACCTGCAGCGAGACCGGGCCGAGGGTGAAGTCGCCCTGGGTGAACGTGGCGTCCGACAGCGTCGCGACGACGGCCGACGACCTGGGTGCGCTGCCGATCGTGAACTCGAGCTGCCATTCCTTGCGCGGCTCCTCGACCTCGTCGAGCCGGGCGATGCGGGACTCCATCTGCCGGACCTTCTGCGCCTGTTTCTCGCTCGACTCCGAGGCGGCACGGCGGCGGATCTTGTCGTTGTCCGGGCTCTTCTTCATGGCGTTCCGGACACCCTGGCTCGACCACTCGCGCTGCGTCCGTGCCCGCGAGACCAGGTCGGCCTTCGTCGACGCGAACTCGTCGTACGCGTCACGCTTGTGCTGCCGGGCGATCTCGCGCTCCTCGAGGAACGAGTCGTACCCGCCGCCGAACAGCCGGTTCGACGACTGCGCCAGGTCGAGCTCGAGCACCGAGGTCACCGAGCGCGCCAGGAACTCACGGTCGTGGCTGACGAGCACCACCCCGCCGCGCAGCCCGCGCACGAACGCCTCGAGCCGGTCGAGGCCGTCCAGGTCGAGGTCGTTGGTCGGCTCGTCGAGCAGGACGATGTCGAACCGCGAGAGCAGCAGCGCAGCGAGCCCGACGCGGGCGACCTGCCCACCGGACAGCGCGGTCATCAGCGAGTCCGGGCCGACGCCGTCCGCACCGGAGTCGCCGGTGCCGGGTTCGAGCCCGAGGTCGGCGAGCACCGCCGGGATCCGGTCCTCCAGATCCGCGGCCCCCGCGGCGAGCCAGCGGTCGAGCGCCGTCGAGTACCGGTCGGCCGCTGCGTCGCCGGCATCGGGGTCCCCGAGCGCCGCCGCCGCCGCGTCCATCGTCACGGTCGCCTCGGTGCAGCCGGTCCGCCGCCCGAGGTACGCCGCGACGGTCTCGCCCGCGATGCGCTCGTGCTCCTGGGGGAGCCACCCCACGAACGCGTCCGTCGGCGCCAGGGACACCGTGCCGGCCAGCGGCTCGTCGACCCCGGCCAGCAGCCGGAGCAGCGTGGACTTGCCGGCACCGTTCACGCCGACGACCCCGATCACGTCGCCCGGCGCCACCGTCAGGTCGAGGGAGTCGAACAGCGTGCGAGCGGCGTACCCGCCGGACAGGCCCTTGGCGACGAGCGTGGCGGTCATGCGCCCATCGTCCCACGCGGAAGCGGCACCCCCGGGCGCGACCCTCAGCCCCTGGGCGCCAGTCGACCCGCACCCACCGGCAGCAGCCCGCTCCGGTACTCGAGCGCCGTCGCGCCGCCGACCGACACCGATGCCGCCCCGAACCGCCACGCTCGGTTGAACAGGTACACGCCGATCACCGTGTCGCCGTCGTCCGGCACCGCCCACGTGCCGGTGCCCCACTGGGCCGGGTGCCCCACCCCGTCGACGGTGACGGTCGGCCGTGCGAACCAGGCGAACAGGGGCCGGACGAGCCGGAGTTCGATCCGGCGCTTCGTCGTGCCGGAGGGGAGAGTGGTGTCCACCGTCGAAGGATACGGGGCACCGGAGCACCGGCCGGGCACGCACGGGCCGCCGCCGCCTAGGCTCGGAGCCGTGTTCGAACTCCACCACCTCTCCGCACAGGAACTCTGGGACTGGATCCGCCGGGGCGAGGCGACCGCCCTCGAGGTCACCGAGCACTACCTGGCCCGCGTGGAACGCCTGGACGCCGGACTCGGCGCCTTCGTGACGGTCACCGCGGACGCTGCCCGGGCCCGAGCCGATCGCCTCGGTCACCTGGTGCCGACGTCGAGACCGTTGTGGGGCCTCCCGTCCGCCGACAAGGACCTGTACGACCGCGCCGGGGTCCCCACGCGGAACGGCACCGCGAGCCTGCCGGAGCGGCCCGCGTCGGCCGACCACCCGCTCGTCGCCGCGCTCGACGCGGCCGGCACCGTCAGCCTCGGCAAGACCGCGTCACCGGAGTTCGGCATGTCCTCGTCGTCCGAGACCCGGCTCGGCGTGACGCGGAACCCCTACGACACCGCGCGCGCGCCGGGCGGGTCGTCGAGCGGTGCGGCCGTCGCCGTCGCCGCCGGACTGCTGCCGGCCGCGGTCGGTTCGGACGGCGGCGGATCGGTGCGGATCCCCGCCGCGGCGACCGGACTCGTCGGGCTGAAGCCGAGCCGCGGCCGCGTGCCGTCGATGCCCGGCCGCTCCGGCGTCGGCGGCCTGTCCGTGGCCGGGCCGCTCACCCGCTCCGTCGCCGACGCGGGCATGCTGCTCGACGCGCTGGTCGCGCCGACCGGGCTGCCGGAGCCGTCGCCCTACGCCCTCGTCACCCCCGACGTCGGCGAGGGGCCGTTCACCGCGGCAGCCGTCCGCGGCGAGGGCCGGTTCGTCGTCGGGGTGCTCGAGGGGTCGCCGTGGGACGACACCGTCGACGTGGTCGTGGACCCCGCGGCCCGGGCCGCCGTGGAGACCGCCGTGCGGGTGCTCGGCGAGGTCGGGCACGGCGTCGAGGACGTCCGGATGCCCCGGGTGCCGTACGCCGACGCGTTCCGGGTGGCGTGGGAGAGCTCCGCCGCCCGCCTGCCGCAGGTGCCCGGCATCGACCCGACGTCGCTGACCCCGCTCGTGGCGTGGCTCGTGGCCCGCGGACAGGCACTGTCCGGCACGCAGGTCCTCGACGCGATGACGACGCTCGACGCCTTCTCGACGACGCTCATCGGCGCCTTCGACCGGTTCGACGCGGTGCTCACGCCGACCCTCGCGATGACGCCGCGGCCCCTCGGCTGGTACGGCGACGACCCGGACGAGGACTTCCGCCGCCAGTGCGCCTACTCGCCGTGGACGTCGATGGCGAACGTGTCCGGGCTCCCCGCGATCACCCTGCCCGTCGGCGTGACCGACGACGACCACCCTGACGGTGGCGGGCTGCCGATGGGCGTGCAGCTGATCGGACGTCCCGGCGGTGAGCGCGTCCTGCTCGCGATCGGCGCGCAGCTCGAGCGCCGGTTGCGCTGGCAGCGGCGGCACCCGGCCGCCTGGACCGCCTGACGAGAGGCCCGGGGCCGGGTCCCACAAACACGCGTTCTCCGACAGACCACCAGTCGAACGACGCGTGGAATGTCGCAGCGCTCGTGCGCCCGCTCAGCTCGTCTCCCGCACCACCCGGATCACGCCGAGGCTCCCGTCGGTGGGGTCCGGAATGACCATCCCGGCCTCGAGCCCGCTGCGCAGGTAGTCGATCACCTCGGCCGTCAGCCGCTCTCCGGGCACGTACGCCGGGATCCCGGGCGGGTACGGGGTCGCCTGCTCGGCCGCGATCCGCCCCGCTGCCTGGTCGGCGGGCACGAGCTCGACCGCGCCGAAGAAGGCGTCGCGGGGTGTCATCACCGACTCGAGCAGCAGGCCCGACGGTTCCGGGATGCGGACCGGCGGCGTCTGCGGCAGGTCCGGTGCCGCCACGGCGAGCGACTGCAGGGCGTGCACGAGCCGGTCGGTGGTGAAGTCGTCGTCAGCCAGCGACACGTCGATGCCGAGGTGCCGGTGGTCGGAGAGCCCGAGGTCGAGCCGGTGGTGTTCGCGGACCCAGTCGTGCGCCTGGTACCCGGTGATCCCGAGCGCTTCGACGTCGAGCAGCATGCGCATCGGGTCGAGCTGGTGCGATGCCTCCGCCCCGAGCAGCTCGTCGTGCAGGACGTGGATGCCGTCGATCGCCTCGATGCGCTGCCGGGTCTGCTCGGCGAGCACGATGGTCCGCGCGATCAGCCCAGTGCCGTCGCGCATCATGTGCCGACGCCAGCCGTCCATGCCCGCGTAGACGAGCACGTTCGGGCTCGTCGTCATGAGCATGTCCGCGCAGGACCACAGGTGGTCGTGGTCGACGAGGTCGCCACGGAGGTGCAGCACGGACCCCTGCTCGAAGCCGAGGCCCATCTTGTGCACGCTCGTCACGCAGACGTCGGCGCCGGCGTCCATCGCCCACGAGGGCAGCTGCTCGGAGAAGGGCAGGTGCGCACCCCAGGCCTCGTCGACGATGAGGGGCTTGCCGCGCTCGTGGCACACCGCCGCGATGCCGGCGATGTCCGCACAGGTGCCGTACGGGGTCGGGCTGACCACGAGTGCGGCGGCGGCGTCCGGGTGCTCGTCCCACACCGCGGCGTAGTCGGCGGGCGACGGCGGGTGGGAGATCCCCTGGTCACGGTCGAGTCGCGGCTCCACCCAGTACGGCTGCAGCCCGGAGAACACCAGGCCGGCGGTCACCGACTTGTGCGCGTCACGGCTGACCAGGATCCCGCCCTCGACGCCGGCGACCGCGAGCATCGCCGCCTTCACCGACAGGGAGCTCCCGCACGTCGAGAAGAAGACCGTGTCGGCACCGACGGCCTCGGCCATCAGGGACTCCGCGGTGGTCAGGTACCCGTTCGAGGACTTCCGGTCGTCGAGTCCGCCGCTGGCGAGCACGTCGGCGCGGAACGGGTCCTTGCCGAGCACGGCCAGGGTGTCGGCGTCGACGCCGCGGCCCTGCCGGTGGCCCGGTGGCGAGAAGCCGTAGCGGTCTCGGGCGTGGTAGTCCCGGAGCGCGTCGAGGAAGGGTGCCTGGGTCTGGTCGAGGTCGCCGCTCATGGATCCCGTCTACCCGGGCGGCGTGCACCGTCGGCTCAGGACGCCGGACTCGGTGGGCGCGGCGGGAGGTGCGACGGAGTCGTCGTCGTACGACGTCGACGGTGTCGCTCCGCGTCGGCACCCCCACGTTCGCCCCGGGCCGCGCCGGCCGCCCTACGGCAGCGTCGGTGCCGCCGACACCAGCGCCCGCGTCACCGGGTGCTGCGGATCGTCGAGGAGCGACACCGGCCCGTGCTCGACGATCCGGCCGTCGGACATCACCGCGACGGTGTCGCACAACCGCTGCACGACGCCGATGTCATGGGACACCAGCACGAGCGTCAGCCCGAGATCGTCAGCGAGCGACCGGAACAGCTCGATCACCCGGGCCCGGACCACCACGTCGAGGGCGCTCATCGGCTCGTCGCCGAACAGGATCCGGGGCGAGTGCACCACGGCCCGGGCGATCGCGATCCGCTGTCGCTGCCCGCCGGAGAACTCGTGCGGGTATCGGTCGACCGTGTCGGCGGGCAGGTCGACGCGCTCCAGCACGGCACGGACCAGGTCGTCGTGCGAGCCCGGGACCTGCAGGGCCCGCAACGGCTCGGCCACGATCGCCCCGACGCGCATCCGCGGGTCGAGGGACGCGTACGGGTCCTGGAACACCACCCCGGTCTCGCGACGGAACCAGCGCAACGCCCGCGCGGACCGGGACGCGACCACCGGACGGCCGGAGGCGGCGACGGTGCCGGCGGAAGGGGCCTCCAGGCCGGCGAGCAACCGGACCAGCGTGGACTTGCCGGATCCCGATTCGCCGACGATGCCGAGCCGTGCGCCGGGGGCGACCGTCAGGTCGACGCCGTCGACCGCGGTGCGGACCGGACCGGGCTCGAACGGGCCGCGGCGGGGGAGTCGGTAGGTGCGGTGGAGACCGGCGGCCTCGAGGACGGGGAGGGTCACGGGGCGGTCCTCCTGGCGGTGGCACGTGCGGCGTCGACGAGCGCGGCGGTGGCGGGGTGCTGCGGTGCGGCGAGCAGGTCCGCGACGCGGCCCTGCTCGACCACCCGACCGGCGTCGAGGACGACCGCGGTGTCGGCGATGCGCGCGAGCACGGCGAGGTCGTGGGTGACGAACACCATGCCCGCCGGCAGGTGCTCGAACAGGTCGAGGATGCGGGCCTCGGTGGTGACGTCGAGCGCCGTGGTCGGTTCGTCGGCCACCAGGTACGACGGCTCGCCCGCCATCGCCATCGCGATGCAGATCCGCTGCCGCTGCCCGCCGGACAACTGGTGCGGGTACTGCCGCAGCAGCGACTCCGGGTCGGGGAGGCCCACGGACGCCGCCAGGTCGATCGCTGCCGCGCGGGCCGCACGCCGGTCGAGCCCGCGGTGCAGCCGGAGCGGCTCCGCGATCTGCGCGCCGACCCGTCGCAGCGGGTCGAGCGCTGTGCCCGGCTCCTGGAACACCATCGCGATGCCCGCGCCGCGGTGTCGCGCGCGCTCGCGGTCGGGCAGGCCGACGAGTTCGGTGCCGTCCAGGCGGATGCTGCCGGTCACGACGGCGCCGGTGGGCTCCAGGCCCATCAGGGCGAGCGAGGTCATGGACTTTCCGGATCCGCTCGCGCCGATCACGCCGACGCGCTGGCCGGGAGGCACGGTGAAGCTGACGTCGTCGAGGATCGTCCGCCCCGTGATGCGGACCGACAACCCGCGCACCTCGAGCCCGGAGGCTGCGGTGGCGTGGGCGGTGCCGGCTGCGTCGGTGTTGGCTGCGTGGTCGGTCATGCGGTCACCCCCGGCGTGGTCGTGCCGGGATCGGTCCGGTCGCTCGTCGTCAGCCGCGGGTCCGAGGCGTCACGCACCGCGTCGCCGAGCAACGACAGTGCCGCGACGACGAGGGCGATGGCGGCTCCCGGCCAGGTCGCACTCCACGGGTGGACCCCGATGTAGGTCTGCAGGTCGGACAGCAGGCTGCCCCACGAAGCGGTGTCCGATCCGGCGCCGTAGCCCAGGTAGGACAGCCCGGCCTCGGCGAGCACGGCCGTGGCCATCGCGAGCGAAAGCTGCACGGTGAACAGCGGCGCCGCGTTCGGCACCAGGTGACGGAAGAGCACCCCGGCACCGCCGACGCCGGACGCCCGGGCCGCCGTGACGTAGTCGCTCCGGGCGATCCGGCGGATCTCACCGCGGGCCACGCGGGCGATCGTCACGCCGAAGGACAGCCCGACGCTGACGATCACGACGCCGAGCGACCCGCCGAACACCGCGGTCAGGAGCATCGCGGTGAGCAGGGTCGGGAACGCCACCAGGATGTCGAGCAGGACCGCGGTGCCCTCGCGCACCCAGCGGGCGGTGAGCGACCCGATCGCGGTGAGGACGATGCCGACGACGCTCGCGATCACCCCGGAGCCGACGGCGACGAGCATGGTGGTGCGGGTGCCGGCGAGCAGGTAGCTCGCGATGTCGCGGCCGGCGGCGTCGGTGCCGAACCAGTGCGCGGCGCTCGGCCCCTCCCACTGGTGGAACGGGTCGGCGCGGAACGGGTTCTGCGGCGTCCAGACGAGCGACACGGCGGCGAGCACGAGCAGCAGGCCGAGCACGACCACGGCGAAGACCCCGGTCGGCCGGGACACCAGGCGGCGGATCATCCCTGCACCTCACGCTGTCGGGGGTCGAGGGTGCGGTGCACGACATCGACGGCGAACCCGACGAGCAGCACGAGTCCGGTGAGCACGAGCAGTTCCGACTGCACCTTCGTGATGTCGCGGCGGCCGACGTCGGTCACGAGCATCCGGCCCACCCCGGGCAGGGAGAACAGCTGCTCGACGACGACGGCACCGACGAGCAGCCCGGCGATCTGGACACCGAGCACGGCGAGCACCGTGAGGGCGACGCTCGGCAGACCGTGGCGGAGCAGCGCCTGCGTGCGGGTGAGGCCGACGGCGGCGGCGGTGCGCAGGTGGTCGGCGTCGAGGACGGAGAGCGTCGCGGACCGGGTGAACCGGAGGATCACGGCGCCCTCGACCGCACCGATCGTCAGCGCGGGCAGCACGAGCGACGCGAACGCCCGCCCGGGTTCCGACCAGCCGTCGAGCGGGAAGCCCTGCGTCGGCAGCCAGTGCAGCGTCACCGCGAACAGGGCGACGAGGAGCATGCCGGCCCACACGACGGGTACGGCGGCGACCGCCTGCGCCGCGAACCCGATCACCGCGCCCCCCGGACGGCGGCGGAGCACCGCGGCGATCACCCCGAGCGGGACGCCGATCACCAGCGCGGTCGCCAGGGACATCGCGGCGAGCGGCAGGGTGATCGCGAGCTTCTGCACGATCTCCGGCGCGACGGCACCGTTCGTCACCAGGGAGCGGCCGAGGTCACCGCGGAACACCCCACCGATCCAGTCGAGGTACTGCACCACGACGGGCCGGTCGAGTCCGAGCTGCTGCCGGAGCTGTTCAACCTGCGCCGGGGTCGACTGCGTGCCGGCGACGACCTGGGCGACGTCACCGGGCAGCACGCGGAGCGTGGCGAAGATGATGACGCTCGCCACGAGCAGGCCGACGACGAGCAAGAGCACCCGCCCGATGAGGAACCGGGTCACGACACCGATGCTACGGGGACGGACACCCCGCCGCGGCCGCTCCGGTTCACTTGACCGCGAGCTTCGCCAGGTCGAGGCGCGAGTTCCCGCCGTCGACCGGGAAGCCCGTCACGCCGGAGCGCACCGCGGTGATCTCGGTCGCCGTGTAGAGCCACTCGCCGGCCGCGTCCTCGCTGACGATGCGTGCAGCCTTGCGGAGCGCCTCGGTCTTGGTGGCCTCGTCGGTCGCCGCGATCGACTGGGCGTAGAGCGCCTGCACCTCCGCGTTGTCGTAGCCGAAGTAGTAGTCCGGGTTCGCCCAGTTGCCGAAGTCACGGGCCTCGACGTGGTCGACCATCGACAGGTCGAAGTCCCGCTCGCCGGACTTCGGTGCCTGGAACACCGAGGACAGCCAGGTGGCGAAGTCGACACGCTTGACCGTCAGGGTGATCCCGACGTCGGCGAGCTGCGACTTCAGCACGTCGCCGATCGTGGTCGGGTAGATGTTCGCGTAGGTGAGCGTCAGCTTCAGGTCCTGCTGGCCGGCGGCGGCCAGGAGCTTCTTCGCGTTCGCGGGGTCGTACGCGTCGATGTCGGTGAGGTCCTCGTAGCCGGGGTCGAGCTCCGGGATCGGGCCGCCCTGCTCCACGCCGGTGCCGCCGATCGCCTTGATGAGCGCCTTCGCGTCGATCGCCTGCCGGATGGCCCGGCGCACGCGCTCGTCCGTGAACGGTTCCTTGCGGTTGTTGAACGCCAGCGTGTACTTGTCGGTCGTCTTGCCGCTGTGCAGTGCGATGTCGGCGTTGCCCTGCAGCTGGCTCTTCAGCGTGCCGTCGACCGGGTTCAGGACGTCGAGGTCACCGTTCGCCATCGCGTTGACGGCGGTCGACGGGTCCGTGATGTACCGGAAGACGATCTTCGCGACCTTCGCCTTCGTGCCCCAGTAGTCCTCGTTGCGGTCGAACGTGAGCGAGTCGCCCTGCTTCCAGTCGGCCACCTCGAACGGACCGGTGCCGTTCGCGCTGTCGGACAGGTCGTTGTCCGCGGCCTTCTCGAGCACCAGACCGGAGCGGCCGGTCAGGTTCCAGAGCAGGTCGGAGTCCGGCTTCGCGAGTTTCAGCACGACGGAGTCGTCCGAAGGCGAGGTGATCGACGTGACGCCCGCGAGCTTGGCGGAGTCGACGTACGAGTCGTTCGACTTGACCTGCTCGAGCGACCACACGACGTCGGCCGCGGTGACCGGCTCGCCGTCCTGGAACGTCGTGCCGTCCCGCAGCGTGAACGTGTAGGTCAGGCCGTCGTCCGAGACCTCGTGCGACGAGGCCAGCACGTCACGGATCTCGCCGTCGGCGGTCCGGCCGACGAGCCCCTGGTACACGTTGTCGATGAGCACCTGGTCGAGCGCCGCCCCGGACTGGGTGCGGATGTCGAGACTCGTCGGCTCGAGCACCAGCCCGACGCGCACCGTGGCGTCCTTGCCCCCGGTGGTGTCGGACGAGCCGGAGCAGCCGGCCAGCGCCAGGGCGGAGACGACGGCGACCGCGGTGGCGGCGAGGGCAGCGCGCCCGATGCGCGAGGTGCGCGCGGTGCGACGGGGCAGGAGCGGACTCATGGGGTGGTGGGTTCCTTCCGGGCACGAGGGTCTGGATCGGGCCTCGCGCTCGCACGAGGGTACCGGCGGCTGGCGCCGTCCGGCGACGGTTCTTCGATCGGGTGCAACAATCCGTGCCGCTCGGCCCATGCCCGGATCGCCGAAGCCAGTTCGAGGGGCGCCTGGTTCTGCACCGCGTGCCGCGAGGTGACCGTCACGATCTCGGCGTCCGGCAGGCGGTCGGCGAACCCGGCGTGCAGCTTCGGGGAGACGTACCCGCGGTCACCCCGGACGAGCAGGATCGGCACGCGCAGGGCCTCGAGGTCCGGCCACGCATCGGCGAAGCGCCCCACCGACGACGTCCGCCCGGCCGGCAGGTGCGGGAAGTGGTGGCGGCGCACGAGTCGCCCGTCCGCTCCGAGGGCCGTGGTGTGCCGGGCCTCGCGCAGCAGCACCTGCCGGTCGTCGCCGACCCGCGCCTCGATCGCCCGGTCGACGACCTGCTCGAGCGACTCGAACGGCTCCTCGGCCTCGAGCGCGCGGGCGATCCGGTCCACCGCACGCTGCGCGAAGTCCGGCGACATGTCGACGAGCACGAGTCCGGTCGCCCGCTCCGGTGCGGTGGCCGCGAGCCGAGCGGACAGGATGGCGCCGAGCGAGTGGCCGACGACGATGCCCGGCGGCACCGCGAGCGCGTCGAGCGCGGCGAGCACGCTCGGTGCCGTCGCGGTCGCCGCGTAGTCCGCGTCCTCCCGCCACGACGACCGGCCGTGGCCGGGCAGGTCGAGGGCGACCGCCGGCTCGCCCACGGCGAGTGCCGTGGTGTCGAAGCTGTGGGCGTCGATGCCGAGCCCGTGCAGGTAGGTGATCCGGGCCTCCTGGCCGTCGTCGCCCCACCGGATCGCGGAGATCTCCTGTCCGTCCGCGGTGCGGACCACCTGCCTGGAGGCGCGGAGCGGCGCGTCCACGCCGCTCGCGCTGGCGAGGGCGGGCAGGTCGGCGAATTCGTCGTCGGGGGCTTCGGACACGGGGACGATCCTCGCACCGTTCCGGGGGCCTGGAGACGTTAGGTAAGGCATGCCATACTCGATTCCGTGGCAACCCGGTATCGCGTCTTCTCCGTCCGCGTGGCCGCGGTCACGTCGCTCACCCCGAACTTCGTCCGGGTGACACTGACTGGCGACGCGCTCGCCGACTTCTCCTCGGTCGGTCTCGACCAGCGGATCAAGATCGTGCTGCCCCTGCCCGGCATCGGTTTCTCCGAACTGCCGGAGGACGAGGACTGGTACGCCGCCTGGCGCGCGCTGCCGGACGAGACCCGCAATCCGCTCCGCACGTACACGGTCCGCTCGTTCCGGCCGGACGCCCGCGAGCTCGACATCGACTTCGTCGCGCACGGCGACACCGGTCCGGCGTCGCGCTGGGTGTCGGCCTGCCGCGTCGGTGACGAGCTGCGCATCGTCGGGCCGCGGGTCCCCGAGTCGCCGGAGGACCTGCCGACCGGGGCCGCCGAGTTCGCTCCCGGGCACGCGAACCGGATCCTGCTCGCCGGGGACGAGACCGCCGCACCGGCCATCTGCGCCATCCTCGAAGCGCTCGACGTCTCGACCGTCGGCCACGTCTTCATCGAGGTGCCCACCGACGCCGACCGGTTGCCGGTCACCGCGCCCGCCGGGGTCGAGGTCCGCTGGATCGCCCGCAACGGCGCCACCCACGGGGTCCGGATGACCGACCAGGTGCACGCCTGGGCCTCCACCGTCGCGCCGTCGTCCGCCGCCACGTGCGAGCCGGCCGCCGAGCTCACCGACGTCGACGTCGACGAGCAGGTGCTGTGGGACGTCCCCGCCCCGGTCGACGAGCGCCCCGTGTACGCCTGGATCGCTGGTGAGGCCGGCTGTGTCAAGGAACTCCGCCGCCACCTGGTGCGCGGCGTCGGCATCGACCGCAAGCAGGTCGCGTTCATGGGGTACTGGCGGCACGGCAAGGCCGAGCACTGATGTCGGCCGCGGGCACCGCGCTCGGTCCGGTCCCGACCACCGCGCTGGGGGCCCGCGGGCTGACCCTGGCCTACGACGACCGGGTCGTGGTGGACACGCTCGACGTCGACATCCCCGACGGCGAGCTGACGGTCATCGTCGGGCCGAACGCCTGCGGCAAGTCGACGCTGCTGAAGTCCTTCGCCCGCACCCTGAAGCCGCGAGCCGGCACGGTGTTCCTCGACGGGGCGCCGATCGACTCGTACCGCCCGAAGGCCGTCGCCCGGCGGGTCGGGATGCTCCCGCAGACCCCGATCGCCCCCGACGGCATCACCGTGCGTGACCTCGTGTCCCGGGGCCGGTTCCCGCACCAGGACCTGCTGCACCCCTCGTCCGGGTCCGACCGGCAGGCCGTGCAGGCCGCACTCGAGCAGACCGAGACGGTGGAACTGGCGGACCGGAGCGTCGACGAGCTCTCCGGCGGGCAGCGGCAGCGGGTGTGGATCGCGATGGTGCTCGCGCAGCAGACCGACATCGTGCTGCTCGACGAGCCGACGACGTTCCTCGACATCGCCCACCAGTACGACGTGCTCGAACTCGCCTCCACGCTGCACGCCGCCGGTCGCACGGTCGTCGCGGTGCTGCACGACCTGAACCAGGCTGCGCGCTACGCCACCCACGTCATCGCGATGCGCGACGGGGCGATCGTCTCGGCGGGGAAGCCAGCGTCGGTGCTCACCGCGGACCTCGTCGAGGACGTCTTCGGCCTGCCGTGCGTCGTCGTCCCCGACCCCGAGACCGGCACGCCCCTCGTGGTGCCGCGGCGGCGCGCGGCCTGACGCGCTTGCGGCGCTGCCGCTGCTGCCGCCTGCTGCCGCCTGGCCGGCTCGCCGCCGAGTGGTCACGACACGTCGTGGGCCGGCGCGCGAGCGGTCACGAATGGTCGGCTGGGGGTGCCGCAGGCGACGGTCTGCGACCGCTCGCCGCGCACCCGGCGGGGTGTTGTGACCGGCCGTGACCCTGTTCCGGCGCCGCCACGCGCCTCCAGGCCGTCGATCGGTCGCGTTTCGTCGCCTGGCCGGCCCGCGGCCGAGTGGTCAGGACACGTCGTGGGCCGGGCGCCGAGCGGTCACGAACCGTCGGCTGGGGGCGCCGCAGGCGACGGTCTGCGACCGCTCGCCGCGCACCAGGCGGGGTGTTGTGACCGGCAGGCGGGTGCAGTGGGCGTGGGGCGCGGCGGCCTGGAGGCCGGGGCGGCGCCGCCACGCGCCTCCAGGCAGTGGGCCGGTCGCGTTTCGTCGCCTGGCCGGCCTGCTGCCGAGTGGTCAGGACACGTCGTGGGCCGGGCGTCGAGTGGTCACGAATCGTCGGCTGGGGGTGCCGCGGGCGACGGTCTGTGACCGCTCGCCGCGCACCCGGCGGGGTGTTGTGACCGGCAGGCGGGTGCAGTGGGCGTGGGGCGCGGCGGCCTGGAGGCCCGGGGCGGCGGCGCCACGCGCCTCCAGGCAGTGGGCCGGTCGCGTTTCGTCGCCTGGCCGGCTCGCTGCCGAGTGGTCAGGACACGTCGTGGGCCTGGCGCCGAGTGGTCACGAACCGTCGGCTGGGGGTGCCGCAGGCGACGGTCTGCGACCGCTCGCAGCGCACCCGGCGGGGTGTTGTGACCGACCGAGCCGCCGGTCGGCACGCCCGCCGAGGTGGCACGAACTGCCGCCCGACCGGCGTCGGGACGACAGTTCGCGCGACCACGACGACGCGCACACGGCGTGTCGTGCCACCGCAAGCCACCGCAGGCCACCGCAGGCGACCGCAAGCGACCTCGGCGGGACGCAGGACGCAGCGCCCGCCGCACCCGTCAGCGGTAGCCGCCGTCCTCCAGGCCGGCCTCGACCTCGAAGCGGTTCCGCAGGGGATCCCGCCCGGCGACGGCGTAGAGCAGCGGCATGAGCATGCCGTACCGGCGCCACTGCTCGACGTGCACCCGCTCGTGCCGGAGCACCCGCGGGCCGTCGTTGTCGCGGGTCAGGTACACGGACCCGACGCAGGTGCCTCCGCGCCGGAAGACCCAGCGCGGCAGCCCCGTGCAGACCACGAGCCCGTCCTCCACCCGGATCCGCCCGGTCGACAGGGGGACGCCCACGGCGAGCCCGACGGCCGTCGCGAACACCCACCCCGCACGGGACACGGGGGAGTCGAGCAGCGGGTTGCGCACGCTCAGGCCGGGCGGCCGTACGTCTCGAGCAGGCGGAGCCAGATCTCGTTCATCGTCGGGTAGGCCGGCACCGCGTGCCACAGGCGGTCGATCGGGACCTCGCCCACGACGGCGACGGTGGCGCCGTGCAGCATCTCGGCGACGTCCTGGCCGACGAACGTGACGCCCACGACGACCCCGCGGTCCTCGTCGACGACCATCTTCGCGCGGCCCGTGTAGCCGTCGGCCTGCAGGGAGGACCCGGCGATCGCACCGAGGTCGTACTCGACCGCGCGGACGTTCAGCCCCTGCTCGCGGGCCTTCGCCTCGGTCAGGCCGACGCTCGCGACCTCGGGGTCGGTGAAGGTGACCTGCGGCGAGGCGGCGTGGTCGGCGGTGGCGACGTGTGCACCCCACGGCTCGGTGTGCAGCGGCGTGCCCTGGTACCGGGCCGCGATCGCCTCGCCGGCGGCACGGGCCTGGTACTTGCCCTGGTGGGTGAGCAGGACGCGGTGGTTGACGTCACCCACGGCGTACAGCCAGTCGGTGCCGTGCACGAGCATGGTGTCGTCGACGTCGAGCCAGTCGCCCGCGGTCAGGCCGACGGTCTCGAGCCCGAGGTCACGCGTGTGCGCGGCGCGGCCGGTGGCGGCGAGCACCTCGCTCGTGATGACCGTGGTGCCGTCGTCGAGCTCCGTGGTGACGAGACCGTGCTCGTCGCGGTCGACCCGGACCGGGTTGACGCCGGTGCGGACGTCGACGCCGAGTTCGCGCAGGGAGTCGGCGACGAGTTCCCCGGCGAAGGGCTCCATGCCGCCGAGCAGACCGTGCCGGGCGACGAGGGTGACCTTCGCGCCGAGGGACGCCCACGCGGTCGCGAGTTCGGAGCCGGAGACGCCGCCGCCGATGACGAGCAGGCTCTCGGGGACCTGCTGGGCGCTCGTGCCCTCGCGGGTGCCCCACGGCTTCGCCTCGGCGAGACCGGGCACCGGGGGCAGCGTGTGCAGGGAACCGGTGACGACCGCGACGGCGGCGCGCGCGGTGTGCGTCTCGCCGTCGACGTCGATGGTCTTCGGGCCGGTGATGCGGGCGTGCCCGCGGATCAGGTCGATGCCGGCGGACTCGAGCCACGAGACCTGGCTGTCGTCCTTCCAGTCGGAGGTGAACGAGTTGCGGCGGGCGAGCACGTGGGCGGCGTCGAGCGTGCCGGTCACGGCCTGCTTCGCACCGTCGAGCCGCTTGGCGGCGGCGAGGGCGTGTCCGCTGCGCAGGAGCGCCTTCGAGGGCATGCACGCCCAGTAGGAGCACTCGCCCCCGACGAGCTCGGCCTCCACGATCGCGACCGACAGGTCGCGCTTCCTGGCGTAGTCCGCCACGTTCTCGCCGACAGCGCCGGCTCCGATCACGATGAGGTCGTAGTCCGTCATGCTGCCGAGCCTACGCGGAGCGGCAGGGGGGCCGCCGGTCGCGTCGTGCCTGTGGTCAGCCCACCCGGGAGGCGCTGGTCACCGCTCCGACGACGCGCAGGATCACGCCGAGGTCGTCCACCGCCCGGTCCGGGTCGACGGGGGCGAAGCCGGTGAGCGCTGCGCCGACGAGGCGCCGGCCGCGCGTCGCGGCCTGGATGCGCTCGACGAGCGCTGCGCCGTCGAGGCCGAACGGGACGGGTTCGAGGAGTCCGTCGACCTCGGACGGGTCGAGGACGTCGAGGTCGACGTGCACGAAGACCGATGCGGCACCGGTCCGCTCGACCGCTGCGGCGAGGGCGTCCGGGGTGGCGGCGTCGACGTCGAGGTGCACGATCCCGGCCTTGTCGAGGGCGGCCCGTTCGGCGTCCTCGACCCCGCGGACCCCGGCGACGACGACCGAGGACGACGGCACCACCGGCAGGCCGGGGAACAGGTCGTCGGGGCGGTCGACCAGCAGGCGCAGGGCGGCGGTCTCGGCGGCGACGGGCTGGGCCCGGTTGAGCGCGCGGTACCCGCTGGACCCGGAGATGCGGACGAACGCGGTGTCCGGTGCGAGGGCGGCGGTCGCGCCGAGGACACTGGCGCCGTCACCGCCGACGACGAGCACCGGCTCGGTGGCGACGGCGGTTTCCTCCGCGACGCGTTCGGCGACGGCGAGCACGGAGGTGTAGCGGGCGACGGCGGTCTCGAGGCGGTCACCCGCTCCGGCCGGGACGTCGACCACGGTGGTGGACGCCCGGGGGAGGTCGGCCGCGATCGCCGACGCGCCGTCCCCGAGTCGCATCGCGCGCGACGACGCCGAACCCTGCCACTGACCGACCACGAGGAAGTGCATCGTCTCAGTCTGTCAGCTGGGGTCCGGCGTCGTCAGGGCGTTCGTCAGATGCTCGAGGATCCGCCGGACTTCAGTGCGGCGAGCCGTGCCTCGACCTCGGCGTCCTTGCCGACGTCCTCGAGGCTCTCGAACTGGGCGTCGAGGCTGGAGGACTGCAGCTCCTGCTGACCGAGCACCTTCGCCTCTTCGCGGCGGACCTTCTCCTCGAAGCGGCCGAGGTCGCTCGTCGGGTCGAGCACGTCGATGTTGCCGAGTGCGTCGTTGACGCGGGACTGCGCCTCGGCGGTCTTCGAGCGGGCGACGAGGTTGTCCCGCTTCGCGCGGAGCTGCTCGAGCTTCTGCTCCATGCCGGCGAGACCGGTCTTGAGCTTCTCGACGGCCTCGTTCTGCGACGCCAGGTTCGGCTCCGCGTCCTTGACCTCTTGTTCGGCGGCGATCTGCTTGCCGATCGCGATCTTGGCGAGGTTGTCGAACTTGTCCGCCTCGGCCGACTTGCCCTCGGAGCGGTACTTGTCGGCGGCGGCAGAGGCGTTGGCGGCCTTCTGGCCCCACTCGACCGCGGCCTTCTTGTCCTCTTCGTGGTCCTGCTCGAGCAGGCGCACGTTGCCGATGGTCTGCGCGATCGCGGTCTTCGCGTCGGCGATGTTGTTCGTGTAGTCGCGGACGAGCTGGTCCAGCATCTTCTGCGGGTCCTCGGCGTCGTCGATGATCTGGTTGATGTTCGCGCGCACGAGGGTGGAGATGCGTCCGAAGATGGTCTGCTTGGCCATTGCTGTTCCCTTTCGTGGAAGTCCTGTGGACGGTGTTGTCGGGTCGGGTCGGGTCGTGTCTGGTTCTGGGGTGCCGGAGGTCGGGTCGGGTCCGGTCGTGTCGGGTGCGGGGGAGCGTGCCCGTCAGAAGCGGCCGCCGCCGGAGAAGCCGCCGCCGTAGCTGCCGCCGCGACCGCCGAGCAGGCCGCCGAGGACGAGTCCGGTGACGAGTCCACCGAGCTGGGCACCACCACCGCCGCCGCCCTGGCCGCCACCCCAGCCGCCGAGGTCGTCGTTGGCGGCGTCCATCGCTGCGGCGGCGTACTGCTCGGCCGCGCGGGCGGCGTTGAGCGCCTGGCCCGGGTTGCTCGGTGCGAGCTCGACGGCGTCGTCGTAGGCGCGCTGGGCCTCGGACAGCCGGGTCCGGGCGGTGGGGCCGATGCCGCCGCGGTGCAGGGAGACGTAGTCGCGGGCCTGGCTGATCCGGTTCCGGGCGTCGCGCAGGGCCGCGTCGAGCGCCTGGGTGGCGCGCTGGCGCTGTTCCTCGGCACCGCGGGCCGCGGCGATGGCCTGGTCGATCTCCGTGTTCGCCCGGGTCAGCGCGTCGACGGCCGCCACGGGGTCCTTCGGGTCGAGCCCCTGGCGGAGCACGGCCTCGGCGCGGGTGACCGCGGCGGCGAGGTCCGGCCCGCCCGAGCGCAGGCTGCGGGCGGCGGCGACGTCCCCCTGGATGTCGATGCGCATCGCCTCGGCGCGGGCGGTGGCCTCGTCGAAGGACTGCTCGGCGGCGAGTGCGCCGTCGGTGAGCTGCTGCACCTGGGCGAGCGCGTGCTGGGCGTCACGGACGGCGACGACGGCCTCGCCCTTGTCACCGGCGGCGATCGAGGCGGTGGCCGCGTTCGAGCGTTCGGTGGCGAAGGCGAGCACCTGGTGAGCCTGGTCGACGTTGTTCGCCACGGTCGCGAGGGTGCGTCCGGTGTAGCGGGCGCGGACGCGGTCGAGTGCAGCGGCGGCGGCTCCGACCGAGGCCGGTGCGGCGGCCACGGCCTGGGCGAGCGACGCGGCCGCGTCCTCGATGCCGTCCTCGAGCGACCGGAGCTGGTCGAACGCCTCGGTCTGCTCCTCGATGGCGGCGTGCGCCCGTTCGCAGATCACGATGATCTGGTTCGCCCACTCGGCGCGCTGCTGGGGGGTGTCGGGGATCTCGTCGTCGAGCTGCTGCCGGATCGTGAAGGCCTTGCGGACCTCGCGCTGAGCGGCCTGCACGGCGTCGGCGAAGGGCTTGGCGGCGTCGGGGCCGAACTGCGCGCTCGCGAACCCGACCTCTTGCTCGGCGGTGCGGAGTTCGTCGTCGATGGTGACCAGCGCGCCGCCGGCGGTGCGTTCGAGGTCGGCGAGCGAGGCTTCCTGCGCCTTGGTCGCCGCGGCGGTGCGGCGCTTGTTCCGGGTCCGGATGACCAGGACCACGACGATGAGCCCGACGACCACGGCGAGCAGCAGGATCCACAGCCAGGTGAGGTCCACCGGGGCCTGCGACTGGGTCAGCCCGTCGGCGAAGGCCACGGCGGCGCCGGACCAGTCGCCCTGCTTGAGCCGGGGGAGCAGCGAGTCGTTGACGGCGTTCTCCACGTCGGACGAGGAGATCGCGGTCTCGTTCGTCTGCTGGACGTCGTAGTTGCGTTCGTCGACCGCGACCGAGAGCAGGATGCCGTCGGTGTCGATCTGGTTCTGCTCGAGCACGGCCCGGCCCCACTCGGTGTGGTCGGTGGGATCGGTGAAGGACGGCACGAACACGACGAACAGCTGCGTCTGGGTCTCGGAGTACAGGTCCTGCACGGCCTGCTCGACCCGCGCCTGCTGGGATGCGGTCAGCGCGTCGGCCTCGTCGAGGACGTACGCGCCGCCCAGGTCGACGGGCGCCGTGGCGTGGGCGGTCGCTGCCGGAGCCAGGACGATGAGCATCGCGACCAGGGCCGCCGTCACACGGCTCCACAGCCGCGTTGTCCCCCTGTGCCCGCTCGATCCGTCCTTGCCCGATCCGTGCTGGACCGCTCGCATCCGTCCTCCGTCCGTCGCCGGTCGGTACCCCGTGGCACCGCACCGGACCGCGCCACGAGTGCGCTGTCGCCCGGAGTCTATCCAGGCCACGCAGGGGCACGGACAGACTCTGGGGGAACGCTCCGGACCGTGCTTCCTGTGGACGTCTTGTCCCCCGGACGGGGTAGACTGGCGCCACTGTTCGAGGATGAACGGAAGGGGAAGAACGATGGAACGCACCACGAGCACCGAGGTCGTCCCGCTCGAGGACGGCTACCACCGGGTGTCGACGCCGGCGACGGGTGTGATCGGTTTCGTGCGCGAGCACGACGGCCGCTACGAGGTCCTGCGCGGACGAGTCCGCCAGGCGACCCGCTCCGAGGGTCAGTACAGCACCATGAACGTCGCGCTCATCGCGCTGACGCACGCCTGATCTGCTCTGGGCGCGACCACACGACCGACGGGCGCTGCCCGGGTCGTTGGGTCGCGCCTCCCGACCGTCACGGTGACGCTCCGGACGCCGGCTGCTGACCGCGCGGACGACCGGGAGGCGCTGGTCGCCGCCGTCGCGTCGGCGACCGGCGTCGAGCCGGTCGCGGTGCGCGCGGGGCGCGTCTGCCCGCACTGCGCGGGGACCGACCACGGTCGTCCGTGGGCGACCGTCGCGGGCACCACGGTCGGCGTGAGCCTGTCGCGCGCACCGGGGGTCGTCGCCCTTGCGGTCGGCGCTCCGGCGCTCGGCGTCGACGTCGAACGGGTGTCGCGGGTCGCTGCCGCGCCGCTCGACGCGTTCACCCCGGACGAACTCCGTCGAGCCGACGGGGACCCGGCGCTCCTCGCCGCCGCGTGGGCGGCCAAGGAGGCCGTGCTGAAACGCGACGGACGCGGGCTGCGCGTCGACCCGCTCGCGGTCGAGGTCGACGTGGCCGCCGGCACCGCCAGGTTCGAGGGTGTCGAACAACCGCTCACCGTGCTGTACCCCGCGCCGGACGTGGTGCTCGTCGTCGCGGCGGGTGGGCTGTCCGTCGAGGTGGTCGGGACGGTCAGCGGGCGAGCGTGAGCACCTCGGCGCCGTCTTCGGTGATGGCGATGGTGTGCTCGGTGTGGGCGGTCCGCGCTCCGGTGGCACTCCGCAGCGTCCAGCCGTCGGCGTCGGTGACCAGGACGTCGGTGTCCGCCATGACCCACGGTTCGAGCGCGAGCAGGAGCCCGGGTCGGAGCGTGTAGCCGCGACCGGGGCGACCGGTGTTCGACACGTGCGGGTCCTGGTGCATGGTCGAGCCGATGCCGTGCCCGCCGAACTCGACGTTCACCGGGTAGCCCGCGGCTTCGAGGACGGTGCCGATCGCGTGGGACAGGTCACCGATGCGGGCACCCGGTCCGGCGGCGGCGATGCCCGCGGCCAGTGCCCGTTCGGTGGCGTCGATGAGTGCGAGGTCCTCCGGGCGCGGGGTGCCGACGACGAAGCTGATCGCGGCGTCGGCGGCGATGCCGTCCAGGGACACCGCGAGGTCGAGGGTGAGCAGGTCCCCGTCGCGCAGCACCTGGTCGTGCGGCAGCCCGTGCAGCACGGCGTCGTTCACAGCCGTGCAGATGTGGTGGCCGAACGGACCGCGGCCGAACGAGGGCGCGTACTCGACGTAGCAGGAGTCGGCGCCAGCGGCCTCGATCATCTGCTTCGCCCACCGGTCGATCTCGAGCAGGTTCGTGCCGACGCGGGTGCGTTCGCGCAGGGTCTGCAGGATCGTGCCGACGAGGGCTCCGGTGGCGCGGCCCTTGTCGACCTCGGCGGGGGTCAGGATCTCGATCACGCGGATGATCATACCGGTATTACTATGTGGTCATGGTCCGTCTCCCACTCCGCCCCGACGAGGTCGCGCGCGGTCGTCGCCTCGGTGCGCTGCTGCGTCGTGCCCGTGGTCCGCGATCGATCGTGGACACCGCCCTGGCCGCGGGGATCTCGCCGGAGACGCTCCGGAAGATCGAGACCGGCCGCATCGCGACGCCGGCGTTCTCGACGATCGCGTCGGTCGCGGGCGTGGTCGGGCTGTCGCTCGACGCCGTCTGGTCCGAGGTCAGCTGCGACCCGGCCGACGGCGAGCTGGCTGGCTAGCCGACGCGGCGGCGGAGCCTGCTACCGTCCGCGCGGCGCGGGCAGTGCCGGCACCGACGCCTCGTCGATCCAGGGCCCGGTCACCGCACGGACGTCCGCGACGGAGCGGCCGGTGGCGTCCGCGAACGCACCGAGCACGTCGGGCACGGTGACGGATCCGTGCCGGTGCCGCTCGGTGATGCTCCGCAGCCCGGTGAAGAAGGCGTCGTCGCCGATCGTGCGGCGGACGGCGTGCAGGGCGAGGGCACCGCGCTTGTAGACACGGTCGTCGAACATGTCCTTCGCGCCCGGGTCACCGACCACCAGGTCCTCCGGCTGCTCGAGCAGTCCCTGCCGGTACCGTTCGGCCAGCTGGTCGGCGGTGTCGTCGCCGCGGTCCTCGGACCACAGCCACTCGGCGTAGCAGGCGAACCCCTCGTGCAGCCAGATGTCCTGCCAGCGGGTGACCGTGACGGAGTTGCCGAACCACTGGTGGGCGAGCTCGTGGGCGATGAGGCGGTCGGTGCCGTGTTCGCCGTCGACGTGGTTCCGGCCGAACACCGCCAGGCCGTGGGCCTCGAGCGGGATCTCGAGGTCGTCGTCGGTCACCACGACGCCGTACGCCGCGAACGGGTACGGGCCGAACCGGTCGCCGAACAGCGCGAGCATCTCCGGCACCTGGCCGAAGTCGGTCTTCGCGGCGGCGGCGAGGTCGGCGGGGTGGTGCAGCGTGACGGGGACCCCGCTCGTGCGCACCTTCGTGGTGCGGTACCGGCCGATCTGCACGGTCGCCAGGTAGGTCGCCATCGGCTCGGTGGTGGCGTAGGTCCAGCGGGTGCCGACGCGGTCGCGCTCCTTGGCGAGCAGCTCCCCGTTCGCCAGGACGTCGTACGCCGCCTCGGCCGCGATCTCGATCCGGTACGTGGCCTTGTCGTCGGGTCGGTCGTTGCACGGGAACCACGACGGCGCTCCCGTGGGCTGCGCGGCGACGATGACGCCGTCGGACAGTTCTTCCCAGCCGAGCTGCCCCCACGCGCTCCGCACGGGGTGCGGGGTGCCGCGGTACCGCAGGTGCACGGAGAACACGGTGTCGGCAGCGATGGGGTCGGCCGGGGTGACCGTCACCTTGTGCGTCGCGGTCGAGACCTTCTTGGCCCGGCGTCCGTCGACGTCGACCCGGTCGACCGTGAGCCCGTGCAGGTCGATCACGACCCTGTCGAGGGGCTCGAGGGCGCGCGCGGTGATCGTGGCGGTGCCGTCCAGGCGGTTCGTGGCGACGCGGTAGTCGAGACGGAGCTCGTAGTGCTCGGCGCTCCACCGTCGGTCGCCGCTGTGCGGGGTGTACGGGTCTGCGGAGGGCACGGGGACAGTCAACCTCATGCCGTCGGTGGGGCTGTCACCGACAGTGCGGCCGATGTCCACGGAGCGATCGGGTTGCCGGACCAGCGGGAGCCCGTCGGTACCTGCTCACCGCGCATGACGAGCGAGGACGGCCCGACCGTCGCCCCGGCACCGATGCCGGCCGCTGGGAGGACCACGCTGTGCGGCCCGAGCGTGGCACCCGCGTCGAGTCGGACGGTGTCGAGCTGCATCACGCGGTCGTGGAACAGGTGCGTCTGCACGACCGTCCCCCGCGCCACCGATGCCCCGGAGCCGATGGTGACCAGGTCGGCCTCGGGCAGCCAGTAGGTCTCGAGCCAGGTGCCGCGGCCGATCGTCGCACCGAGGCTCCGCAGCCAGACGGCCAGCGCGGGGGTCCCGGTGGCCTGCTCGGCGAACCAGGGGCGCGCGACGGTCTCGACGAAGGTGTCCTGCACCTCGTTGCGCCACACGAACGACGACCACAGCGGGTGCTCCCGAGCGGTGATCTGGCCGACGAACGCCCACTTCGCGATCGTCGACACCACGGCGGCGACGGCACCGGCGGCGATGAGCACCGGCCCGGCGAGCAGCACCGTCCACCCGATCCCGACGGCCGACCACAGCGCCAGCAGTGCTCCGGCCACGCCGAGCGCGATGGCGGCGGAGACCATCGGGGCGACCAGGCGCAGCAGCTCCCAGCAGCCGCGGGCGACCTTGAGCCTCCCGGACGGACGGAACGTGCGCGCCTCGTCGAACTCCGTCGCCGCACGCCGCAGCCGCACCGGGGGCGACCCGAGCCACGACGACCCGCGCTTGGCCTTCTTCGGCACCGCGGACAGCACCGCCACCAGTGCCTCGCGCGGCACCGAGCGTCCGGCACCCGTCATCCCGCTGTTGCCGAGGAACGCCCGCCGGCCGACCTTCGAGCGACCGATCCGCACCCGACCGCCGCCGAGCTCGTACGTGGCCACCATCGTGTCGTCGGCCAGGAACGCCCCCGACGCGATCTGCGTCAACGCCGGGATGAGCAGCACCGTCGAGATCTCGGTGTCCCGACCGACCCGGGCACCGAGCAGCCGCAGCCACACCGGCGTCACGAGCGAGGCGTACAGCGGGAACAACAGGGTGCGCGCCGCGTCGAGCACCCGCTCGGTCGACCACACCTGCCAGCCGATCCGGGAGCGCACCGGGTGCCGCCCCTCGTGCAGGCCGATGCCGAGCAGCCGCACCGCGACCACCACGAGCAGCGCGTACACCGCACCGGCGACGACCGTCACCAGGGGGACCGTCACCAGCGCACGGAGCACCGCGTCGCCCAGGGTCGACGCCCGCCCGACCAGGGCGAGGGCGACCAGCAGTCCGACCGCGACACCGACGACCGGCAACCCTGCAACGGCCAGGGACCCGGCCCCGTACGCGAGCAGCCAGCGTCGGCGGGTCGCGGGACGGGCCTCCCGGTCGTCACGAGCCGACCCGGTGCGCTCCGCCGGCGCCCCCGCCCAGCGTTCGCCCGCGGGCACCGGGCCGCCGACGGCGGAACCCGCCGTGATCTCGGCACCCGCGCCGACGTGCGCCCCCGGCAGCAGCGTCGTCCGGCTGCGCACCACGGCGTCCTCGTCGACACGGACGTGCCCCAGGTGGAACACGTCGCCGTCCAGCCAGTGCCCGGCCAGGTCGACCTCGGGCTCGATCGACGCACGCTTGCCGATCGTGAGCATCCCCGTCACCGGCGGCAGCGTGTGCAGGTCGACGTCCCTGCCGATCCGCGCACCGAGCGCCCGGGCGTAGTAGCTGATCCACGGGGCACCCGCCGTCGACGGGCCGTCGACCGCCTCGGCGATGCGCTCGGCCAGCCACACCCGCAGGTGCACCGAACCACCACGGGGGTACGACCCCGGCCGGACCCCGGCGAGCAGCAGCCGCGCCAGCACCACCGTCAGCGCCATCTTGCCGATCGGCGTCACGAACACCAGGAGCACCAGCACCAGCACCGGCCAGGGCAGCACCGGCAGGAACGGCAGCGTCGTCGCGTGCAGCACCGCAGCCACCAGGGCCGTCCACGTCAGCACCCGCAACCCCCGGAGCACCTGCACCGGCAGCCCGAGCAGCGTCATCAGCAACCCGGTCGCCGGAGGCACCGGCGTGACGTCACGCGACGACGCCTCGACCGGGCCGGACTCGTCCAACGCCGCCGCCAACGCCCCGATCCGCGGGTGGTCGTACACGTCCGCCACCGTCGTCGTCGGGAACCGCTCGCGGATGGCCGACACCAGCTGCGCCGCCGTCAACGACCCACCGCCGTGCGCGAAGAAGTCGTCGTCGACGCTCGCCACCGGCACCCCGAGGATCGCCGACCACCGCTCGGCGATCCACGCCACCGTGTCCGGCAGCATCGTCGCGTCCGAGGCACCCGGCAACGGCCACGGCAGCGCCGCACGGTCGACCTTGCCCGACGTCCGCGTCGGCAGCGACCCCACCACGGCCACCAACGGCACCAGCGCCGCCGGCAGCTCCTGCCGCAACCGGGCGTTCGCCGCAGCCACGTCCACCGTCGCCCCGGCCACCGGGGCCACGTACCCGACCAGCACCTGGTTGCCCGCCGGGGTCCGCTGCACCACCGCAGCACCACCCGCCACGTCGTCCAGGGCCTGCAGCGCCGCATCGATCTCCCCGAGCTCGATCCGCCGGCCACCGAGCTTCACCTGGTCGTCCGCACGCCCCTGGAACACCAGCCCCTCGGGCTCGTACCGCACCAGGTCCCCGCTCCGGTACGCCCGCTCCCACCCGAGCTCCGGGAACGGCGCGTACTTCTCCGCGTCCTTCGCCGGGTCGAGGTACCGCCCCAGCCCGACCCCGCCGATCACCAGCTCCCCGACACCTCCGGGCGCCACACGGGACCCCGACGCGTCGACGACCGCCAGGTCCCACCCGTCCAGCGGCAACCCGATCCGGATCGGCTGGCTCCCGTCGAGCAGGGACCCGCACGCCACCACCGTCGCCTCGGTCGGCCCGTACGTGTTCCACACCTCACGGTCACGACTCGCGATGCGCGCCGCCAGCTCCGGGGGGCACGCCTCACCACCGAAGATCACCAGCCGCACCTGCTCGAGCGCATCGTCCGGCCACAACGCCGCCAACGTCGGCACCGTCGACACCACCGTGATCGTGTGCGCGATGAGCCACGGCCCCAGGTCCACCCCCGTCCGCACCAACGACCGGGGCGCCGGCACCAACGCGGCACCGTGCCCCCACGCCAACCACATCTCCTCGCACGACGCGTCGAACGCCACGCTCAGACCAGCCAGCACCCGGTCACCCGGACCGATCGGCGCCGCCTGCAGGAACATCCGAGCCTCGGCGTCCACGAACGCCGCAGCACTGCGGTGAGTGACCGCCACACCCTTCGGCACCCCGGTCGACCCGGACGTGAAGATGATCCACGCGTCGTCGGTCTCGCGCGGGAGCTCGGCGCTCGCCGCAGGGTCCGTCACCGGCAGCTCTGTGCCGTCGCGGTCGCGCAGGACACCGCCCGCGCCGATCACCCCGACGACACCGGCCTCGCCGAACACCAGGGTGGCGCGCTCCTCGGGGTCGTCGGCGTCGACCGGCACGTACGCGGCTCCGGCGGCGAGCACGGCGAGGATCGACAGGTACAGGTCACGCCCACCGGAGGGGATCCGCACCCCGACCCGGTCGCCCCGGCGGACACCGCGGCGGGCCAGGTCGTCGGCCTGCGCGCACACGAGGTCGAGCAGGGCGGCGTAGTCGACGCTGCCGGCGGGGTCCTCGAGGGCGGTCGCATCCGGGTGGGTCGCCGCGGTCGCCGCCAGGACGTCGAACAGGGTCCGTGGGGCGGGTGCGTCGCCGCCGCGGGCGAGTTCGAGCTGCGCGTTCCCGGTGCCGGTGGTCATCGAGGCCTCTTCCCGGTCGCGTGCGGGACGACCGGCCCGTGATCCTAGAGGGTCGAGGTGTCCTGCTCGGGAACGGACGGTGCCGCAACGGACGGTGCCGCACCGGTCGGGTCGAGTGCCGCACGTGCCGCGTCGAGCGCCGCCGCGATCCCGACGGAGTCGTCCAGCGTGTGCACCGGGGACTCCGTGCGGCCGTCCGCCACGTACTGCGCGAGCGCCGCCGCCTGCCACACGAGTCCCTGACGACCCCGCAGCCCCGTCGGCTCCTCCCAGTGGTCCTCCCCACCCCGGTGGTGCACCGCGAACGACGCCGGGAACACGAAGTGGTCGGTGTACCGGACCGTGGCCCGGCTCCCGGCGATCACCGCCAGCCCCGGCGTCCACGCCGTCATCGACGTGGCCACCACCGCCTGCGCGCCACCCTCCGCCGTCGACACCGTGACGGACTGGAGGTCCACCCCGCGATCCGAGACCGCCCCCGTCGTGCTGCTGGTCACCGGGGCGCCGGTGGCGAACCGTGCGAACCAGTGCCCGTACACACCGGCGTCGAGGAGGGCACCCCCACCGGCGGCGGGGTCGAACATCCGGTCCTCCGGGTCCGGGTCGTGCGGCCACCCGACGTCGACCGTGGCGAGCCGGACGTCGCCCAGGACCCCGTCCGCGAGCAGACGGGCGACGACGGCGGTGCCCGGCAGGTACCGGGTCCACATCGCCTCCATCGCGAGGACGCCCGCGGCCCGTGCGGCGTCGGCGAGGGTGCGGGTGTCCGCCGCCGAGGTCGTCATCGGCTTCTCGACGAGCACGTGCTTGCCGGCGGCGATCGCGAGCAGTGCGTGCCCGAGGTGCTGCGGGTGCGGCGAGGCGACGTAGACCACGTCGACGGCGGGGTCCGCCACGAGGGCCTCGTACGACCCGTGCACGCCGGGCACGCCGTGGCGGGCGGCGAAGGCCGCAGCACGCTCGGGGGAGCGGGAGCCCACGGCGACGACGCGCTGGTCGGAGTTCGCGTGCAGCGTCGTCGTGAAGTCGTTCGCGATCTCCCCGGGGCCGATCACACCCCACCGGAGCACGGGTCCGCCCCGCAGTGCGTGGACTCCGGGCTCCGGGAACGTCATCGTCATGCCCGAACGCTACCGGGCGGACCCGCTGCGCGCCGCGCAGTTCGTCCTGCTGCTCACGGTCGAGGAGCACGGGGTTCGTCCTGCTGCTCACCGTCGAGGAGCACCCAGCCACGAGGCCGGCGACGCACCCGGAGGAGTCTCAACGGGGGAAGGCCGCCGCAGGCGACATCGGCCGGTGCCGACTCCGCGGAGCGGAGACGTCACCTTGGCCGGCGATTTCCAGTGCCCCCAGGAGGATTCGAACCTCCGCCCCTGCCTCCGGAGGGCAGTGCTCTATCCCCTGAGCTATGGGGGCCAAGGGGTGTCAACAACCGTAGCAGGTCCGGCGGGTGGTCCTGGACAGCGCGTGTCGCGCCGTGGACGTCACGTCGGGCGCCCGGGAGGCGCGGTGCGGGCCGCCCCGGGCCTCCAGGCCGCACGGTGCGCGGCCGCAGTGCCGCGTCAGCCCGCGGGCGTGGCCGTCGCCGACGCGGACGGCTGCAGCGCGGCCCGCACCGCGTCGACGACGGGCTGCGCCCCACCCGGCTCGGTGAACAAGGTCGACTGCGCGGTGATCCAGTACGGGTCGGCGAAGGCGTCCGCGCGGCCGACGTCGCCGCTCAGGGCGAAGTACCCCTCCACCCGGTAGGTGGGGACGGACCCGCCCCGCTCGTACAGGGCGTCCTTCAGGTTGGTGAGCGACTTCTCAGGCAGGTCGGCGACCGCGAGCGTGATCGCCGTGGCGTCCGCGTCGGTGCTGACGAACCGGCACACGCGACCCTGCTGCTTCGCGATGGTCGCGGCGGGGGAACCCTTCGCCGGGGTGAAGGAGTCGTCGAGCTCGAAGGTCTGCCCGTACACCGACAGTGCGCTCGCGGGCAGGAGCTCCGCGCAGGTCTGCGACACCGGCTTGCCCGCCGGGGTCGCAGTGGCCGACGGGGTGCTGTCCCCGCCGCCCGAGCACCCGGCGAGCACGAGGGCTGCTGCGGTGGTGAGGGTGGCGACGGTGAGCGCCCGGGCACGGCTGCGGGGGGTCATCCCGACATGATGCTGCATCGACCGGTGCGGACCTGGGCGTCCCGGTAGGATCGATCCTCGTGACTCCTGCCGAACTCTCCGCCGCGTACCTGTCGATCCTGACCGGGATCGTCGAGCGCCGAGGTGCGTCCGAGACCGTGACGATCGAGGAGTCCCACGTGGTGCTCGAGCGTCCGAAGAACCGCGCCCACGGCGACTGGGCCTCGAACGCCGCCATGCAGCTCGCGAAGCGGCTCGGCACGAACCCGCGCGAGCTCGCGACCGAGATCGCCGGCGAGCTGACCGAGCTCGACGGCGTGGACTCGGTCGACGTCGCCGGCCCCGGCTTCATCAACATCACGCTCGAGGCGGCTGCCGCGGGTGAGATCGCCCGCACCATCGTGGACGGCGGCGAGTCCTTCGGCACCGGCGACCTGTACGACGGCGTCCGGATCAACCTGGAGTTCGTCTCCGCCAACCCCACCGGCCCGATCCACATGGGCGGCGTCCGCTGGGCCGCGGTCGGCGACAGCCTGGCACGCGTGTTCCAGGCGCAGGGCGGACTCGTCACCCGCGAGTACTACTTCAACGACCACGGCGCGCAGATCGACCGGTTCGCCCGCTCCCTCGTGGCCAGCGCACTCGGTGAGCCCACGCCCGAGGACGGCTACGGCGGCGCCTACATCGCCGAGATCGCGGCACGGGTCATCGCGACCCTCGAGCCGGGCGTCGACGTCCGCGACCTGCCGCGCGACGAGGCGCAGGAGCTCTTCCGTCGCGAGGGCGTCGACTTCATGTTCGCCGACATCAAGTCGTCGCTGCACGACTTCGGCGTCGACTTCGACGTCTACTTCCACGAGAACGCCCTGCACGAGTCGAAGGCCGTCGAGCGTGCCATCGCCCGCCTGCGGTCGGCCGGCGTGATGTACGAGGCCGAGGGTGCCGAGTGGCTCCGCACGACCGACTTCGGCGACGACCGCGACCGCGTCGTCATCAAGTCGGACGGCGAGCCCGCGTACATCGCCGGCGACCTGGCGTACTACCTCGACAAGCGCGAGCGCGGGTTCGAGCGGAACCTGATCATGCTCGGCGCCGACCACCACGGCTACGTCGGCCGGATGATGGCGATGTGCGCCGCGTTCGGGGACGAGCCGGGCAAGAACCTCGAGATCCTGATCGGGCAGATGGTCAACCTGCTCAAGGACGGCGAGCCGATGCGCATGTCGAAGCGCAACGGCACCATCGTCACGATGGAGGACCTCGTCGACGCTGTCGGTGTCGACGCCGGCCGGTACGCCCTGGTCCGGTTCGCCAGCGACACCGCGATCGACATCGACCTCGACCTGCTCACGAAGCGCACGAACGACAACCCCGTCTTCTACGTGCAGTACGCCCACGCCCGCACGCAGTCGGTGGCCCGGAACGCCGCGGCGGCCGGGGTCGACCGGTCGGTGTTCGACGCCTCGCTGCTGACCCACGAGTCCGAGAGCGCCCTCCTCGGAGCCCTCGCCGAGTACCCGCGGGTCGTCCGGCACGCCGCCGAGCTGCGCGAGCCGCACCGCATCGCCCGGTACATCGAGCAGCTCGCCGGCCTGTACCACCGCTGGTACGACTCCTGCCGTGTCACGCCCCTCGGCGACGAGCCCGTGACCGACCTGCACCGCACGCGCCTGTGGTTGAACGACGCCACCGGGCAGGTCGTCCGCAACGGTCTCGGCCTGCTCGGCGTGTCGGCTCCGTCCCGCATGTAGCGGTCGCCCCGTCCGCAAGACACCGGTGTTCGCGCACCGGACACCCGCATTCCGCGGTGTCGAGCGCGAACACCGGTGTTTTGCGTCCGGCCCGCAGCCGGGCCGCAGCTGCGCCGCAGACCGGACTGGCAGGGTGGGACGCATGCCCGCAGCCACCGAACGTCCCACCACGCGCCGCCGCTGGCCCGTCGTCCTGCTCGTGGTCGTCGTCGTGCTCGCCGCCCTCGTCGTGATCGCCGAGTTCGTGCTGCGCGGCGTCGTCGACCGGATCATCGCCCAGCAGGTCGAGCAGTCGCTGCCGGACGGCACGACCGGCGAGGTCGACGCCCACGCCGAGGGCATCGTCATCCCGCAGCTCATCAACGGCACGCTCGACCGCGTCGAGATCTCCTCGGCGAAGCTCACGGTCGACGGCATCCCGCTCGCCGCCGACGTCACCGCGCAGGACGTCCCCGTGGACGGCGAGGGCGACGTCCGCGACGTGGACGGCACGGTCACCCTGGCGTCGTCGAGCGTCAAGGACCTGGCGAAGTACAGCCCGCTGTTCGACCGACTGAACCTGGTCGACGGCGGCGTCGAACTGACGGGGTCGTCGTCGGTGCTCGGCTACGACATCACCTACGCGGCGAAGGGCGCCGTCGTCGCGCAGGACGACGGCCGCGGCATCACCATCACCCCGGAGAGCGTCCGGATCACGAACTCCGACCTCGGCCTCAAGGTCGACTCGATCCCGGGCGTCACCGGCGTCCCGGTACAGGTCTGCACCGCGCAGTTCCTGCCCGAGGCGCTGCGGGTGCGCTCACTCGACGTGTCGAGGTCGGACGCCACGGTCCGGATCACCGCGGATGCGCTGCCGCTCAACGAGGACGGCCTGCGGACCGTCGGCAGCTGCGGCTGAGCGGACGGGTGCGTAACGCGGCCTGGAGGATCGGCTCGCGTCGGTAGGATCGGGTCCCGTGAGCGAGAACCCCCTTGCACCGCCGCGGCTGCGGTTCCCGACGGACGCCTCCGAACTGGTGGACCGCATCTGGCCCGCGTCCGCGACGCGGACCGACGACGGCACCCTGGCGATCGGCGGCATCAGCGCGACCGACCTGGTCGCGCAGTTCGGCACGCCCCTGTACGTCGTCGATGAGCGTGACGTCCAGTCGCGCGCCGTCCGCGTGCGGAACGCGTTCGCCGAGGCGTTCGAGCGCATCGGCAGCCACGCGCACGTCTACTACGCCGGCAAGGCCTTCCTGACGACGCAGGTCGTCGCGTGGATGGCCGAGGCCGACCTGCGCGTCGACGTCTGCACCGCCGGCGAGCTCGCGGTCGCCCTGGCCGGCGGCATCGACCCCGGCCGGCTCGGCTTCCACGGCAACGACAAGTCCGACGCCGAGATCGCTCGCGCGGTCGAGGTCGGCATCGGCACGATCGTGCTCGACAGCCACGAAGAGGTGCAGCGCGTCGCCCGTGCCGCTGCCGACGCCGGGGTCGTGCAGCGTGTCCGCATCCGGATCAACACCGGCGTGCACGCGTCCACCCACGAGTACCTGGCGACCGCTCGTGAGGACCAGAAGTTCGGCATCCCGCTGTCCGAGGCCGTCGAGGCCGCGGCAGCCGTCCGCGCCGAGCCCTCGCTCGCCTTCGTCGGGCTGCACTCGCACATCGGTTCGCAGATCTTCGACGACGCCGGCTTCCGCGAGGCCGCACGCCGGCTCATGGACGTGCACGCGACGCTCGTGGCCTCCGGTCCGGTGCCCGAGCTGAACCTCGGCGGCGGCTGGGGCATCGACTACACCGAGGCCGACTCGGCCTTCGCCCCCGAGGACGTCGCCGACGCACTGGCCACGATCATCGGCGAGGCCTGCACCGAGCGCGGCATCCCGGTGCCGGACATCGCCGTCGAGCCGGGCCGCTACATCATCGGCCCGCCCGGGGTGACGCTCTACCGCGTCGGCACGATCAAGCCCGTCACGCTCGAGACCGACGACGGCGGCAGCGCGACCCGCACGTACGTCTCGGTCGACGGCGGGATGAGCGACAACATCCGTCCCGCCCTGTACGGCGCCGACTACACGGCCCGGCTCGCCCGCACCTCCGACGCCCCCGCGGTGCTGAGCCGCGTCGTCGGCAAGCACTGCGAGAGCGGCGACGTCGTGGTGAACGACGAGTACCTGCCCGGCGACGTGCAGCGCGGCGACCTGCTGGCCGTCGCGGCCACGGGTGCCTACTGCTGGGCGCTGTCGAGCAACTACAACCACGTGGGCCGCCCGCCGGTCGTCGCCGTCGCGGACGGTGCAGCCCGTATCCTCGTGCGGGGCGAGACGATCGACGACCTCCTCGCCCGTGACACCGGGGTCACCGCCGTGCCCGCCGACGGCACCGGCCGCTGACCTCCGACCCGACCGGGTCCGCCCACCCCGCAGGGCGCGCCCCCACCGACAGGAACCGCTACCAGATGATCGAATACCGCAACGTCCGTGTCGCGCTGCTCGGGGCCGGCTCGGTCGGTTCCCAGGTCGCGCGACTGCTCCTCGAGCACGGCGACGAGCTGGCCTCGCGCGCCGGTGCCGGGCTGGAGCTCGTCGGGATCGCCGTGCGCGACGTGGACGCCCAGCGCGACGTCGACCTGCCGGCGGAGCTCTTCACCACGGACGCTGCATCGCTCATCCTCGGCGCGGACATCGTCGTCGAGCTCATCGGCGGCATCGAGCCGGCGCGCACCCTCGTGCTCCAGGCCCTGCAGTCGGGCGCGGACGTCGTCACCGGCAACAAGGCGCTGCTCGCGACCCACGGCCCGGAGCTCTTCGCCGCGGCCGAGCAGGTCGGCGCGCAGCTCTACTACGAGGCCGCCGTGGCCGGGGCGATCCCGATCATCCGTCCGCTGCACGACTCGCTCGCCGGTGACCGCATCGTCCGGATCATGGGCATCGTCAACGGCACCACGAACTTCATCCTCGACCTGATGGACCGCAAGGGATCCACGTTCGAGGACGCCCTGGCCACCGCGACGGAGCTCGGGTACGCCGAGGCCGACCCGACCGCAGACGTCGAGGGCTACGACGCCGCGCAGAAGGCCGCGATCCTGGCCTCGCTGGCGTTCCACACCTCGGTGCCGCTCGCCGCCGTGCACCGCGAGGGCATCACCCACGTCACGATCGACCAGGTCCGCGCCGCCCGCAAGGCCGGCTACGTCGTGAAGATCCTGGCGACCGCCGAGCGTCTGACCGACGAGGACGGCCGCGAGGGCGTCAGCGCCCGCGTCTACCCGGCCCTCGTGCCCGAGTCGCACCCGCTCGCGAGCGTGCACGGTGCGAAGAACGCCGTGTTCGTCGAGGCCGAGGCCGCCGGCGACCTGATGTTCTACGGCGCGGGTGCCGGTGGCGTCGAGACGGCCTCGGCGGTCCTCGGCGACCTGGTCTCCGCGGCCCGTCGGCACGTCATCGGCGGTCCGGGGGTCGCCGAGTCGACGCAGTCCGAGCTGCCGGTGTTCCCGATCGGCACCGTCCGCACGAGCTACCAGATCACCCTGCACGTCACGGACGCCCCCGGCGTGCTGTCGACGGTCGCCGGCGTGCTCGCGAAGCACGGCGTCAGCGTCGAGACGGTCGAGCAGACCACCACCGGCGCAGCCGAGGGGACCGCGACGCTCGTCATCGGCACCCACCTGGCGCGTGAGGCCGACCTGGCGGACACCGTCGTCGCCCTCCGCGGCGAGGACGTCGTCCTGGACGTCACCAGCGTCCTGCGCGTCGTCGGTCGCTGACGCGACCACGGGCCTCCAGACCGACCAGCAGGCTCACCGAGCCGAACCACCACCAGATCCACCCCACCGGACAGAGAGAGAAGCCTGATGGCCCACCAGTGGCAGGGAGTCCTGCGCGAGTACGCCGACCGACTCGACGTGACCGAGGCGACGCCCATCGTCACGCTCGGAGAGGGCGGCACGCCGCTCATCCCGGCTCGTCGGCTCTCCGAGCGCACCGGCGCCGAGGTCTACGTGAAGTTCGAGGGCATGAACCCGACGGGTTCGTTCAAGGACCGCGGCATGACGATGGCGATCTCGAAGGCCGTCGAGCACGGCGCGAAGGCCGTCATCTGCGCGTCGACCGGCAACACCAGCGCCTCGGCCGCCGCGTACGCCACGCACGCCGGCATCACCGCTGCGGTGCTCGTGCCCGAGGGCAAGATCGCCATGGGCAAGCTCAGCCAGGCCGTCGCCCACGACGCCCAGCTGCTGCAGGTGCAGGGCAACTTCGACGACTGCCTCGACATCGCCCGCGACCTGGCGGCGAACTACCCGGTGCACCTCGTGAACTCCGTCAACAACGACCGCATCGAGGGGCAGAAGACCGCCGCGTTCGAGGTCGTCGACGTCCTCGGTGACGCACCGGACTTCCACTTCCTGCCCGTCGGCAACGCGGGCAACTACACCGCGTACTCGCGCGGCTACCGCGAGGACGTCGCCGCCGGCCGCAGCACCAAGCTGCCCCGCATGTTCGGGTTCCAGGCCGCCGGTTCCGCCCCGATCGTGCACGGCGAGGTCGTCCGGCACCCCGACACCATCGCGTCGGCGATCCGCATCGGCAACCCGGCCTCGTGGCAGTTCGCGCTCGAGGCGCAGCAGGAGACCGACGGCTACTTCGGTGCCATCACCGACGAGGCCATCCTCGCGGCACACCGCATCCTGTCGGCCGAGGTCGGCGTCTTCGTCGAGCCCGCGTCGGCCATCGGTGTCGCCGGGCTGCTCGAGCGTGCCGACGCCGGCGTCGTGCCGAAGGGCGCGAAGGTCGTCATCACGGTCACGGGCCACGGCCTGAAGGACCCGCAGTGGGCCCTCCGCACGCCGGACGGCGGCGAGGTCACCCCGACGAGCGTGCCGGTCGACACGAAGTCGATCGCCGACGTGCTCGGTCTGGTCAGCGAGCAGTGATCTCCGACCGCTCGTCCGGACCGGGGGAGGGCGTCACCGCCCGCAGCGCTGTACCGGCCGGACGGGCGGTCCGTGCGCTGCCGACCGGATCGGCGGTCCGCGTCCGGGTGCCGGCCACGTCGGCGAACCTCGGCCCCGGCTTCGACTCGCTCGGCCTCGCGCTCTCGCTCTACGACGAGGTCGTCGTGCGCGTGCGTCCCGAGCCCGGCGCGACCGTCACGGTCGAGGGCGTCGGTGCCGGTGAGGTCGCCACGGACGACACGAACCTCGTCGTCCGTGCGGTCCGTCGTGGCCTGGAGCACGCCGGTGTCGACCAGCCCGGTCTCGAGCTGCACGCCACGAACGCGATCCCGCACGGCCGCGGCCTCGGTTCGTCCGCCGCGGCGATCGTCGCCGGGCTCATGGCTGCCCGCGGACTGCTCGAGGGCATCGTCGACCTCGACGCCTCGACGCTCCTGACCCTGGCCACCGAGATGGAAGGCCACCCGGACAACGTCGCGCCGGCGCTCTTCGGCGGCCTGACGATCGCGTGGATGACCGCCGAGGGTCCGGCCTACAAGCGGCTCCTGGTGCACCGCGGTGTCGCCCCGGTGGTGTTCGTGCCGACCTCGACGCTCTCGACCAAGCTCGCGCGCTCCCTGCAGCCCGAGCAGGTCCCGCACGCCGACGCCGCGTTCAACGTCTCCCGCTCGGCGCTGCTCGTCGCGGCGCTCATCCAGAGCCCCGAGCTGCTGCTCGCCGCGACCGAGGACCGTCTGCACCAGGCGTACCGCGCCAGCGCCATGCCCGAGACCGACGCCCTGATCCGGTTGCTCCGGCAGCACGGCCTCGCCGCGGTGGTCTCCGGCGCCGGGCCGAGCCTGCTCGTCCTCGGCAGCGACCCGGCACAGCGCCTGACCGCCGCCGAACTGGTGCAGCGACACGCCGAATCCGACTGGCGGCCGCTCATGCTGGCCGTCGATCTCGGTGGTGCTACAGTGGCAGCGCACTCGGCGCTCGAAGCCGAACCCGCGTAACCGCACGGATCGCTCGTCCTCAGGACAGCTCCTGCGACGTCGCAGGGTCCGGTGCGCGAGTGTGCATCTCTTTCTGATCACCGAATCCCGATCCGTCGTCTGAACGGCGGTCGATGCTCACCTGCATCCGGGACGGTGGAAACTCTCCGCGTTCTGCGGTTCGAAAGGAAACACCGACCTTGACCGACAACAACTCCGCCCAGGTGGAGATCCCCAGCGACCTGCGTGCCCTCCGTCTCCCGGAGCTCCAGCGCATCGCCTCCTCGCTCGGCATCACCGGGCTCTCCAAGCTCCGCAAGGGCGACCTGATCGCCTCCATCGAGGACAAGCGTCCCGTCGACGAGACGCCCGCCGCCCCGGCCGCCGCCGTCGCCGAGACCCCCGCCGAGCCGGCCGCCACCGAGCAGCCGACCCCGCCGGAGCCCGCCGAGACCCCCGCGCAGCCCGCTGCCGAGGCACCCGTCGCCGACCCCGAGGCACCCGCCGAGTCGGCAGCCCCGATCCGTGCCCGTCGTTCGCGCCGCGCGTCGTCCGGTGGCACCGTGAACGCCGCGCCGACCTCGGCCGCCGAGCACACCAACCACGGCCAGACCGGCACCGAGGACCTCCTCGCCGGGCTCGACCAGGTCCGCGCCGAGAAGGACGCCCAGGAGGCCGCGCAGTCCGGCTCCCAGCGCCGTGGCCGTGGCCAGCGGAACGCCGAGCAGCGTGGCACCGAGCAGCGCGGCACCGAGCAGCGCGGCACCGACCAGGGCCAGCAGGCATCGGCCGAGGCCGAGCAGCCGAGCCAGGCGGGCCAGCAGGCCCCGACGTCCGCGGTGCAGGCCGACCAGGACCAGAACGAGTCCGGCGACCAGAACGACCAGGGCGACCAGAACTCCGAGCAGGGCGAGGGCGGCTCGCGTCGCGGTCGTCGCAGCCGTGGTCGCGGTCGTGGCCGTGGGCAGAACGCCGAGAACGGCGAGCAGCAGAACGGCGCCGACCAGCAGAACGGCGGCCAGAACGGCGGCCAGAACGCCGGCCAGCAGAAGCAGAACGGCGCCGACCAGCCGAAGCAGAACGGCGGCGAGCAGCAGAACGGCCAGCAGAACGGCCAGCAGAACGGCGGCCAGAAGCAGAACGACCAGCCGAAGCAGGCCGAGGCCAAGCAGGACGACAAGGCCGACCAGAAGCAGCAGCAGAACGCCGGTCAGCAGAAGCAGCAGACCAGCGGTCAGCAGAAGCAGCAGCAGCAACAGCACGCCGACGAGGCCGAGAGCGGCCGCAGCCGTCGCCAGCGCGACCGCAAGCGCGGCCGTGGCGGCCAGAACGACGACTTCGAGCCCGAGGTCACCGAGGACGACGTCCTGATCCCGATCGCGGGCATCCTCGACGTCCTCGACAACTACGCGTTCGTCCGCACCACCGGTTACCTGCCGGGCCCGAGCGACGTCTACGTCTCCCTCGGCCAGGTGAAGAAGTACCACCTGCGCAAGGGCGACGCCGTCGTCGGTTCGATCAAGCAGCCGCGTGATGGCGAGCAGCAGAGCCGCCAGAAGTACAACGCGCTCGTCGCCGTCGAGTCGATCAACGGCCAGTCCGCCGACGAGGCCGCGGCCCGCGTCGACTTCAACGACCTCACCCCGCTGTACCCGAACGAGCGCCTGCGCCTCGAGACGGAGCCGGGCAAGCTGTCGACCCGCATCATCGACCTCGTGTCGCCGATCGGCAAGGGCCAGCGCGGTCTCATCGTGTCCCCGCCGAAGGCCGGCAAGACCGTCGTGCTGCAGGCCATCGCGAACGCCGTCGCCAAGAACAACCCCGAGGCGCACCTGATGGTCGTCCTCGTCGACGAGCGGCCCGAAGAGGTCACCGACATGCAGCGCACGGTGAAGGGCGAGGTCATCGCCTCGACCTTCGACCGTCCCGCCGAGGACCACACCACCGTCGCCGAGCTCGCCATCGAGCGTGCGAAGCGCCTGGTGGAGCTGGGCCACGACGTCGTGCTGCTGCTCGACTCGATCACCCGCCTGGGCCGTGCGTACAACCTGTCGACCCCGCCGTCGGGCCGCGTGCTCTCCGGTGGCGTCGACTCGGCGGCGCTGTACCCGCCGAAGCGCTTCTTTGGTGCCGCGCGCAACATCGAGGACGGCGGCTCGCTGACCATCCTCGCGACCGCGCTCGTCGAGACCGGCTCCAAGATGGACGAGGTCATCTTCGAGGAGTTCAAGGGCACCGGCAACATGGAGCTCCGCCTGAACCGTCACCTCGCCGACAAGCGGATCTTCCCCGCCGTCGACGTAAACGCCTCGGGCACCCGTCGCGAGGAGCAGCTGCTCTCCGCCGACGAGGTCAAGATCACCTGGCGTCTGCGCCGGGCCCTCGCCGGGCTCGACCCGCAGCAGGCCCTCGAGATCGTGCTGCGGAACCTCAAGGAGACGCAGTCGAACGTCGAGTTCCTGGTGCAGGTGCAGAAGTCGGTCCCCACGACCGGCGCCCACCACAACGGTCACCAGGAGTAACGCGTGTTCGAGTCGGTGGCAGGGCTGCTGGCGGAACACGAGGACCTGACGCAGCAGCTGTCGGACCCCGCGCTCCACGCCGATGCGGCCCGGGCGAAGAAGGTGAACCGGCGGTACGCCGAGCTCAACCAGATCAAGTCCGCGTACGAGGCCTGGCAGGCGGCGGGGGACGACCTCGCCGCCGCCCAGGAACTCGCGCGCGAGGACTCGGCGTTCGCGGACGAGGTCCCCGGGCTCGAGGAGCAGCTGTCGGAACGCCAGGAGCGTCTCCGCCGGCTGCTGATCCCGCGTGACCCCGACGACGGCCGTGACGTGATCATGGAGATCAAGGGCGGGGAAGGCGGCGAGGAATCGGCGCTGTTCGCGGCCGATCTGCTGCGCATGTACTCGCACTACGCCGAGACCAAGGGCTGGAAGGTCGAGCTCCTCGAGCGCACCGAGTCCGACCTGGGTGGCTACAAGGACGTCCAGGTCGCGATCAAGTCGAACACGACCGATCCGTCCCAGGGCGTCTGGGCCCACCTGAAGTACGAGGGCGGTGTGCACCGCGTCCAGCGTGTGCCGCAGACCGAGTCGCAGGGGCGCATCCACACCTCGACCACCGGCGTGCTGGTGTTCCCCGAGGTGGACGAGCCCGAAGAGGTCCAGATCAACCAGAACGACCTCAAGATCGACGTTTACCGGTCCTCCGGCCCGGGCGGACAGTCCGTCAACACGACGGACTCCGCGGTCCGCATCACCCACCTGCCCACGGGCATCACGGTGGCGATGCAGAACGAGAAGTCGCAGCTGCAGAACCGCGAGGCCGGCATGCGGGTGCTCCGCGCACGCATCCTCGCGCGCCAGCAGGAGGAGCTCGACGCGATCGCTTCGGACGCGCGAAAGTCGCAGATCCGCGGGATGGACCGTTCGGAGCGCATCCGCACGTACAACTTCCCGGAGAACCGGATCGCGGACCACCGCACCGGCTACAAGGCGTACGACCTCGACCGTGTGATGAACGGTGCCCTCGAGCCCGTCATCCAGTCCGCCATCCAGGCGGACGAAGAGGCACGTCTGGCCGCCATCGGCGACCAGGACGCGTAACCGCACACCCAGCCTGGAGGCCCGGATCACCGCCGACACGCCCCTCACGTACGCCGCGGATCGCCTGCTCGAGCAGGCGACCGCGGCGCTCGTCGCCGTCGGCGTCCCCACGCCCCGGGTCGACGCCGAGCTGCTGCTCGCGTGGGCGACCGACACCTCGCGCGGTGCCGTCCAGGCCCGTGCGCTCATCGGTGGCGGCATCGCGCCGGAGCACGTCGAGCGCTTCCGGCACGCCGTCGCCCGCCGGGCCACCCGTGAGCCGCTCCAGCACATCACCGGGCATGCGTACTTCCGCGCGCTCACCCTGGCCGTCGGACCGGGCGTGTTCGTACCCCGTCCGGAGACCGAGGGCGTCGTGCAGTTCGGCATCGACGCGCTGCGGGCGACCGCGTTCCCCGAGCCGATCGCCGTGGACCTGGGCTCCGGCAGCGGTGCGATCGCGATCGCGATGGACACCGAGGTGCCGAACGCCGTGGTCTACGCCGTCGAGCGGTCAGCAGAGGCCCTGCCCTGGACCCGGCGCAACGTCGACGCCCATGGCGGGACGGTCCGACTCGTCGAGGGCGACCTCGCCGACGCACTGCCGGAACTCGACGGCACGGTGTCCGTCGTCGTGTCGAACCCGCCGTACGTGCCGGACGACGCGATCCCGATCGACCCCGAGGTCCGCGACCACGACCCGGCGATGGCGCTCTACGGCGGGCCGGACGGCCTCGACGCCGTCCGGGCACTCGCCGAGACCGCCTGGCGGTTGCTGGTGCCCGGGGGAGTCCTGGTCGTCGAGCACGCCGAGCCGCAGGGCACCGGCGTCCGGCAGGTCCTGGCGCGCCGGGGGTTCCGCAGCCCGGAGACGCACGTCGACCTGACGGGGCGCGACCGCACGACCACCGCGACGCGCTGAGCGTGGGGGCGGGCCTCCCGTCGCTCGCCTGCGCGTGCGTGTGCCGGGTGGATCCGCGCGTACCTGGTGGGATCGGGCGTACCGGGTGGATCCGGGCGTACCTGGTGGGATCGGGCGTACCGGGCTGTTCGGGATGACCAGGTATGCCCGTTCTTGCTTTCCAGGGCGACCGCGATGGGAAGGAGCGGGCCTGGCGGGCGTGGGGCGGGCCTCCCGTCGCTCGGCCGCGCGTGCGTGTGCCGGGTGGATCCGGGCGTACCTGGCGGGATCGGGCGTACCGGGCTGTTCGGGATGACCAGGTGTGCCCGTTCTTGCTTTCCAGCGCGACCGCGATGGGAAGGAGCGGGCGTGGCGGGCTACGCGACGGGCCTCCCGTCGCTCGGCCGTGCGTGCGTGTGCCGGGGGGATCCGGGCGTACCGGGCTGTTCGGAATGACCAGGTGTGCCCGTTCTTGCTTTCCAGCGCGACCGCGCTGGGAAGGAACGGGCGTGGCGGGCGCGGGGCGGGCCTCCCGTCGCTCGCCCGCGCGTGCATGTGCCGGGTGGATCCGGGCGTACCTGGTGGGATCGGGCGTACCGGGTCGTACGGGATGACCAGGTGTGCCCGTTCTTGCTTTCCAGCGCGACCGCGATGGGAAGGAACGGGCGTGGCGGGCTACGCGACGGGGGAGGCCTCGCGCTGCTGTGCCGCGACGAAGGCGCGGACGTGCTCGCGCAGGTCGGTGTCGTGCTCGACCAGGACCGCGTGGATGCCGACGCTCCGGGCACCCGCGACGTTCTCGGGCATGTCGTCGGCGAAGAACGTGCGCTCCGCGGGGACCCCGTGGTGCGCGACCGCACGCTGGAAGACCTCGGGCTCGGGCTTCCGGGCACCGAAGTTGCTCGACGTGTCCAGGTGCTCGCCGAAGACCTCGGGCAGGGACGGTGCCCACTCGTGGATCCAGCGGCCGGCGAGCGGACCGTTGTTCGTGAGCAGCCCGACACGCCCGTGCTCGCTCGCGATCCGGACCGCCTCGATGCGTTCCGGCAGCTCGGTCATGGCCGCGCCGCGGATCCGGGCCCATTCGGCCTCGGGGACGTCGCACTCCATCGCACGCTCGAACGCGGCCAGGTACTCGTCGCCGTCGGCGAACCCACCGGCCTCGGCACGCATCTCGTGGCCGCAGTCCCACCAGCGGCGACGGAGCTCCTGGAACTCGTGTCCGGTGAACTCGGAGAGTGCGGCCATGCGCACCTGCCAGTCGTACCGGACCAGGACGTCGTCCATGTCGAAGAGGAACAGGAGCGGGGGTGCGGGCGTCTCGTTCACGATGTCCACCATTCTGTCGCACTATCATCGTCGAGTCATGGCATCCCGATACGACTGCACCGACTCCGACGGGCTCCTGACCGGGATGCGGCTCGCACGTGCCGCCCTCGGACGCGGAGAGCTCGTCGTGGTCCCCACCGACACCGTCTACGGCCTCGCCGCGGACGCCTTCAGCGCGACGGCCGTGCAGCGGCTGCTCGACGCGAAGGGCCGCACGCGGCAGTCGCCGCCGCCCGTGCTCATCCCCGGTCCGCCCACGCTCGACGCCCTCGCCAGCGAGGTCCCGCAGCCGGTGCGCGACCTGGTGGCCGAGTTCTGGCCGGGCGGGCTGACCGTCATCCTGCACGCACAGCCGTCGCTCGACTGGGACCTCGGCGAGACGCGTGGCACGGTCGCGCTGCGGATGCCGGACTCGCGGATCGCCCTCGAGCTGTTGCAGGAGGTCGGGCCCCTTGCGGTCTCGTCCGCGAACTCCACGGGCGACCCGGCCGCGATGGACGTCGACGACGCCGAGCGCATGCTCGGTGACAGCGTCGCGATCTACCTGGACGGCGGACCCGTCGAGGTGCACGACGGCTTCGAGGCCAGCACCGGGTCGACCATCGTCGACGCCACCGGGCTGTCGGACGGCGGCAAGCTCCGCATCGTCCGGCACGGGGTGATCCCCGACGAGGAGATCATCCGGGTCGTCGGAGCCGACCTCGTCACATGAAGTACTACCTGCTCGCCGGGGCCATCGCCGCGGTCGTGAGCTTCGTGATGAGCCTGATCGTCTGGAAGCTCGGGCTGAAGTACAAGTGGTACCCGCAGGTCCGCGAGCGGGACGTGCACCGCACCCCGACGCCGCGGCTCGGCGGCATCGCGATGTACATCGGCGTCATCGTCTCGCTGCTCGCGGCCTGGTTCCTGTTCCCGTCGATAGCGGGGACCGACTACTTCCGGCTCGTGTTCTCCGAACCCGGCCGCGTGCTCGCGGTGCTCGGGGGAGCGACCATCATCGTGGTCCTCGGCGTCGCGGACGACATCTGGGACCTCGACTGGATGACGAAGCTCGCCGGGCAGATCATCGCGGCGGGCATCCTCGCCTGGCAGGGCGTCGCGATCGTCTCGCTGCCCATCGGCAACACGCTGGGCGTCGGCTCGTCGTACATGAGCCTGATCTTCACCGTGCTGGCGGTGGTGCTCGTGATGAACGCGGTGAACTTCATCGACGGGCTCGACGGCCTGGTGGCCGGCGTCGCGATCATCGCCGGCGGGGTCTTCTTCCTCTACACGTTCTTCATCAACCGCGTGGTCGTGCAGACCGAGTTCTTCTTCAACCTGCCGTCGCTGCTCACCGCGGTGCTCGTCGGGGCCTGCTTCGGCTTCCTCATCCTGAACTGGCACCCCGCCAAGCTCTTCATGGGTGACGCCGGCGCGCTGCTCGTCGGGTTCCTGATGGCCACGAGCGCGGTGTCGGTCACGGGCAACATCGACCCGGCGGCGGTGCAGACACGCCAGGCGCTGCTGCCGGCGTTCATCCCGATCCTGCTGCCGTTCGCGATCCTGATCGTGCCGATCCTGGACTTCGGTCTCGCGGTCACCCGACGGCTCAGCGCGGGCAAGTCGCCGTTCTCGGCCGACCGGAAGCACCTGCACCACCGCCTGCTCGACATGGGGCACTCGCACTTCCACGCGGTGCTGATCTTCTACGCGTGGACCGCGACCGTCGCCTTCGGGTGCCTGCTGTTCCTCTTCGTGGACTGGTACTGGGTCGTCGTCTTCGTGTCCGTCGGCTTCACCGTCTGCGCCGTCGCGACGTTCGCGCCGCTCGGCCGGAAACGCACCGAGATCGCCGCCCAGACCGCCAACCGTTCCGCCGCCGTGGTGGACGCCAGCCTCGACCCGCTCGACCGGGCCGCCAACGACCGCACGATCCCTGGAGACATCACGTGACCGCACCGAACGCGCTCGACCACGTCCGGCCGGTGTTCCGCCGCATCATCACCTGGGGAGCGGTCCTCGCCGTCGCCCTCGCGGTGGTCGGCGGGCTCATCGGGTTCCTCGTCGCGGACGGCCCCGGACTGGTCGGGGGACTGCTCGGCGCGGTGCTGAGCGTCGTGTTCCTCGGGCTCACCGCGGTCAGTGTCCTCGTCGCGCTGCGCGTCTCGAAGGGCCAGATGATCTCCGGTGCCTTCTTCGGCATCGTGATGGGGACCTGGCTGCTCAAGTTCATCGTCTTCATCGTGCTGCTGGTCCTGCTCAAGGACCGCGACTGGGTCGACTTCCCGGTGCTGGCGATCGTGATCATCGCGGGGGTCGTCGGCTCCCTGGTGATCGACGTCGTCGCCGTCGCGAAGGCCCGCATCCCGATCGGCGTCCGGCTGCCAGGAGACGGCCTCGACGACTCCGCGGACCCTGGGAACCCGGCCCCCCGCATCTGAGAAGCCGGGAAGCCTCTCGCACCTGATAGGCTTCTCGGAGTCCGCTACCGGAGCCTTTCGCTCGGGGCGGGCGAGCCTCCACAACGTCCACCATCGCGTGCCATGATGTGCGCGCGCCGACACAGGAGACAGCGCTGCTATCCCACGCTCTTCCCCTGTCCCTCTCCGCTGCGGTTGACACCGTCGCGGCGGGGAGCAGCAAGGCCGCCGAGTTCCATGGTCCGTCGATCAACGAGTTCTTCCCGGATGCGATCTTCTTCGCCGGGACGCCGTTCGAGATCGATCGGGTCGTCCTCATCCGCTTCTTCGCCGTCGCCGTGCTCCTGGTGTTCGCGTTCGTGGGTACCCGTGCACTGAAGCTCGTGCCGAACCGCGGTCAGGCGTTCATCGAGTACGCGTTCGACGTCGTCCGTCGCAACACCTTCGACAACCTCGGAGAGAAGGACGGCAAGCGTTTCCTGCCGCTCCTGGCGACGATCTTCTTCGGCGTGCTGTTCATGAACCTGACCGGTCTGATCCCGGGCATGAACCTCGCCGGCACCAGCCGCATCGCGATGCCGATGATCCTGGCGATCGTCGCGTACCTCGCCTTCATCTACGCCGGTCTCCGCAAGCACCCGGGCACGTTCCTCAAGAACTCGCTCTTCCCGCCCGGGGTTCCGTGGCCGCTGTACATCATCGTGACGCCGATCGAGCTCGTCTCCACCTTCGTGCTCCGTCCCGTCACCCTGACGCTGCGACTCCTGATGAACATGGTCGTGGGGCACCTGCTCCTCGTGCTGTTCTTCTCGGCCACGCAGTTCTTCTTCTTCGACGCTTCGCTCGGCTTCAAGGCCTTCGGCGTCGGGACCATCGCGTTCGGCATCGCGTTCAGCTTCTTCGAGGTCCTCGTCGCGCTGCTGCAGGCCTACGTCTTCATGCTCCTCACCGCCGTCTACATCCAGCTGGCGCTGGCCGACGAGCACTGATTCCTCACTGACCCCCTACGGGACCGGCGACCGTCGGACCCGCACCTCGAAAGGAAAACACGTGGACGCAACGACCGTTCTCGCGGAGATCAACGGCAACATCGCGACGGTTGGCTACGGCCTCGCAGCGATCGGCCCGGCCATCGGTGTCGGCATCGTCGTCGGTAAGACGATCGAGTCCGTCGCTCGCCAGCCCGAGCTCCAGGGCCGCCTGACGACCCTCATGTACATCGGTATCGCCTTCACCGAGGCCCTGGCCTTCATCGGTATCGCCACGTACTTCATCTTCACCAACTAAGGTTCCTCGATGCAGAACGCACTCATCATCGCGGCGGAGGAAGCGCACAATCCGCTGATCCCGCCGGTGTACGACATCGTGTGGTCGGCGCTCGCCTTCGTCATCATCTTCCTGGTGATGTGGCGTGTCGTCACGCCGCGCATCACGAAGATGCTCGATGAGCGCACCGAGGCCATCGAGGGTGGCATCAAGAAGGCCGAGGCCGCCCAGGAGCAGGCTGCCGCTGCGCTCGACGAGTACAACAAGCAGCTCGCCGATGCACGCGCCGAGGCATCGCGCATCCGTGAGCAGGCCCGCGCCGACGCCACGGCGATCGGCAACGAGGTCCGCGAGCAGGCGGCCGCCGATGCAGCACGCATCACGGCCAACGCCCAGGCGCAGATCGAGGCCGAGCGCCAGAGCGCCGTCCAGGCACTCCGGTCCGAAGTGGGCACCCTCGCGCTGGACCTCGCGTCCGGTGTGATCGGTGAGTCCCTCAAGGACGACGCCAAGTCGACCGCAGTGGTCGACCGCTTCCTCGCCGACCTCGAGGCCTCGCAGGCCACGAAGACGGGGGAGCACTGAGCATGCGCAGCGCTACCAGAGAAGCACTCGCGTCCACCAGGGCGGTGCTGTCGGACCTCGGTCCGAGCGCCGGCCTGGCCGCGGGTGCCGAGATCCTCGCCTCCGGGCGTGCGATCGCCGGTGCGCCGCAGCTGCTCGGGCTGCTGTCCGACCCCACGGCCGACGCGGCCGGCAAGAAGGTCCTCATCGACCGTGTCTTCGCCGGACAGTCGGACGCGACGCGTGCGGTCCTGACCGCGGTGGCCGGCTCGCGCTGGTCCTCGCAGCAGGACCTGCTCGCGGGCATCGAGGACGCGGGCATCCGCGCCGTCGCTGCCACCGCGGGTCCGGACTCGTCGATCGAGTCGGAGCTGTTCGCCTTCGAGACCGCCGTCCGCTCGGACGCCGGCCTCGAGCTGGCGCTCGGCACCAAGCTCGGCAGCCCCGAGCAGAAGGGCGCGCTCGTCGAGCGGCTCCTCGGTGCCAAGGCATCGGAGCAGACGATCACGATCGTGTCGGCTCTGGTGCAGCAGCCCCGCGGCCGCCGCATCGGTGAGATCGTCCGCGACGCCTCGCGCATCGTGGCCGAGCAGGCCGGCAAGCTCGTCGCGACCGTCGTCACGGCGACGCCACTGACCCCCGCCCAGTCGGCCCGCGTCACGCGCGGTCTGTCCGAGCGGTACGGCAAGGACATCAGCATCAACCAGGTCGTCGACCCCACGGTCGTCGGCGGGGTCCGGGTGCAGATCGGCGGCGACGTCATCGACGGCACCGTGTCCACGCGACTCTCGGAGCTCCGGCTCCAGCTCGCCGGCTAGGCGTACGGTCGAAGCCGCTCCTCCCCAAGTCCACAACGGGAACTGCCGAGTCCGGCAGCGTCACCCTCTCGGAGCCGAAGGGCCCCGGAAAACCACAAGGAAAATCCCATGGCAGACATCACCATCAGCCCCGATGAGATCCGTGATGCCCTGAAGGACTTCGTCTCGAACTACGAGCCGACGAAGGCCTCCACGGCCGAGGTCGGGCACGTCACCGACGCCGGTGACGGCATCGCCCACGTCGAGGGTCTCCCCGGCGTCATGGCGAACGAGCTCATCCGCTTCCAGGACGGCACGCTCGGCCTGGCGCAGAACCTCGACGAAGACGAGATCGGCGCCATCGTGCTCGGCGAGTTCGGCGGCATCGAGGAGGGCATGGAGGTCACCCGCACGGGTGAGGTCCTCTCCGCCCCCGTCGGCGACGCCTTCCTCGGTCGCGTCGTCGACCCGCTCGGCGCCCCGATCGACGGTCTCGGCGAGATCGCCGCAGAGGGCCGTCGTGCCCTCGAGCTCCAGGCCCCCGGCGTCATGGCCCGCAAGTCGGTCCACCAGCCCCTGCAGACCGGCATCAAGGCCATCGACGCGATGATCCCCGTCGGCCGTGGTCAGCGTCAGCTGATCATCGGCGACCGCCAGACCGGCAAGACGGCCATCGCGATCGACACGATCATCAACCAGAAGGCCAACTGGGAGTCCGGCGACGAGGAGAAGCAGGTCCGCTGCATCTACGTCGCCATCGGCCAGAAGGGCTCCACGATCGCCTCCGTCAAGGGTGCGCTCGAGGACGCCGGTGCGATGGAGTACACGACCATCGTCGCCGCCCCGGCTTCCGACCCGGCCGGCTTCAAGTACCTCGCCCCGTACACCGGTTCGGCCATCGGCCAGCACTGGATGTACCAGGGCAAGCACGTCCTCATCATCTTCGATGACCTGTCGAAGCAGGCCGAGGCCTACCGTGCGGTGTCGCTCCTCCTCCGTCGTCCGCCGGGCCGCGAGGCCTACCCGGGTGACGTCTTCTACCTGCACTCCCGTCTGCTGGAGCGTTGCGCGAAGCTGTCCGACGAGCTCGGCGCCGGTTCGATGACGGGCCTCCCGATCATCGAGACCAAGGCGAACGACGTCTCGGCGTACATCCCGACCAACGTCATCTCCATCACCGACGGCCAGATCTTCCTGCAGTCGGACCTCTTCAACGCGAACCAGCGTCCGGCCGTCGACGTGGGCATCTCGGTGTCCCGCGTCGGTGGTGACGCCCAGGTGAAGTCGATCAAGAAGGTCTCCGGCACGCTGAAGCTCGAGCTGGCGCAGTACCGCTCGCTCGAGGCGTTCGCGATGTTCGCGTCCGACCTCGACCAGGCGTCGCGTCGTCAGCTGGAGCGCGGTGCGCGTCTGACCGAGCTCCTCAAGCAGCCGCAGTACTCGCCGTACCCGGTCGAGGAGCAGGTCGTCTCGATCTGGGCGGGCACGAACGGCAAGCTCGACACCGTCCCGGTGCCGGACGTGCTCCGCTTCGAGTCCGAACTGCTCGACCACCTGCGTCGCAACTCCGACGTCCTCACGACCCTGCGCGAGACGAACCAGCTCAGCGACGAGACCGTCGCCGAGATGGACAAGCAGATCGACGAGTTCACGAAGAGCTTCCAGACGAGCGACGGCAAGACCCTCGACTCCGAGCAGTTCGACGCGGCTGACGCCGAGGACGTCGACCAGGAGCAGATCGTCAAGGGTCGTCGCTAGATGGCAGCGCAGGTCCGGGTCTACCGCCAGCGGATCAAGTCGGCGAAGACCACGAAGAAGGTCACCCGCGCCATGGAGCTGATCTCGGCGTCGCGGATCCAGAAGGCGCAGGCCCGCATGGCTGCGTCCGGTCCGTACTCGCGGGCCGTCACGCGTGCGGTGTCGGCCGTGGCGACGTTCTCGAACGTCGACCACGTGCTGACCACCGAGCCGGAGTCGTCGACCCGTGCAGCCGTCGTGCTCTTCACCTCGGACCGCGGCCTGAACGGCGCGTTCAGCACGAACGTCCTCAAGCAGGGCGAGGAGCTCGCCTCCCTGCTCCGCAGCGAGGGCAAGGACGTCGTCTACTACCTGGTCGGCCGCAAGTCCGTCGGGTACTTCGCGTTCCGTGAGCGTCCGTCCGAGCAGCAGTGGATCGGCAACACCGACCAGCCGGAGTTCTCGACGGCCAAGGAGATCGGCGACGCCGTCGTGGCGAAGTTCCTCCAGGACACCGCTGACGGCGGCGTGGACGAGATCCACATCGTGTTCAACCGGTTCATCAGCCTGGCGACCCAGGAGCCGCAGGTCGTTCGCCTGCTGCCCCTCGAGGTCGTCGAGGGCATCGACGAGCCCGAGGGCAACGAGCCCCTGCCGCTCTACGAGTTCGAGCCGGACGCCGATGCGGTGCTCGACTCGCTGCTCCCGGTCTACATCGAGAGCCGCATCTTCAACGCCATGCTGCAGTCGGCTGCTTCCGAGCACGCCGCGCGTCAGAAGGCGATGAAGGCGGCCAGCGACAACGCCGACTCGCTGATCCGTGACTTCACCCGACTCGCGAACAACGCGCGTCAGGCGGAGATCACCCAGCAGATCTCCGAGATCGTCGGCGGCGCCGACGCCCTCTCGTCGAAGAAGAAGTAGTCCGCGTCGTTCGCGGACAGATACCCACCCTCAGGAAGGCACCAGCCATGACCGACACCGCAACCACCGCGGTCGAGACGTCGTCGGCGCCCGGTGTCGGCCGGATCGCCCGTGTCACGGGCCCCGTCGTCGACATCGAGTTCCCCCACGACGCAATCCCGGAGATGTACAACCTCCTGTTCACGACCATCACCATCGGTGACTCGTCGCAGGAGATCGGCCTCGAGGTCGCGCAGCACCTCGGCGACGACCTCGTCCGTGCCATCTCCCTGAAGCCGACCGACGGCCTGGTCCGTGGCCAGGAGGTCCGTGACTCGGGCGCTCCGATCTCGGTCCCCGTCGGCGACGTCACCAAGGGCAAGGTCTTCGACGTCCTCGGCAACGTGCTCAACACGGACGAGAAGCTCGAGATCACCGAGCGCTGGCCGATCCACCGCAAGGCCCCGGCCTTCGACCAGCTCGAGTCCAAGACCTCGATGTTCGAGACCGGCATCAAGTCCATCGACCTGCTCACCCCGTACGTGCAGGGTGGCAAGATCGGCCTCTTCGGTGGTGCGGGCGTCGGCAAGACCGTCCTCATCCAGGAGATGATCCAGCGCGTCGCGCAGGACCACGGCGGTGTGTCGGTGTTCGCCGGTGTCGGTGAGCGCACCCGTGAGGGCAACGACCTCATCGGTGAGATGGAAGAGGCGGGTGTCTTCGACAAGACGGCCCTCGTGTTCGGCCAGATGGACGAGCCGCCGGGAACGCGTCTCCGCGTGGCCCTGTCGGCGCTGACGATGGCGGAGTACTTCCGCGATGTCCAGAAGCAGGACGTGCTCCTCTTCATCGACAACATCTTCCGCTTCACGCAGGCCGGCTCCGAGGTCTCGACGCTGCTCGGCCGCATGCCGTCCGCTGTGGGCTACCAGCCCAACCTCGCCGACGAGATGGGTGTGCTCCAGGAGCGCATCACCTCGACGCGTGGTCACTCGATCACCTCGCTGCAGGCGATCTACGTGCCGGCTGACGACTACACCGACCCGGCTCCGGCCACCACGTTCGCGCACCTCGACGCGACGACCGAGCTCTCCCGTGAGATCGCGTCGCAGGGTCTGTACCCCGCGATCGACCCGCTGGCGTCGACGTCGCGCATCATGGACCCGCGCTACCTGGGTGCCGACCACTACGAGACGGCCACGCGCGTCAAGCAGATCCTCCAGAAGAACAAGGAACTGCAGGAGATCATCGCCATCCTCGGTGTCGACGAGCTCTCCGAAGAGGACAAGATCACGGTCGAGCGCGCTCGTCGTATCCAGCAGTTCCTCTCGCAGAACACCTACATGGCGAAGAAGTTCACGGGCGTCGAGGGCTCCACGGTGCCGCTCAAGGACACCATCGAGTCCTTCCGCGCCATCGCCGACGGTGAGTTCGACCACGTTGCGACCCAGGCGTTCTTCAACGTCGGTGGCATCAACGACGTGGAAGAGAAGTGGGCTCAGATCCAGAAGGAGAACCGCTGACATGGCGGGTCTCAGCGTGAGCGTCGTCTCGGCCGACCGTGAGGTCTGGTCGGGCGACACCACCATGGTCGTCGCACGGACGACAGAGGGCCAGATCGGCATCCTCGCCGGACACGAGCCGATGCTCGCGATCCTGGCGCAGGGTCAGGTCCGCATCACGCGGGCCGATGGGTCGACCGTCGCGGTCGACGCCGAGGACGGCTTCCTGTCGGTCGAGCACGACACGGTGACGATCGTCGCGCGGCAGGCCGCGCTGGCGTCCTGACCGGACTGACCGTCCTGCTCCCGCCTTCGGAGACGAAGCGGGAGGGCGGGGACACGAGCCGCACGCTCGATCTGCGTGCACTCTCGTTCCCGGAACTGGCCGATGAGCGGGCCGCGGTGATCACCGCGGCCCGCTTCGTCAGTTCCGAGGAGTCCTCGGCCAGGACGGCGCTGAAGCTCGGTCCGAAGTCGATCGCCGAGCGGCTCCGGAACCTCGAGCTCGACACCTCGGGCACGATGCCCGCGATCGAGCGGTACACGGGGGTCCTCTACGACCCCTTGGGCGCGCAGGACGCGGACGCGGCGACCCGTGCGTGGTGGGCGGAGCACGTGATCGTGCAGTCCGCGATGTTCGGCCCGATCGGTGCCGGTGACCCGATCCCGGCCTACCGGCTGTCGCACGACTCGCGGCTCGGGTCGATCCGACTGGCAGCGCACTGGCCCGCGGTGTCGACCCGTTCCCTGCTGACCCGTGCGGACGGCCTGGTGCTCGACCTTCGATCCGAGGGGTACCGGCAGCTCGGTCCCGTGTCCGGAGCGGTGGCACCACGGGTGGTGAGCGTCGACGGCTCCGGTCGTCGTCGTGCACTGAACCACTGGAACAAGACCGCGAAGGGCCGCCTGGTGGCGTTGCTCGCCCGCACCGGTGCGAGCATCGGCAGCATGGACGACCTGGTCGGCTGGGCGGCCGCGAACGGCGTGGCCGTCGAACGCAACGAGGGCGGCTGGGACCTGGTCGCCGAGAGCCTGGAGCCCGTCGCCGCCTGAGCGGCTTCCGCCGACTCGTCCTCCACAGGCGTGGGCGGGGCCGCTCCGGTCCACAGATGGCCGGGGCGCCCCTGCCTGGAGGCCCGCAGCACGCTTCGATGGCGTGCATGATCCCCCTCACGGCACAGTCCGGCCCCGGCTCCGCAGTCCGTTTCCCTCGCGAGATCGCCGCGGCGGTCACCCTCCCAGCCGCAGCGGCCGCGCTCGTCGCGCCCGGGCGCGCGGACCTGTCGAAGGCCGCTGCGACGGCCGTGGTGACGGCGTGCGGCGCACTCGCGCCCCGCATGGCCCTGGTGCCGTTCATCGCGGCGCAGGGCACTCCGGACCCCCGGTCGATCCGGGTGTTCGACCCCTTCGCCGACCCGACCCCGCCGGCGCTCCACGGTTTCGGCCCGGCTCCCGACCGGGGCCGCGTGCGGCTCGCCGGTGACCGGTGCGCCGACGCGTGGCGGGTGTGGCGAGCGCAGGACGGCCCGTTCGACGGATCGTCGGGTGCCGCCGGTGCCCTGTCGCTCGGAGCCTGGTGTGCGTGGGCGCTCGGGTCGTGGGCCCGGGCGGAGACGCGTGCCCGGTACGCCCTCGAGACCCGTGCTGACGATCCGCTCGCGGGGCTCGTCCTGCGCTCGGTCGTCGCGGGCAGCGGCCCGTCGTGGGAGCGTCGATGACGTGGGGTCGACCGGATCGTCTACGGTGGGGGAGACCACACTGGGAGGGCTCCGGTTGCGCGACGACGACATCGAGGACACCGTCATCCGGCGACCCCGACGATCGGCGGCGGGCGACCGGACGGCGGACGCCGTCGACGACACCGTCATCCGCGGCTCAGGTCCCGTCGTCCCCGGCGCCGGTCCGGACTCCGACCCCGGATCCGACGACGGGGTCCTCGGCGACACGGTCATCCGGCCCGCGCTCGGCGCACCCGGCCAGCCACCGACAGCGGGGGACGACGTCGATCCGGAGGACACCGTCGTCCGGGTGCCGGCGCGACCCGGCGCCGGAGCGAACCCGTTCGTGGGTGCTGCCCCGGGCCTCCCGGCCGTCCCGTCGGTACCCGCCGCACCCGCGACACGCGTGCCCTCGATCCGCATCGACGGCCGCACCTTCCGGCTCGACCACCCGGTGGTCATCGGCCGCCGGCCGTCGCTGCCCCGGGTCACCCGTGGTCCGCAGCCCGAACTCGTGACCGTGCGGTCCGCGTCCGGGCAGGTGTCGTCGTCCCACGTCCGGATCCACGCCGAGGGCGAAGCCGTCGTCGTGCAGGACCTCCGGTCGACGAACGGCACCGTCGTCCGCCCGGCCGGTGCGCCCGCCTACCGCATGGCGTCGGGTGCGTCGATCGTCGCGCTGACGGGTACGGTAGTCGAGATCGGTGACGGCAACGCCATCGAGGTCCTCTCGCCGTACCTCCGGGTCGCACCGACGGCAGAGGGGCTGCCTCCGGTTCCCCCGTGGCCCTCCGATCAGACAGCACACGGCACGCCCCGACCCACCAGAGAGCGATCCTGACACGTGACCGAACTCGGCCGAGCAGCCACTGCGCACGCCATCGACGTCCCCGGTGCCGACGGCGCCACCCTGACGCTCTCGTGGGGAGCCGCGACCGACGTCGGTCGACGGCGTGACCACAACGAGGACAGCTACATCGTGGGGGCGCCGTTCTTCGTCGTCGCCGACGGCATGGGCGGACACCTCGCGGGCGACCGCGCCAGCGACGCGGTCGTGCGTCGGCTCGAACAGGTGACGGCCGAGCCGTTCACCACGCGCCAGGGCATCCAGCGCGCACTGCTCCTCGCGACCGCCGACATCGAGCGTGCAGCCGGCGGCAACGCCATCGGCGCGGGCACCACCGTCACCGGGATCGCGCTCGTGGCGTCGCTCGGGCAGCCCGCGGCGCTCGTGTTCAACGTCGGTGACTCCCGCACCTACCGCATCGAGGACGGCGTGCTCCGCCGCGTCACCGTCGACCACTCGGTGGTGCAGGAGATGGTGGACGCCGGCCTGCTGCGCGCCGAGGACGCCGAGCAGCACCCGGACAGCAACGTCATCACGCGTGCGGTCGGCTTCGGCGAACCGCCGGCGCCGGACTGGTGGACCCTGCCCCTGCGGGCCGGCGATCGCTACATCGTGTGCTCCGACGGGCTGACCAAGGAGCTCGGCGACGCCGGGATCGCGCGCATCGCGGCACGTGAGCCAGGCGCGCAGGACCTGGCGGAACGCCTGGTGGGCGACGCCGTCGTGGCCGGCGGTCGTGACAACGTCACCGTGGTGGTGCTGCAGGTCGATGCCGCACCGGACGACGGCGACCTCGAGGACACGCTGCCGCGGCACTAGCTGGCCCCCGAACTGGGGGAACACGTCGAGCTGTGGGGGATCGACGTGCGGAATGTCCGTCACCCACGCTTCGTACAATGACATGGCCACGTCGAGAGAGCTGGCCGCTCGGCCGGGGGAGGAGAGGACCATGGCGAGACGCCTGCCGTCCACCCCGCCCGTGATCGGCGGTTTCAGCCCCGTCCACGTCCTCGGGTCCGGTGGCTTCGCCGACGTCTTTCTCTACGAGCAGGACATGCCCCGACGACAGGTCGCGGTGAAGGTGCTGCTGGACGAGGTCGTCGACGACCGCGTCCGGCAGATGTTCCAGGCCGAGGCCAACCTGATGGCCCGGCTCAGCACCCACCCGTCGATCCTCACCGTCTTCCAGGCCAGCGTCGCGGCTGACGGCCGTCCCTACCTGGTCATGGAGCTCTGCTCCTCGTCCCTCAGCGAGCGGTACCGTCGCGAACCGATCCCCGTGTCCGAGGTGCTGTCGATCGGCATCCGCATCGGGTCGGCGCTCGAGACCGCACACCGTGAGGGCGTGCTGCACCGCGACATCAAGCCGTCGAACATCCTGCTGACGGCCTACGGCAACCCCGTGCTCTCCGACTTCGGCATCGCCGCGACGATCGGGGGCACCGACCCGGACGAGCCGATCGGCATGTCGATCCCGTGGTCTGCGCCCGAGGTCCTGATCGACGAGTCGCGCGGCACGATCCAGTCCGAGGTGTACTCCCTCGCGGCGACGGTGTACTCGCTCCTCGCCGGGCGCAGCCCGTTCGAGGTCCGCGGCGGCAAGAACGGCGCGAACGACCTGATGCACCGGATCGACAAGGGCGGCGTGAAGCCCACCGGTCGCACCGACGTGCCGCCCTCGCTGGAGCGCCTGCTCGCCTCGGCGCTGTCCCGCAAGCCGCAGGGACGCCCCGCGACGGTGATCGAACTCGTGCGCGGGTTCCAGCAGGTCGAGGCCGAACTCGGCATCCCGCAGACGACCGCCGACGTCGCGGTCGAGGCCTGGGCGATCTCGACGCCGACCCCGCACGGTGACCGCACCGTGATCCGTGAGCTGCAGCCACCCACCCGGGTCGGCGGGCGTCGTCGCACCCGCCGCGCGGTGCAGGGCGGGGTCGTGGCCGGCGGTTCGCACAGCGTCGGCACCGTGCACCGCACCGGGTCCGTGACCCGTTCGCGGCGCCGGACCCGTTCGACCCTGGTGTGGGCGACGTCCCTCGCCGTCGTCGTGGTCGCCGCCCTCGCGATCGCCACGGTCGTCGTCGTCGGTCGGCTCGGCGCCGGGGCCATCCCGGTCGTGGCCGAGGTCCGTGCCGAGCCGTCGCCGCAGTTCGTGTCCTTCAGCTGGACCGACCCCGGGCTGCGCAGCGGCGACACGTACGTCATCTCGTCCAACGGGTCCTCGAGCCAGCAGACCGGCACGACGTTCGTCGTCTCCGGTGAACGCGGCGACGAGGAGTGCATCGCCGTCGCGGTGAACCGCGACGGCAGGACAGGTGCCGCGAGCGCGCAGAAGTGCGCGACGATCGGGAGCGCCGGGTGATCCGCGCCCTCCTCGCGAAGCACCGCTCCGCTGCCGTGACCACGGGTGCCTCGGTGCTCGTCGCCGCCGTCGTCGCGACCACGGCGATCGTCTCCACCGGGTACCACACCCAACGCGTCGACCTCGGCGACGGCACCGTCTGGGTCCCCTCGGCCGAGTACGGCGCGGTCGGCCGGGCGAACACCGGCATCCTGCAGCTCAACACCGCGGTCGAGACGGCCAGCGACGACCTGTCGGTGCTGCAGCGCGGCTCCACCGTCTACAGCGTCGACGAGACCAAGGGCACGGTCGCCCGGGTCGACGTCGCCGACGCCACCGTGGGTGATGCGATCACGCTGCCGGCGGGGACGCCGCAGGTATTCTTCGCGGGCGACACCGCGGTCATCGGCAACGCGGACACGGGCGAACTCTGGGCGACCCCCACGAGCGACCTCGGCGAGTTCGACGCGTCGGCCAAGGCCGACCTGACCCTGGGCGCCGACACCGTCTTCGACGCCTCCGACGGCCACGTCGCGGTCTACTCCGCGAAGACCGGGACGGCGTCGCTGGTCGACGTCGGCGCGACACTCACCGTCTCCGAACGGTGGAAGGTCGACATGGGCCGGGGCGACGACTTCCAGGTCGCCACGTTCGACGGGCACCTCGCCGTGCTCGACCGCACGAGCGGTGCCCTGTCGGTCGACGGCCGCACGGTCGAGCTCGGCGACCGGGTGGGGGCGTCGCCTGCCCTCCAGCGGTCCTCCGACAGCACGGCCGAGGTCACGGTCGCGGGCACGGCGGGCCTGGTCCGCGTCAGCGCCTCCGGCACCGTGGACGCCACCGCGCTCCAGGTGTCCGGGCGACCCGCGCGGCCCTACGTCGACGGGTCCTGCACGTACGCGGCGTGGGCGGGCGGACAGGCGATCGACACGTGTGACGGCAGCGCGTTGCAGCGCCTGGCGAGCACCGGCGGCGCGAGCGAACTGCAGATCCTGCACAACGGCGACACCGTCGTCGCCAACGACCCGACGAGCGGCCGTTCCTGGGCGATCGACCGGAGTGGCCAGCTCATCGACAACTGGGCCGACCTGATCAAGCAGGACGACGAGCAGCAGCAGGAGCAGGTCTCCGACGACGACCCCGAGGTCGACAAGGACCAGAAGCCGCCGGTGGCGGTGGACGACGAACTGGGCGCTCGTCCGGGACGCACCACGAGCCTCCCGGTCCTGCTGAACGACTACGACCCGAACGGTGACCCGATCATCGTGAGCGAGGTCGGCACCATCTCGAAGGCCGCCGGCCGCGTCGCGATCGTCGGCGACGGCCAACGCCTGCAGGTCACGCTGTCGTCGCGCGCCTCCGGGACCGTGACGTTCCCGTACACGATCACCGACGGCAACGGCGGATCGGACACAGCGACCGTCCGGATCAGCGTGCGCCCCGACAGTCAGAACGAGGCGCCGCGGCAGGTCCGTGACACCTCGGCTGACGTCGTCCAGAACGGGCACGTCGTCTCGGACGTCCTCGGCGACTGGGTCGACCCGGACGGCGACCCGGTGTACCTGGAGTCGGCGACCGCGTCGAACGGCGACCGGGTGTCCACCACACCGGACGGCCTGCTCGACTTCCGGAACGACAGCGGCCGGACCGGTGAGCGGTCGGTGCAGCTGGTCGTGAGCGACGGACGCGCCGACGGCCGGGGTGCCGTGACGGTGCGCGTGGCCAAGCAGGGCACCGTCCCGCTGCGTGCCGATCCGTTCCCCGTGTCCGGGTACGCCGGGAAGGCCTTCACGGTCGAGCCGCTCGACCACGTCCGTGGTGGCAACGGCACCGTGACGCTGACGAGCGTGTCGTCGGCGTCCGGGCTCACCGTCACCCCGAGCTACGACGCCGGGACCTTCCGGGTGCAGGGGGAGCGGGCGGGCGACCACCAGCTCGAGTACACGGTGACCGACGGCGTGAAGACGTCGAGCGGGATCGTCCGCGTGACCGTCCTCGCGCCACCGGACGCCTCGACGGCGCCGATCACCACGCCGAAGACGGTGTTCGTCAACACGCTGTCCACCAAGGACACGGACGTGACCGCCACCGACATCGACCCGGCGGGCGGTGTGCTGCTCGTGACGGCGCTCGACGGACCCGCGCGGGGCAGCGGCGTGCAGGCGAGCATCCTCGACCAGCACACGGTCCGTGTGACGCTCACGGCGCCGCTCGACGGTCCGGTGTCGTTCGGGTACACGGAGACGAACGGGTTGGCGTCGTCCCCGGGCACGATCACCGTCGTCGAGATCCCGAAGCCCGACCGCATCCAGCCCCCGGTCGCCCAGCCGGACACCGCGACCGTGCGCGTCGGCGACGTCGCGAACATCGACGTGCTCGGCAACGACACCCAGCCCGAGGGCGAACCGTTGACGCTCCAGCCCGAGCTGGTGCAGAACGTGCCGGGCGACGGCGGCCTGCTGTTCGTCTCCGGTGACCACCTGCGCTACCTCGCCCCGAAGACGCCGGGCAATTACACCGCCGTCTACCGGGTCGCCGGCCCGGACGGCCAGTACGCCGATGCCGCCGTGTCGATCTCGGTGCGCGAGCGTGACGCCGCGACCAACAACCCACCCGTCCCGCAGACCGTCACCGCGCGCGTGGTCGCCGGGTCGTCGGTGCGGATCAGCGTGCCGTTGAACGGGATCGACCCGGACGGCGACTCCGTCCAGCTCGTCGGCGTGGGCTCCAACCCCGACAAGGGATCGGTCGCCGACGTGGCCTCTGACGCCCTCAGCTACGAGGCCGGCGACTACTCGGCAGGTACCGACGAGTTCACCTACACGGTCGTGGACGCCCTCGGTGCCCGTGCGACCGGCACCGTGCGGGTGGGCATCGCACCCCGCGCCGAGCAGGCCTCGAACCCCGTGGCCGAGGCCGACCACGTCACGATCCGTCCCGGTGGGTCGGTGACGGTGCGTGTCCTGCAGAACGACTCCGACCCCGAGGGTGGGCAGCTGACCGTCGCGCAGGCCGAGCCGACGGCCGAGGACGTCTCCGCGAAGATCCTCCGGAAGCAGCAGATCCGCGTCACGCCGCCGAAGTCGGCGAAGCGTGGTGACTTCGCGGTGCTCTACACCGTCGCGAACAGCAGCGGGGGATCGAGCACGGCGTTCCTCACGGTGACCGTCGACCCGGACGCCCAGCCCCTCCGGCCCGAGGTCGACGACACGACCCTCGACCTGCAGGACATCCTGCGCCGGCAGAGCGTGACCGTCGACGTGCTCGACAACGTCTTCTTCGCCGAGGGCACCGCGGCCGACCTCCGGGTCGGGGTCGTCCCCGGCTACGGCGACACGGCGACGCCCACCGACGATGGCCGCATCACCGTCCGGTTGACCGACGATTCGCAGGTGATCCCGTTCTCGGTCGCCCGGCTCGACCACCCGGACATCGTCTCCTACGGCTTCATCAACGTGCCGGGCTTCGACGACGCCCTGCCCCAGATCAACCGCAGCGCCGGCGCGGTCACGGTGAAGAGCGAGGCCACGGTTCGCATCCCGCTGCAGGACTTCGTCGTGACGGCGAACGGCCAGACCGCGAAGATCACCGACCGCGGCACGGTCAAGGCCACCCACGCGAACGGGCAGACCCTGGTGGTCGACTCGTCGACGCTGCAGTTCACGTCGTCGAAGCTCTACTACGGCAAGGCGTCGATCTCGTTCGAGGTCACCGACGGGTCGTCGGCGAACGGCGGCAAGGGCCGCGTCGCCACCCTCGTGCTCCCGATCACGGTCACGCCCCGGTCGAACCAGCCGCCGGCGTTCGCGGGCTCCTCGATCGAGATGCAGCCGGGCGAGACGCGGAAGATCGACCTGACGAAGCTCACCGACTACCCGTACCCGAAGGACCTGCCGGAGCTCCGGTACTCCGTGGTGAGCAAGCCGACCAGCGGTGCCACCGCGACGATCTCGGGCCAGCAGCTGACCATCGCAGTGCCGGACACCGCGAAGAAGAACACGACGGCGTCGATCGGCATAGGCGTGCAGGACGACGCCAACACCGGACGTGCCGGCACCGTGACCGTCGGCGTGGTGGCGTCCACCCGCCCGCTCGTGCAACCCGGCGCCGACAGGTCGATCACCAAGCGTGGCGCGACCACGACCATCGACGTCCTGACGAACGACCAGCCGACCAATCCGTTCCCCGGTGAGCGGCTGCGCGTCGTGAACATCCGCGGGCTCTCCGGCGGGCTGCCGAGCGGTGTCTCGGTGACGCCGAGTGCCGATCGCTCCCGCCTGCAGGTCCGGGTCTCCGACACCGCGAAGCCCGTCGACGCCCACCTGCAGTACCAGGTCGCGGACGCCACGAACGACCCGGACCGGTACGTGTGGGGCGACGTGACCGTCTCCGTGCAGGACGTCCCCGACGCCCCGGGCACACCGACCCGCACCGGCTCGTACGACGGCGGTCAGGCCACCCTGACCTGGTCGACGCCGCAGGGGAACAACTCGCCGATCACCGGGTACCGCGTGACGGGCACGAACGGCGTCTCGAAGAACTGCGGCACCGCGACCGTCTGCACGCTGACCGGGCTCGACCCGAAGGCGTCCTACCGGTTCCACGTCATCGCCACCAACGCGATCGGCGACTCGAAGCCGTCGGGCAGCTCCGCTCCGATCAGTGCGGACTTCGTGCCGGCGCCGCCGAAGGGCATCACCGTCACGCCGAACGGGTCGACGCCGAACCAGCTCGACGTCAAGTGGAGCGCCGTCGCCACTCCGAACCGGGGCAGCTCGGTCGACAACTACGTCGTGACGATCGAGGGTCCGGGGTTGTCCGACACCCGCAACACCGGCACTGCGACGAACACCTCGTTCGCCGGTGCCCAGAGCGCGGCGCAGTACACGGTGACCGTGTCGGCGCGGAACAGCGCTGATCGCAACGGCACGGTGGTGCAGTGGAACTCGGCGTCGGCGACGGGCTCGGCGATCGGTCGACCCGGAACCCCCTCCCTGAGCGCGACGGGGAACCGTCAGGGCTCGACCACTGCTGTCTCGTTGAACGCGACCGAGTCGAACTGGGCCGGTGGAGCACCGGGATGGACGATCGCGAAGTACGCCGCCAACACTCCGATCCCGGCCGGGTGTTCGACCGACGGCGCGGAGAGGACCTGGTCGAGCAGCAGCGCCAGCGACACGATCACGAGCCAGTACCGCTACGTCGCGTACGCCGACAACGGCCTGTTCTGCGCGCCCTCCCAGCCCGCCGGCGTCGAGGGCTACCAGACGCCGGACGCGCCCACCGGCAGCGTCAGCATCGGAACCGACGTCCGGAACCCACAGAACCACGTCGTCGACATCGCTGCGAGCGGGACGACCCGTTACCTGTACTACTCGGTGAACGACGGTCCCCGGGTTCGGTTCAACGGCAGCGCTTCGCTCGGTGCCGGCGCCGGGAACGGGATCGAGTCGAGGGTGGTCTTCACCGCGTGTGCGACCGATGGTGACTACTGCGCATCGAGCAGCGAGTCGAAGGGCACTGCGTACACCACCCGCGCCTCGGTGGTGAGCGCCGTGGTCGGCCAGGGGCCGGTCGTGAACCCACCCGACAACAGCAACAACGCGGCTCTGGTCCCCACGTACAAGGTGGAGTACTGCACCGACGGGCTTCTGGGAAGCTACAACTGCACCGAGGACAAGCCCGACGGTGCGGGGAAGTACGCGCTGAGCGACAACGTGCCGGTCGGGTTCGATGCGATCCGTGTCACCGCAACCGTCAACGGCACGCCCGACCCGAGCCCGGACACGTTCGTCATCACCCCCGCCGCCGGCAAGTGACCATCCAGAAGGACGAGGACCATCCCGCATGAGCATGACCCCGGAGCAGGCCACCTGGTTCGCCGACGTCGCAGGCCGCATCGTGACCAACGTCGAGCAGGTGCTCCTCGGGAAGACGTTCGTGATCCGTCTCGCGGTCACGGCGATGCTCAGCGAGGGGCACCTGCTCCTCGAGGACGTCCCCGGCACGGGCAAGACGAGCCTCGCCCGAGCGATGGCGCAGAGCGTGCAGGGCTCCACGAACCGCATCCAGTTCACCCCCGACCTGCTGCCGGGCGACATCACCGGCATCAGCGTCTACGACCAACGGACGCAGGAGTTCGACTTCCACCGCGGGCCGGTCTTCGCGAACATCGTGCTCGCCGACGAGATCAACCGTGCGAGCCCGAAGACCCAGTCCGCGCTGCTCGAGGCGATGGAGGAGTCCGCGATCACGGTCGACGGCGTCAACCACCGTCTCGCTGCGCCGTTCATGGTCATCGCGACCCAGAACCCGATCGAGCAGGCCGGCACCTACCGCCTGCCCGAGGCGCAGCTCGACCGCTTCCTCATGAAGACGTCCATCGGCTACCCCGACCACGCCGCGACGGTGAAGATCCTCGAGACCTCGTCGGCTCCGTCGGCGTCGGTCCCGCTGGCGAGCGTCGTGCCCGCCGCGACCATCACCGAGATGGCCGCCCTGGCGCGCACCGTGCACGTCGACGCCGTGATCGCCGACTACGTCGCCCGCCTGGTGGACGCGACCCGCTCCGCGAGCGAGGTCCGGCTCGGCGTCAGCGTCCGCGGGGCGATGGGTCTGATCCGTGCTTCCCGTGTCCTCGCGGCGCTGAGTGGTCGCCACTACGTCACACCGGACGACGTGAAGGCGCTGGCCGTCCCGGTCCTCGCGCACCGCCTGGTGCTCGACGCTGAGGCCGAGTTCGACGGCGTCAGCGCACCGAGCGTCATCGCGCAGCTCCTGGTGGAGACCCCGCCGCCCGCCGACCGAGTCACGACGTGACGGACCGCCGGCCCGTCTCCACGCGCTCACGCCGTCCGTCCTCGACGCGGTCGCGTCGTGGCACGGCGGCGTACGAGCGCACGGGGACGGTCACCGGCATGACCAACGTCCGGACGCGGATCGTCGGTGACCGCGAGGGTGTCGCAGCGGATGCGGTCATCGGGATCGTCCGGCTCTGGGCAACGGCCTGGAGGCTCGTCCTGCGTCTCTGGGGCGAGGTCTCGTCCGTCGTCACCGGGCTCGGGTGGACGGTCGCCGCGCTGACGCTCGTCGCGTTCGTGGCCGGCTACCGGTTCGGCCTGCGGGAGGTCGTCGTCGTCGGGTTCGCCGGCGCCGTGCTCGCGGTGGTCGCTGCGGTGGCGTTGATCGGCCGGTCGCGGCTGGCCATCCGGATGCGGCTGCCGCAGCACCGTGTGGCGGTCGGCGACGACGCTGGCGTGATCATCACGGCCGAGAACCCCACGCGCCTGCCGTCGGTGCCGACCACCGTCGAGGTGCCGGTCGGATCAGGCCTGGTCGACGTCGCGATCCCGGCCATCGGGCCGCACGGCACCTTCGAGCGCCAGGTCCCGGTCCCGACGCTCCGCCGCGGGGTGCTCGACGTCGGGCCCGTGACGGGGGTCCGCGCAGACCCGGTGGGACTCGTCCGCCGTGAGCTCGTCTGGACCGCCCGCGAGCAGGTCATCGTGCACCCGCGCACCATCGCGATCCCGTCGACGAGCACAGGCCTGGTGCGCGACCTCGAGGGGCAGGCGACGACCGACCTGTCGCCCGCGGACATCGCTTTCCACGCCATCCGCGAGTACATGCCCGGCGACGACCCGCGCACCATCCACTGGAAGTCGACGGCGAAGTCCGGCGCGCTCATGGTCCGGCAGTTCGAGGACACCCGTCGCTCGCACCTCGTCGTCGCGCTCGGCATCGCGCGCGGAGAGTTCGCCGACGACGAGGAGTTCGAGCTCGCGGTGAGCGCGGCCGCTTCCCTCGGCGCGCGGGCGATCCGCGACGGCCGTGAGGTCTCGGTCGTGGTGTCCCAGCGCACGCCGGAGTTCGCGAAGCGTGCGGTGTACGCCGTCCGGACGCTCCCCACCGTCACGCCGACGCGCCTGCTCGACGACTTCGCCTCGGTCGGCCTCGCCGACGCGTGCCTGCCGATCGCCGAGGTCTCCCGGATCGTCGGGAGCGACACCGACGGCATCTCCGTCGCGTTCCTCGTCGTGGGCTCGACCGTCGGCCTGCCCGCGCTCCGACTCGCCGCCACGCGGTTCCCCGTCGGGGTGGAGGTCGTCGCGGTGATCTGCGAGCCCGAGGCCCAGCCGCGGTTCCTGCGTGTCGCGGGTCTGACCGTGATGACCATCGGCTACCTGGACGACCTCCGGCACGCCCTGCACCGATCGGCGTCGGCAGCATGAGCGCCGCACCCGTGACCAACCCGGCCCCTGCGGCGGACCGGGCGAGACGCTCGACCCGGCGATCCGACCGTCGCGGTGCCCGTCGGCTCGTCCCGTTCCGCCTCGCCGGCGGCACGCTGGCGGTCTGGCTGTTGCTGGCCGTCGCGAGCACGTCCTGGTGGCCGGTGTACCGGGACGGCGCGATGATCACCGCCGCGGTCACCGCGATCGTCATCGGCACGATCGTCGCGCTCCTCGGCACCCTGCTCCGGCTCCCGACGGCCGTCGTGGCGATCGCGACCGTCGCCGCGTTCACGCTGACCGGCGTCCCCGCCGCCGTGCCGAGCCAGGCGAACGGCCTGCTGCCCACCGGACACGGACTCCTCGACCTCTTCGCCGGCGTCGCCCTCGGCTGGAAGCAGCTGGTGACCATCAGCCTCCCGGTGGGCTCCTACGAAGCGCTCCTCGTGCCCTACTTCGTGACGTTGCTCGTGGCGACGGTGACCGCCGTGAGCGTGGCGACCCGCGCCTCCCGGCAGGAACTCGCGAGCATCCCGGCGCTGGTGCTCTTCGCGGTGGGGGTGGTCGTCGGGCCGAGCCGGCTCGACACGTCGATCGTGACGGCGGTCGTCCTGGTCGGTCTCGCCCTCGTCTGGGCGCTGACGGTCCGGCACGCGCGTCGTGCGGTCGCCGTGGCGACCACCATCGGTTCACGGGTGCCGGTCGCACGGTCCATCGTCCGACCCGCGCTCGTGGGCACCGGCACCATCGTGGCCGCGGCGGTCGTCGCGACCGGCCTCGGCCTGGTCGCACCGCCCTCCGGTGACCGCACCGTCGCGCGCACCGACGTCGTGAAGCCGTTCGACCCCCGCGACTACGTCAGTCCGCTCAGCGGATTCCGCGCCTACGAGGAACCCACTGCCTCGGACGCGATCCAGCTCCGGGTGACCGGCCTGCCCGAGGGCGGGTTCGTCCGCATCGCGACGCTCGACACCTACGACGGCGTGGTCTACCGGGTCGGCGGCGCCGACGGCTCGGCGGGCTCGGGCACCTTCGAACGCGTGCCGACCGCCGTCGACGTCCGTGGCGTCCGGGGCACCACGGTCGACGTCGGTGTGACGGTCGACGGGTACCGCGGTGTGTGGCTGCCGACGGTCGGCGCCCTGGAGCGCGTGGAGTTCACCGGGCAGGACGCGGACGACGAGCGCGGCGCCTTCTTCTACAACGGATCGACCGGCACCGGCGCCGTGGTCGGCGGAGTGGGGGACGGCACGTCCTACGACCTGACGGCGGTGCTGCCCGACCAGCCGACGGAACGGCAGCTGGCCACCGCGCGGCCAGGGAGCGCCGCGGTTCCCACCGCACGGGACGTCCCCGACGCCGTGCGCGACACCGTCGAGTCGACGACAGAGGACGTGTCGGCACCCGGCGCGAAGCTCCTCGCCGCGGTGCAGGCACTGCAGCGGAAGGGGTACGTCAGTCACGGTGTCGGTGACGACCGGATGAGTCGGTCCGGCCACGGCGCCGACCGCGTCCAGGAGCTCCTCACCGCGCCCCTGATGATCGGTGACCAGGAACAGTACGCCGCGGCGGCCGCGCTGATGGCCGACCAGCTCGGGTTCCCCGCGCGGGTCGTGATGGGCTTCACGGCCGGGGGTGACTCGGGCAGCGACGGCACCGCAGCGCGTGGCGGGACGATGACCTTCCGTGGGTCCGACGTCACGGCACGCGTCGAGGTGGACACCGCGCAGTGGGGGTGGGTGATGCTCAACCCGAACCCCGAGGTGCGTGAGATCCCGGACGAGCAGCAGCAGACCCCGCAGCCGGTGACCCGACCGGAGACGGTCGTGCCGCCGCCCCCGGTGGACCAGCAGGACCAGGACCAGCAGACGCCGCCCGAGAGCGACCGGAACACGCCGCCGGTGCAGCCGCTCTGGCTCCGGATCCTGCTCGCCGTGCTGCCCTGGGCCCTCGGGACCCTCGGCGTGGTCGCACTGGTCCTGTTGCCGTTCGCCGTGATCGTGCTGCTGAAGCGACTGCGACGGCGACGACGACGGAACGCCACCACGCACCGGGGTCGCATCGTCGGTGCCTGGGACGAGTACCGCGACGCGCTGCTCGACCGCGGGCACGACGTGCGGCGTTCCGCCACCCGACGTGAAGCCGTGGTCGGTGCACCGGGTGACGGCGGCGCCGGACTCGCGGCACTGGCCGACCGTGCGGTGTTCGGCCCGAGCGACGCCGACCAGACGACCGCCGATCGCATGTGGGCGGCGACGGACGACGCGATCGCTTCGCTCCGGACCGGGCGGAGCCGTCGGGAGCGGTTCCGCACCGCCGTGTCACTCCGGTCGCTGCGGGGAACCGGGCGTCGTCCGACGCCACGGTCCCGTCGTGTGACCGACGGCCAGACTGCGTCGGGGCACGGCGACTACGATGTCCAGAGGCCGGACGAGCGTCGTGGACGGCCGAGTGAGGACAGAGGCACCACGTGATCAGATGCGAACACTGCGGATCGATGCTCCCGGACGGAGCGATCTTCTGCGGTGAGTGCGGACGCGCGGTCACCGCCGCGGCGAGCCGTCGCCCGGTCGCGCCGACCCCCGTCGAACAGGCACCGCCGCCACCGTTGCAGCAGCCCGACGCCCATGGCCGACGGTCCGACCCGGCCTCCGACGCCTGGTTGCCCGAAGCCACGCTCGATCCCGCCACCCGCGCCTGGCTCACCGGTGCCGACCGCCGTGGAACCGAACCGCCGGCACCCGTGCCGGTGCAGCGTCCCGACGACTTCGCACCGCGCCAGGCGCCCTCACACGTGCACGGCGCCGGATCCGGACTCGGGGACTGGTCGGGTGCGCCGGGCCAGTCGGATCCGGAGCCGGCTCTCGACCCCGACGCCTACCCGTCCGAGCCCCTCGACGCCGACGATCCCGAGCGCACCCGCATCGCCCCGGCTCCCGGTCGCCCAGCGACGCCCGCGACCCCGGTGCGTGATGCCGCGTCGCCCGCTCCTGAGCAGACGGCGCAGCAGCCCGTCGCACCTCCGCACACCGCGGAGCCCGCTCTGCCCGTGTGGGCGCCGCCAGCCGCCACCGCACCCCCAGCGGCACCCGCCGGTCCTTCCTGGTGGGTGGGCCGCGGTACCCCGGCTGCCGAGACGCCGTCGGAGCCGGTCGTTCCGCCGGGGCCAGGAGCAGCTGCCGAACCGGCCACCGAGCAGGGCGCCGCGGCTCCTGCGTCGGAACCACAGGGCGCACAGCGGGAACAGGATGCCCAGGCCGGCTCCGAGCCGGAGCGCGACGAGGTGATCGTGGCGGCGTCGGAGACGAGTGCCGCGGACGACCGCCCCGCCGTCGTGTCGCCCCCGCAGCCCGGGGACACCGCCGTGGTCGAGCCGCTCATCGATCGACGGCCGCCGCGTCCGGCCCCGCTCGTCACCCCCGGCATGCACGAGACGACCATCTGCCACGTCTGTGGCAACCGGCTCGAGCCCGACGACATCTTCTGCGGCGAGTGCGGAGCCGTCCGCCCGGCGGTCACCGCGGCCTTCACCGGCCCCGTCATGCCCTTGCCGATGACCCGACCCGACTGGGCAGCAGAGGGATCCGACGGCACCCAGGGGTCTGACGGCGCCCAGGGGTCTGACGGCACCGAGACGTCCGGAACGACCGACGATGCGGACGAGCCGGCCGGTGGATCGTCTGAGCCCGCGGGCTCGGACGAGTCCGACGAGAGCGGCCGCGACGAGAACAGCTCCGACGAGATCACTGCACGCGACGAGCAGGGCGACGAGCCGAACGACGAGGCCCGGGTGGACGACGAGTCGCTCCGCGCCGGGGTCGAGCAGTCCGGTGCGGGCCGTCGCCCCCGAGGGGCGCACGCTGCCCCGGTGGGCGAGCCCGAGGCGTCCGCCGTGCCGCGCACCCCACTCCCGCCGGTGCCCGGTTCCGCGACCGTCCCGTCCTCCGCGCCGTCCGCCACCACCACCGGTGCGCCCGTGGCTGCACCGCTGCCCCCGATCCCCGGAGCGACCGGACCCGCGCTGCCGTTCCCGCCGGCGAGCCGGTCGGAGTCGAACGCCGGAGCCGATGCGCTCCACGACGCCGATGACGACGCCGACGACGACGTCGACGAGACCCGCATCGTCGCGAAGACCCCGACCCGGGCGCCGTTCGTCCTGCACTTCAGCACGGGTGAACGGCTCGGGGTGCACGGCACCGGCCTGCTCGGACGCCTGCCGCGACCGCAGCCGGGGGAGCGGTACGACGACCTGCTGACCGTGCACGACCCGGGCAAGTCCGTGTCGAAGACCCACCTCGAGCTCGGCCGCGACGGCGACGACCTGTGGGTCTCCGACCGGTTCTCCGGCAACGGCACGGTGGTCCGGCACATCGATGGATCGATCCGCCGCTGCGAGCCCGGTCGGCGGTACCGCGTCGAGCGTGGCGCCCGCGTCGACATCGGTGAGCAGTTCTTCCTCGTGCAGTAGGCGACTTCTCCACAGATCCGTCGCGGACCAGCGCTGGGCCCTTCGTACCTGGTGCGATGGGGACATGACCCGCTTCACCGCCCGCTGTGTGATCGTGGGGGCCGCGGTCGCGCTCGTCGTGGCCGGCGTCCTCGCGCCGATCGGTGGCGCGGGGCAGACCGTCCTGCTCGGGGCGGGTGCGTGCTGCGCCCTGGTCGACGTGGTGCTGCACCAGTCGGCGCCGCCGGATCCCGGAACCCGTCCGGCCCAGGTCGTTGCGCCGCACGGGCCGGACCAACCCGCCGCGGCCGATCCGCTCGGCGCGCCGGAGCAGCCGATGGGACCGACCCCCGAGGACGGTGACGGCCTGCCGGCACTCGTCCTCGGGCACGGGCCGGGCGGTGACCTGCTCCGCGTCGACGCCGGGTCCCACGTGGTGGTCGTCGGTGCCGGAGCACTCGCCGTCGCGGTGTTCCGCGGGCTCGCCGAGCAGCTCCGAGCCGCTGCCGTCCACGCCGACGACGATCTGCGATGGGCCGTCGCGCCAGGAGTCCTCGACGCAGCGGGCTCCGGCAGCGACGATCCGGCCCCGACCAGCCCGAGCACGCCGTCAGCGGAGACCCTTCCGTCGGGGACCTCGATCGCGGTGTGGATGGGCGCCGACGGCCGACCGCTCGGCACGGTGGTGCTCGTCCCCGGACTCGGAGCAGCGCCCCGACACCGGGACGTCACCGTCGAGGTCTCGCGGTACGGCTGCTCCGTCCGTCGACTCGACGGCCACGGGGTCGTCCGCGTGTCCCCGGCGCTGCCGGTCCTCGCCCCCGACCCCGTCAGTGCGGACCGATGACCAGCGCGGCCCGGGTATCAGCGCCGACCGAGGAACAGCACTCGCGACGGATCAGCGCAGCCCGGCGCCGGCGCGCACCGCACCGACGGGGACGCCACCACCGAGCACCCGCTCACCGGTCGCCTCGAGCACCTCGGCCACACCGTCGGACGCCACGAGGCCGTTCCGCTCGAGCAGGGCCAGTGCTGCCAGGGTGCCGGCCCGCTGCGAGCCGTCGAGCACCTTCACCGCCACCGCGGCGCCGCCGGGCAACCCCATGACCATGACGCCCTCGGCACCGAGCTTCGCCAGCACCTGCAGCCGCTCGATGGTGACCGTGTTCGCGCGCCCGACGCCATCGATCGCCCACGGGTGCGCCAGGACCGCGTCGGTCAGCGCGGCGGAGTCGTCGTCGGCCCGTGCCACGACGCCGGCGAACCCGCGTGCCAGCCCCGTCAGGGTCAGCGGGAACACGGGGGCGCCGCAGCCGTCCGTGCCGACCAGGTCGACGGTCTCGTGCGTGTACTCCTCGACCACGGAACGCACCCGCTGCTGCAACGGGTGCTCGATGTCGAGGTAGGTGGCCTCGTCCCACCCGTTCACCCGGCAGGCCGCGAGCATGCCGGCGTGCTTGCCGGAGCAGTTCATCGCCAGTCGGCGGGGTCCGTCCATCGTGCGGGCGGTGCCGCGGTCGAACGGCATGTCGGGCGGGCAGCCGAGGTCGGCCTCGACGTGGTCGAAGGACTCGAGCATGTGCAGGGCGAGCGCCTGGTGCGCCGCGGTACCGGCGTGGCTCGCCGTGGTGAGGACGAGCTCCTCGTCCGAGAACAGCGCACCGGCACGTCGGACCGCCAGGGCCTGGAACGGCTTCATGGTGGAACGCGGGTAGATGCTCGCCGTCACGTCGCCCACGGAGTCGATCACCGTGCCGGTCGCGTCGACGACGACGCCGGCGCCGATGTGTCGGCTCTCGTCGAACCCTGAGCGTTCGAGCACCGCCAGCTCGACCGAACCGTCGGCGGTGAGAGGATGGCGATCACTGCGGACTTCGGGGCTCACCGTCATGCCGCCATGCTAGCCAAGGCGAAGGGGCGCACCCGTGCACGACCACTCCTACGAGGTCTCCGTCAGCTGGACCGGCGACCGCGGGACCGGCACGTCCGGGTACCGCGACTACGGCCGCGAACACGTGGTCTCGGCGACGGGCAAACCCGACGTCCCCGGCTCCGCCGACCCGACCTTCCGCGGGGACCGTGACCGCTGGAACCCCGAGGAGATGGTGCTCGCGGCGCTCGCCCAGTGCCACATGCTCAGCTACCTGCACGTCGCGGTCACGAAGGGCTTCACCGTCGTGGACTACCAGGACACCGCGACCGCGTCGCTCCGCCTGAACCGTGACGGTTCGGGTGAACTGACCGAGGCGACCCTGCACCCGGTCGTCACGATCCTCGAGGCCGACCGCGTCGAGGACGCCGAAGCCGCACACGTCACCGCCAACCAGCTCTGCTTCATCGCGCGGTCCGTGGCGTTCCCGGTGCACCACGAGCCGCAGCTGGTCGTCCGACCTGCGTCATTGGCAGGGGACTCTTCGACTGGTGGGGCAGACTAGGTCCTCGTGAAGCGTCTCCGCCTGCTCCCGATCGCCATCGTCCCCGCCGTCGTGCTGGGACTCGCCGCCTGCTCCGGCTCCGGCTCGGACGGGTCCTCGGCCTCGCCGACCCCGTCGGCCAGTGCCACGGCCTCGGCGATCACCTCCTGCCCCGACCCGGGGAAGTCCTCCGACGCCGTCGAGGCGACCGGGTCGTTCGGTGGCACGAAGGCCCCGACGGTGAAGTTCGCCTCGGGCCTGTCCGCGAAGACGCCGCAGGCCACCCGGCTCGTGAAGGGGAAGGGCGCGGCGCTCGACGAGGGCGACTACGCGCAGGTGTCCTACAGCGTGTACGAGACGTCGGACGCCAAGAAGCTCGGCACCGTCGGCTTCGACGAGGGCAACCCGCAGGTCCTGTCCGTCGGCGGGTCGGGCTTCGGCGCGCTCCTCGCCTGCTCGAAGGTGGGCGACCGGATCGCCGCGGTCGGACAGTCCTCCGCACTCGGTTTCAACACCGGCGGCGAGATCGTCGTGGTCGCGGACGTCGTCGCGCAGACGCCGACCAAGGCGACCGGCACCCCGCGGGACCAGGACCCGGCCCTGCCCACGGTCGAGGACAAGGCCTCGGGCGAGCCGGAGATCACGGTCCCCGACGGCGTGAAGGCGCCCACGAAGACCACGGTCGAGGTGCTCAAGCAGGGCGACGGCACCGAGATCGCGGACGGCGACACCGCACTCGTGCAGTACAAGGGCGTCGTCTACGACACCGGCAAGGAGTTCGACTCCTCGTGGTCGAAGGGCGTCCCCACCACCTTCACCGTGTCGGAGAGCGCACTCATCAAGGGCTTCGTCACCGGGCTCGTCGGGCAGAAGGTCGGCTCACAGGTCCTGATCGTCGCCACACCGGAGGACGCCTACGGCGCCAACCCGCAGGAGGGCTCGGGCATCCCGAAGAACGCCACGCTCGTCTTCGTGGTCGACATCCTCGCCAAGGGCTGACCGTGACGGACGGCCGCCCCGGCAGCACCGGTCCGGACCGCAGACGCATCGTCGTCCTCGGCAGCACCGGCTCGATCGGCACCCAGGCGCTCGACGTCGTCGCCCGCAACCCCGACCGGTTCGAGGTCGTCGGCCTCACCGCCGGAAGCAACCGCGATCTCGTCGCCGAGCAGGCCGCCCGCTTCGGCGTGCGCGACACCGCGTTCGGAGCGGCCGACTCGGAGCGGCTCGTCCGGAGCGTCGAGGCCGACGTCGTGCTCAACGGCATCACCGGTTCGGTCGGGCTCGGTCCGACGCTGGCCGCACTCGAGAGCGGTGCCACGCTCGCCCTCGCGAACAAGGAGAGCCTGATCGTCGGCGGCTCCCTCGTGCAGCAGGCCGCGGCGCCCGGGCAGATCGTGCCCGTCGACAGCGAGCACTCCGCGATCGCGCAAGCGCTCCGCGCCGGCGTCGACACCGAGGTGCAGCGGCTCGTCCTCACCGCGAGCGGGGGCCCGTTCCGCGGGCGCACCCGCGAGCAGCTCCGCGACGTCACCCCTGCCGAGGCGCTGGCGCACCCCACCTGGGACATGGGGCTCGTCGTCACGACGAACTCGGCCACCCTGGTGAACAAGGGGCTCGAGGTCATCGAGGCCCACCTGCTCTTCGACGTGCCGTACGACCGCATCGACGTCACCGTGCACGCGCAGTCCATCGTGCACTCGATGGTCGAGTTCGTCGACGGTTCCACCATCGCCCAGGCGTCGCCGCCGGACATGCGCCTGCCGATCGCGCTCGGCCTGGCCTGGCCGGACCGGGTGCCGGGTGTCGGCATGCCGCTCGACTGGACGACCGCGAGCACGTGGACGTTCGAGCCCCTCGACCAGGACGCCTTCGGCGCCGTCGCCCTCGCGAAGCGGGTGGGCGAGCTGGGCGGGACGTTCCCGGCCGTGTTCAACGCCGCGAACGAGCAGGCCGTCGCCGCGTTCCACGCCGGCGCGATCGGTTTCCTGGACATCGTCGACACGGTCGAGCGCATCGTCGAGGAGCACACCGCGGGGGAGCCGTCACTCGACGGCGTGCTCGCGGCGGAGCAGTGGGCGCGCACCGCTGCGGACCGCGCGCTGACCCGCTGACGCGAGTCGCGCCTCCCGTCCGACGCGGAGGCGGCAGACCGCGGACGGCGACGGACGGGAGGCCCTGATCACCTCTCAGACGGCGCCCGGCTCCGTCATGGAATCAGTCCCGTACTCTTTCCCGGTGACCGTCGAATCCGTCCTGCTCTTCGTCCTCGGCGTGGTCGTCTTCATCATCGGCCTGCTGGTCTCGATCGGACTCCACGAGCTGGGGCACCTGTCCTTCGCGAAGCTCTTCAACGTCAAGGTGACGCAGTACTCACTGGGCTTCGGCAAGGCGATGTGGTCGTTCAAGCGGGGTGAGACCGAGTACGGGATCCGTCCGATCCTGCTCGGTGGGTACATCTCGATGGTCGGCATGCTCAAGCCGCGCGCCTCGGGCCGGGCGAACGCCATCACGAACACCGGCATGTACGGCGCGTTCGTGCAGGACGCCCGCCAGGCCAGCGCCGAGCAGATCGCGGACTCCGGTGGCGACGACTCCCGCGCCTTCTACCGCCTGACGCCGTGGAAGCGGATCATCGTGATGGTCGCTGGCCCGGCCATGAACCTGGTGATCGGCATCGTGCTGTTCGGTGTCCTGCTGTGCGGGTTCGGGGCGCCGACCACGACCTTCACGTCGAGCGTCGGGTGCGTGCTGCCGAACAGCCGGACGACCGAGTGCTCGCCCGGCGACGCCGTGTCGCCGGCGAAGCAGGCGGGCATCGAGTCCGGCGACGTCGTGCTCTCGGTGAACGGCGAGCAGGACCCCACGATCACCCGCGTCTCCGAGGTCTTCCAGGAGTCCGCCGGTGAGCAGGTCACCGTGGTGGTCGAGCGCGACGGCGCCCGCAAGACCCTCGAGATCACCCCGACGACCGCCACCCGCGACGTCTACGACGCCGAGGGCAAGGTCGTCGAGAACGACGACGGCACCACGAAGACCCAGCGCGTCGGCGTGGTCGGCGTGAGCATCGGGCAGTCCCTGGTGCGGCAGTCCCCGGCCGAGGTGCTGCCCGCGACCGGCGCCCAGATCGCGGCGTCGGCGCACCTGATCATCGACCTGCCGCAGCGCATGGTCGCGGTGTGGAACGCCGCGTTCGGTGCCCAGGAGCGGTCGCAGGACAGCCCCGTGTCGGTGGTGGGCGTGGGCCGTGCGATCGGCGAGGTCTCGTCGATGAGCGGTGTCCCCGTGGTCGACAAGGCGTACACGATCCTCGGGCTGCTGGCCTCGCTCAACATCGGCCTGTTCGTGCTGAACATGGTGCCGCTGCTGCCCCTCGACGGCGGACACATCGCGGGTGCGCTCTGGGAAGCGATCAAGCGACGCTCGTTCAAGCTCGTCGGCAAGGCGGACCCGGGGCCCATCGACCTGGCGAAGACGATGCCGCTGACGATGGTGGTCGTGGTGCTGCTGGCGGGCATGAGCGCCCTGCTCATCTACGCCGACATCGTTCGACCGGTGAACCTCTTCGGGTAGGGCTGCCGAGCCACTACGCTCAGCGCATGAGCACAGCCGCCACGAACCCGCCCGAGGTTCGCGCCGTCGAACGCCAGGGGCTCGACGTCATCGCCGAGTCCGACCGGAAGGGCACCCCGAGGGGGTTGTTCTGGCCGTGGTTCGCCGCCAACATCTCCGTCCTCGGCCTGAGCTACGGCTCCTTCGTCCTCGGCTTCGGCATCTCGCTGGCCCAGGCGACGATCGTCTCGGTCATCGGGGTGGTGTTCTCGTTCCTGCTGTGCGGCGTCGTCGCGATCGCCGGCAAACGCGGGTCCGCGCCGACGATGGTGCTGAGCCGCGCGGCCTTCGGGGTCCGTGGCAACCGCGTGCCGTCGTTCCTCAGCTGGGTCCTCACCGTCGGGTGGGAGACGTCGCTCGCCGCGCTGGCGGTCCTGGCGACCTCGACGGTGTTCACCGAGCTCGGCTGGGACGGCGGGGTGCTGACGAAGATCGTCGCGCTCGTCGTGGTCGCCGCACTGATCGTCGGAGCCGGCATCGCCGGGTTCGACGTCATCATGCGCCTGCAGACCGTGATCACCGTCGTCACCGCCGTGTTGACGGTTGTCTACATCGTGCTCGCCGCGCCGACGATCGACTTCGCAGCGCTCGGTGCCCTCCCGTCCGGCAGCGGGCAGAACGTCATCGGGGCGCTCGTCCTCGTGATGACCGGGTTCGGACTCGGCTGGGTGAACGCCGCCGCTGACTACTCGCGGTACCTGCCACGGAACGCCTCGACGGGCGGTGTCGTCGGCTGGACGACGTTCGGCGGTGCCCTCGCACCGGCAGTCCTCGTGGTGATCGGCGTGATGCTGGCGGGGTCGTCACCGGACCTGAACGACGCGATCGGAGCCGACCCGATCGGCGCGCTCACGACGGTGCTCCCCGTCTGGTTCCTCATCCCGTTCGCGATCGTGGCGATCCTCGGGCTCGTCGGGGGAGCCGTCCTCGACATCTACTCGTCGGGCCTCGCACTGCTGAGCGTCGGTGTGAAGATCTCGCGTCCGGCCGCCGCGGGTGTCGACGGCGTGATCATGGTCGCCGGTGCCGTCTACGTCGCCTTCTTCGCGCAGGACTTCATCTCGCCGTTCCAGGCCTTCCTCGTGACCCTCGGCGTCCCGATCGCCGCGTGGGCCGGGATCTTCGTCGCCGACGTCCTGCTCCGTCGACGCGCCTACGCCGAGGCCGAGCTCGACGACCGCCGCGGGCGCTACGGCGATGTCCGATGGCTGCCGATCGCGCTCGTCGTGCTCGGTACCTTGCTCGGGTGGGGCCTCGTGACGAACACCTACGGCGTCCCCGCCTGGCTCAACTGGCAGGGCTACCTGCTCGGCCCGTTCGGCCTCGGTGGCCGCGAGGGGCCGTGGGCGTACGCGAACCTCGGCGTCCTCGTCGCCCTGGTCGTCGGGTTCCTCGGCACGCTGCTGTTCGCGCGCGGGTCGATCCGCCGTCAGGAAGCACTCGGCACCCCGGACAACCTGCGATGAGCGCTGCGATCCGCGACGACGCCTGGCTCGTCGTCATCGACATGCAGCAGGTCTTCACCGGCGAGAACCCGTGGGCCGCACCGCGGTACGACCACGCCGGCGCCGGCGTCGAGCGGCTCCTGCCGCGGTTCACGGGCCGCACGGTGTTCACCCGCTTCGTGGCACCGGCGCAGCCCGAGGGCGCGTGGGTGCCGTACTACCGCGACTGGCCCTTCGCACTGGTCCCGGACGCCGACCCGCTGTACGCGCTCACCGAGCCGTTCGCGTCGGCCGCCGCGGACCGGAACGACCCCGTCGTGACGGAGCCGACCTTCGGCAAGTGGGGGACGAGCCTCCGGGCCGTCGTCGGCGACCACCCGCACCTGGTGCTGACGGGGGTCTCGACCGACTGCTGCGTGCTGTCGACCGCGCTGGCGGCGGCCGACGCCGGTGCGACGGTGACCGTCGTGGCCGACGCCTGCGCCGGCGGGACCGACGCGGACCACGACCGTGCGCTCGCGGCGATGCGGCTCTACGCCCCGCTCATCACCGTCGTGGACTCGGTCGGGGACCTCTGAACGGACCCACGGGGACCGGACCCGGCACGGTCAGACCGAGCGCGTAGAGTGCTCACGTGCCCGCAGTCAACCTCGGTATGCCCAAGTCCCCCGAAACCCTCGCTCCGCGTCGCAAGTCGCGGCAGATCCGGGTCGGCAAGGTGCTCGTGGGCGGCGACGCCCCGGTGTCCGTGCAGTCGATGACCACGACGCAGACCACGAACATCAACGCGACGCTGCAGCAGATCGCCGAGCTCACGGCCTCGGGCTGCGACATCGTCCGGGTCGCCGTGCCCACCCAGGACGACGCCGACGCGCTGGCGATCATCGCGAAGAAGTCGCAGATCCCCGTGATCGCCGACATCCACTTCCAGCCGAAGTACGTCTTCCAGGCGATCGACGCCGGCTGTGCCGCCGTCCGCGTCAACCCGGGCAACATCCGCAAGTTCGACGACCAGGTCGGCGCGATCGCCAAGGCCGCCAAGGACGCCGGCGTCTCGCTCCGCATCGGCGTGAACGCGGGGTCGCTCGAGCCGAGCCTGCTGCAGAAGTACGGCAAGGCCACCCCCGAGGCGCTCGTCGAGTCCGCCGTGTGGGAAGCCTCGCTGTTCGAGGAGCACGACTTCCACGACTTCAAGATCTCGGTCAAGCACAACGACCCGATCGTCATGGTCAAGGCCTACCGCCAGCTCGCCGCCGCCGGCGACTGGCCGCTGCATCTCGGCGTGACCGAGGCCGGCCCGGAGTTCCAGGGCACCATCAAGAGCGCCACCGCGTTCGGCATCCTGCTGGCCGAGGGCATCGGCGACACCATCCGCGTGTCGCTCTCCGCCCCGCCCGCGCAAGAGGTCAAGGTCGGCCTGCAGATCCTGCAGTCGCTCAACCTGCGGGAGCGCAAGCTCGAGATCGTCTCCTGCCCGAGCTGCGGTCGCGCGCAGGTCGACGTGTACCAGCTCGCGAACGACGTCACCAAGGGGCTCGAGGGCATGACCGTCCCGCTCCGAGTCGCCGTCATGGGCTGCGTCGTGAACGGCCCGGGCGAGGCACGCGAGGCCGACCTGGGCGTCGCCTCGGGCAACGGCAAGGGGCAGATCTTCGTCAAGGGCCAGGTCGTCAAGACCGTGCCCGAGGCCGAGATCGTCCAGACCCTGATCGACGAGGCGAACCGCATCGCGGACGAGATGGGTCCGGCCGCCGCCACGGGCACGCCCCAGGTCGTCACGACCGTCTAGCGCCGGTTCTCGCGCGGTGGGCGCCCGACGCGTCGTTCTCGCGCGTGGCGCGCGACGCGTCGTTCTCGCGCGTGGTGCGAGGGGCCGCACGCACCGGGCAGGCACCGCCACTAGGCTTGCCCCGTGGTCACACGGCTTTCGCATCTGTTCCTCCGTACGCTCCGCGACGACCCCTCCGACGCCGAGGTGACGAGCCACAAGCTGCTCGTCCGCGCCGGGTACGTCCGTCGCCAGTCCCCGGGGATCTTCGCCTGGCTGCCGCTCGGACTCCGCGTGCGCGCCAAGATCGAGGCGATCATCCGCGACGAGATGGTCGCCGCCGGTGCGCAGGAGGTCCTGCTGCCGGCGCTGCTGCCGCGCGAGCCGTACGAGGCGACGAACCGCTGGACCGAGTACGGCGACGGCATGTTCCGCCTGCAGGACCGCAAGGGCTCCGACTACCTGCTCGCGCCCACGCACGAGGAGATGTTCGCGCTCCTGGTGAAGGACCTGTACTCGTCCTACAAGGACCTGCCGGTGACGCTGTTCCAGATCCAGGACAAGTACCGCGACGAGGCCCGGCCCCGCGCCGGACTCCTGCGCGGCCGCGAGTTCACCATGAAGGACGCGTACTCGTTCGACCTCACCGACGAGGGCCTCGAGCGCAGCTACCAGGTCATGCGCGACGCGTACGAGAAGATCTTCGCCCGCCTCGGCCTCGACTACGTCATCGTCAAGGCCGACGCCGGCGCGATGGGCGGCTCCAAGTCCGAGGAGTTCCTGCACCCGATCGGCGTCGGCGAGGACACCTTCGTCCGCAGCGCCGGCGGCTACGCGGCCAACGTCGAGGCCTACGTCACCCCCGTCCCCGAGTCGCTGCCGATCGAGGGCCAGCCCGAGCCCGTGCTGCTGCCGGCATCGGACACCCCGACGATCGACACGCTCGTCGCCCACGCGAACCAGGTCGCGCCGCGCGATGGTGCTCCGTGGACCGCGGCCGACACGCTGAAGAACGTCGTCCTCGCGCTCACCCACCTCGACGGCACGCGCGAGGTCGTGGTCGTCGGCCTGCCCGGTGACCGCGACGTCGACCTGAAGCGCGCCGAGGTGTCGTTCGCCCCGGCCGAGGTCGAGGCCGCCGGCGACGACGACTTCAAGAAGCACCGGGGCCTGGTGAAGGGCTACATCGGCCCGCAGGTCCTCGGAGCCGACAGCGCCACCGGCATCCGCTACTTCGTCGACCCCCGTGTGGTCGACGGCACGAGCTGGATCACCGGCGCCAACGAGCGCGGCGTGCACGTCTCCGGCCTCGTCGCCGGCCGCGACTTCGTGGCCGACGGTGTCGTCGAGGTCTCCGACGTCCGCGCCGGTGACCCGTCCCCGGACGGCTCCGGCCCGCTCGAGACCGCTCGCGGCATGGAGATCGGGCACGTGTTCCAGCTCGGTCGGAAGTACGCCGAGGCGCTCGGTCTCAAGGTGCAGGACGAGAACGGCAAGCTCGCCACGGTCACGATGGGCTCGTACGGCATCGGCGTGACCCGCATCCTCGCGATCCTGGCCGAGTCCCACAACGACGAGAAGGGCCTGGTCTGGCCGAAGAACGTCGCGCCGTTCGACGTGCACATCGTCGCCACCGGACGTGACCAGGTCGCCTACGACCTGGCGGCCTCCGTCGTCGCCGAGCTCGAGGGCGAGCGGTTCGACGTGCTGTACGACGACCGCCCGAAGGTGTCGCCCGGCGTGAAGCTCCGCGATGCCGAGCTGCTCGGCATGCCGATCGTCGTCGTCGCCGGCCGCGGCGCCGCCGAGGGCGTCGTCGAGCTGTGGGACCGCGCTACCGGCGACCGCCGCGACGTGCCGGTGGCCGACCTGCTCGACGCGGTCCGGGCGATCTAGACGCGACCCCTGACGGACAGGAGGCCCGTGGCGACGCCGCCACGGGCCTCCTGTCCGTCTCCTGGTTCTGGGGTAGGCTTGTGGCCGACTTCTGCGCAGTTCCACCCCGCAGGAGCGACTCATCTGAATACGGAGGCACCTCGGTGAAGATCGATCTCGCAGTCCTGCGACTCATGGAGCGCGAGCGGGAGATCCCGTTCGACGAGCTCGTCCAGATCATCGAATCTGCCATCCTGACCGCCTACCAGAAGCACGCCGACGAGAACGGCGAGCCGGCCCACGCGCAGTCGCGTGTGGAGCTCGACCGCAAGTCCGGCGAGGTCAGCGTCTACGTCCCCGAGCTCGACGACGAGGGCACCGTCATCGGTGAAGCCGTCGACCAGCCGAGTGACTTCGGACGCATCGCGGCCTTCGCGGCGAAGCAGGTCATCAACCAGCGCCTGCGCGACATCGGCGACGACAAGATCCTCGGCGAGTTCCGCGGCAAGGAAGGCGACATCGTCGCGGGCGTGGTCCAGCAGGGCCCGAACCCGAAGATGGTGCACGTCGACCTCGGGACGATCGAGGCGATCCTGCCGCCCGAGGAGCAGGTGCCGGGGGAGTCCTACACGCACGGCTCCCGCATCCGCGTCTACGTGACGAGCGTGGCCCGTGGCAACAAGGGCCCGCAGATCATCGTCTCGCGCACGCACCCGGGCCTCGTCCGGAAGCTCTTCGCGCTCGAGGTCCCGGAGATCGCGTCCGGTGTCGTCGAGATCACCTCGCTCGCCCGCGAGGCCGGGCACCGCACGAAGATCGCCGTCAAGGCGAACGAGCCCGGTGTGAACGCGAAGGGTGCCTGCATCGGCGAGCTCGGCGCACGTGTCCGCGCCGTCACGAACGAGCTCGGTGCCGAGAAGATCGACATCGTCGACTACTCGTCCGACCTGGCGTCGTTCGTCGCGAGCGCCCTGTCGCCGGCCAAGGTGACGAGTGCGTTCGTGCTCGACGCCTCGACGAAGGCCGTCCGCGCGCTCGTGCCGGACTACCAGCTGTCGCTCGCGATCGGCAAGGAAGGGCAGAACGCCCGCCTCGCCGCGAAGCTCACCGGTGCCCGCATCGACATCCAGCCGGACTCCATCCTGGACGGCGAGGACTAGGACGATTTCGCTCCCGGCGCGCCCTGCGAGGGCGCGCCGGATCGCGCACGTCCGAGGCAAGGAGTAGAGTGGTTCCCGTCAGAACGTGCATCGGCAGTCGTCGTCGCGCTTCCCGATCCTCCCTCCTCCGAGTCGTCGCCCTGAGCGACGGCCGTGTCGTGGCGGATCCGAAGGCAGTCATGCCGGGGCGGGGAGCGTGGCTCACACCGACCGTCGATGCCTACGATCTGGCCGTCAAGCGCAGGGCTTTCCGCCGTGCGCTCCGGTTGGATCGCGATCCCGACACGTCCGCGGTGCTCGACCACATCGTCGGTCTCCCACAGGAACCGGCCGAGCGCCCGGACATGACAGAACAGGCTGAACGGCTTATGGACAACTGATGAGCGGCTCGAAATGAGACCCGTCATCCATTGAGTCCTGCCCCTTCACGGGGTGGGACCCGTGAAGGAGAACAGTGGCTAAACCACGCGTACACGAGATCGCAAGCGAACTCGGCGTCGACAGCAAGACCGCACTCGAGAAGCTCAAGGAGCTCGGCGAGTTCGTCCGGGGTGCCAGCTCGAGCATCGAGCCCCCCGTGGCACGGAAGCTCCGTGCCGCCCTCCAGGCAGACGGCGCCCCCGCGGCGAAGCCCGCCGCCTCGGCCTCCGCGCCGAGCGCACCCGCCAAGGCAAGCGCGCCGAAGTCGAGTGCACCGAAGCCCGGCGGCCCCCGTCCGGGCCCGGCTCGTCCGGCACCGGCTCCCGAGCCCGAGGCCCCGGCAGCACCCGCTGCCGACGTGCCCGCACCGGCCGCACCGAAGTCCGTCGCCCAGCGACAGGCCGAGGCCGAGGCCGCGCAGAAGGCCCGCGCCGAGAAGCAGGCCGCTGAGAAGCAGGCCGCCGAGGCAGGCGGGTCGACCGACGCAGCGCCGAAGTCCGACGCCGTGAAGCCGGGCACCAGCCCGAAGGCTCCCGCGGCCGCCGGTCCGAAGCCGGGTGGCCCCAAGCCCGGTGCACGTCCGGGCAACAACCCGTACTCGTCGAACCAGGGCATGGGCTCGCGCCCGCCGCGCCCCGGCAACAACCCGTACTCGTCCAACCAGGGCATGGGCCAGCGCCCGGCCGCCGGCGCAGCCGGTGGCGGTGGCATCCCGCGTCCGCAGCCCCCGCGTCCGGGCACGCCCCGTCCGGGTGCTCCGCGTCCCGGTGGTCCCGGTCAGGGCAACCGTCCCAACGGCTTCGGGCAGCGCCCGGGCCAGGGTGGTGGCCGTGGCGGCCCCGGTGCCCGTCCGGGTGCCGGCGGCGGTGCCGGTGGCGGCTTCCCGCGTCCGGCCTTCAGCGGCCCGCGTCCCGCCGGTGGCGGTGGCCGTGGTCGTGGCCCCGGTGGTGGTACCGCCGGTGCGTTCGGTCGCGGTGGCGGCAAGAGCCGTGCCCGCAAGTCGAAGCGGACGAAGCGCGCCGAGTACGAGATGCGTCAGGCACCGTCGCTCGGCGGTGTGCAGGTCCCTCGCGGCGACGGCAACACGGTCGTCCGACTCCGTCGTGGTGCGAGCATCTCGGACTTCGCGGACAAGATCGACGCCATGCCCGGCAACCTCGTGACGGTGCTGTTCCACCTCGGTGAGATGGCGACCGCGACCGAGTCGCTGGACGAGGCCACGTTCGAGGTCCTCGGTGACGAGCTGGGCTACAAGATCCAGATCGTCTCGCCCGAGGACGAGGACAAGGAGCTCCTCGAGGGCTTCGACATCGACCTCGACGCAGAACTCGAGGACGAAGACGACGACGTGCTGCAGCAGCGGCCGCCGGTGGTCACCGTCATGGGTCACGTCGACCACGGCAAGACCCGCCTCCTCGACGCGATCCGCAACTCGAAGGTCGTCGAGGGCGAGGCCGGTGGCATCACCCAGCACATCGGTGCGTACCAGATCGTCGCCCAGCACGAGGGCATCGACCGCCCGATCACCTTCATCGACACCCCGGGTCACGAGGCCTTCACGGCCATGCGTGCCCGCGGTGCCCAGGTGACGGACATCGCGATCCTCGTGGTCGCGGCGGACGACGGCATCATGCCCCAGACCATCGAGGCGTTGAACCACGCGCAGTCGGCCGGTGTGCCGATCGTCGTCGCGGTCAACAAGATCGACAAGGAAGGCGCGAACCCCGCCAAGGTCCGCCAGCAGCTCACCGAGTACAACCTGGTGGCCGAGGAGTACGGCGGCGACGTCATGTTCGTCGACGTGTCGGCGCGGCAGAACATCGGCATCCAGGAACTCCTGGACGCCGTGCTGCTCACCGCGGACGCCGGTCTCGACCTGCGTGCGAACCCCGACAAGGACGCCCGTGGTGTCGCGATCGAGGCCCGGCTCGACAAGGGTCGCGGTGCAGTCGCCACGGTCCTCATCCAGTCCGGCACGCTCCACGTCGGTGACGCCATCGTGGCGGGCACGGCCTACGGCCGAGTCCGTGCGATGACGGACGAGAACGGGGTCGCGGTCAAGGCCGCGACGCCGAGCCGCCCGGTCCAGGTGCAGGGTCTGTCCTCGGTGCCCCGCGCCGGTGACACCTTCCTCGTCACCGAAGAGGACCGCACGGCTCGTCAGATCGCCGAGAAGCGTGAAGCCGCCGAGCGCAATGCCCTGCTGGCGAAGTCGCGCAAGCGCATCTCGCTCGAGGACTTCACCCGTGCTCTCGAAGAGGGCAAGGTCGAGTCGCTCAACCTCATCATCAAGGGTGACGTCTCCGGTGCCGTCGAGGCACTCGAGCAGTCGCTCCTGGACATCGAGGTCGACGACAGCGTCCAGCTCCGCATCCTGCACCGCGGTGTCGGTGCGATCACGGAGTCGGACATCGACCTCGCCACGATCGACAACGCCATCGTCATCGGCTTCAACGTCCGTCCGGACGTCAAGGCCCGTGAGCGTGCGGCGCGTGAAGGCATCGACGTGCGCTTCTACTCGGTCATCTACAACGCACTCGACGACATCGAGCAGTCCCTCAAGGGCATGCTCAAGCCCGAGTACGAAGAGGTCCAGTCGGGCGTCGCCGAGATCCGCGAGGTGTTCCGTTCCTCGAAGTTCGGCAACATCGCGGGTGTCATCGTCCGCTCCGGCACGATCACGCGCAACGCCAAGGCGCGCGTCATCCGCGAGGGTGTGGTGATCGCCGATGGCCTGGCCATCGAGTCGCTGCGTCGCTTCAAGGACGACGTGACCGAGGTCCGCACGGACTTCGAAGCCGGTATCGGTCTGGGCAAGTTCAACGACATCCAGATCGGCGACGAGGTCGAGACGACCGAACTCGTCGAGAAGCCGCGCGACTGATCGCGTGACTCCTCTGGGCCCCGGCCTCCCCGTGCGGGAGGCCGGGGCCCGACCCCTTTCCCACGCAGGACCACCGGCGGGAAGCGTCCCGCCACTGCCTCAGGAGGCACCAATGGCCGATCCGCAGCGCGCACGCAAGATGGCGGACCGCATCAAGGAAGTCGTCGCACGTCGACTCGACAAGGGTCTGCGGGACCCGCGACTCGGGTTCGTCACGATCACCGACGTCCGTGTGACCGGTGACCTGCAGCACGCGTCGATCTTCTACACCGTGTACGGCACCGACGAGGAGCGTGCGGACTCGGCCGCGGCGCTCAAGGCCGCGACCGGCATGCTCCGGTCCGAGGTCGGCAAGAACATCACCGCCCGGCTCACGCCGTCGCTCGAGTTCATCGCCGACGCCCTGCCCGAGACCTCGGCACACATGGAGGACCTGCTCGTGCAGGCCCAGGTGCGTGACGAGCAGGTGCGGGCAGCCTCGGTGGGCGCGACGTACGCCGGCGACGCCGACCCGTACAAGCGCGACGAGGACGACGAAGCCGACGACGCTGCCGAGACCGACGGCTCCACCGAGCCGCGTTCCTAGGTCCCGGGCAGCTGGTAGCCGCTCGCGTCGTCGCCGACGGCCAGTCCGTCACGCAGGAGCGACGCGAGCGCCCGGTCGCGCTGGTCGGCGTCCGGCCACACCGGTTCGATCTCGGACCGGGTGACCGGCACGTCGCTGGCGCGCAGCTCGGCCATGATCAGGCCGCGCACCTGGCGGTCACTGCCGGCGAACTTCGCCTGCCGCGGAACTCGCGGCCCGTCGTGCTCCGGGTACCCGGCCGCACGCCACACGCAGCGGTCCGCGATCGGGCACGCGTCGCACGCGGGGGAGCGGGACACGCACACGAGCGCGCCGAGCTCCATCACGGCGGCGTTCGTGGCGGCTGCGTCGTCGCGGTCCGCCGGCAGCACGGACTCCATCAGCGGGAGGTCCTGCTTCGCCTTCGCCGGGCCGGGTTCGCCCTGGCCGAGGACGGCACGTGCGAGCACGCGGCGCACGTTGACGTCCACGACCGGGTGCCGGTCGCCGTACGCGAAGACCGCGACGGCCCGCGCGGTGTAGTCGCCGATGCCCGGCAGCGCGAGCAGGGCGTCGACGTCGCGCGGCACGACGTTGCCGTGGTGGGTCGCGATGGCGGTCGCCGCCGCGTGCAGCGCGAGCGCGCGTCTCGGATAGCCGAGCCGGTCCCAGGCACGCACCGCCTCGGACGGCGGCGAGTCCGCGAGGTGGCGAGGCGTCGGCCACCGGGTGAGCCACGCCTCCAGACGGGGGATCACGCGCGCGACCTGCGTCTGCTGCAGCATGATCTCGCTGACGAGCGTCCCCCACGCGGGGAAGCCGGGGCGCCGCCACGGCAGGTCCCGCGCCTGCTGCCGGAACCACGCGATCAGCGGGGTCGCGATGTCGGGCCGTTCCGGCGTGGCCGGCTCCTGCACGCCGCGTCGCGCGGTCGGTTCGTCCACATCCGGTCTGGAGGCCCGACTCGCGTTCACCTCGACAGCCTACGGTGGACGCATGGCACGCTGGGCACCAGAAGAGACCGACACGATGGCTGCGATCGCTGCAGAGGCGATCGCGCAGGTCGGCACGAACCGCACCGTCATCGGCGTCGACGGGCAGGACGGCACCGACCTCGAACGGGTCGCGGCCGCGCTCGTCACCGGTTTCGAGCAGCACGGGGTCTCCGCGATGGCGGCAGCCGCGCCGTCCGCCGACCAGGACACGCTCCGGTCCGACCTGGTGACGCCGTTCCGCACGACCGGAGCCGGTGACGGTGTCCTGGTCGTGCACGGACGGGGCGTCCTGGCCCCGGGGGTGCGCACCCTGTGGCGCTGGTCGCTGTGGGTGGAGCAGGAGTCCGGCCGGCTCGAGCGCCGTGCCGACGTGAAGATCGCGGCCTCCGCCGTGCTCGACGTCACCGATCCCGAGCACCCCCGTCGCGAGTGGAACGACGCCTGCTGACCGGCGCTGGTAATCTCGCCTGGTGCTCGAAACCGCGCCGGACGGCATCCTCCTCGTCGACAAACCGCAGGGGATCTCCAGCCACCGGGTGGTCTCCATCGCCCGTCGGCGCCTCGGCCTGAAGAAGGTCGGCCACGCCGGGACCCTCGACCCCATGGCCACCGGGCTGCTGCTGCTCGGCATCGGGCCGTCCACCCGGTTGCTGACGCACCTGGTGGGCCTGGACAAGACCTACACGGCGACCATCCGGCTCGGTGTCTCGACGGACTCGGACGACGCCGACGGCACGCCGACCGCTGCCGTCGGTGTGATCGCTGCCGACGTCTCGGACGACGCCGTCGAGACCGCCGTCGCAGCACAGCGGGGTGTGATCGACCAGGTCCCGTCCACGGTCAGCGCGATCAAGGTCGACGGGCGCCGTGCCTACGACCTGGCGCGCAAGGGCGAGGCGGTGGAGCTCAAGTCGCGCACGGTGACCGTCTCGCAGTTCGACGTGACGACGCGGAACGAGCGGACCGTCGCCGTCGACGGCACCGACATCGCCGTGGTGGACCTCGACGTCGTCGTGACCTGCTCGTCGGGCACCTACGTCCGCGCGCTCGCGCGTGACGTCGGCGCTGCCCTCGGCACCGGAGCGCACCTCGTCGCGCTCCGGCGGACCCGCGTCGGACCGTTCGACGTGCAGGACGCGATCGACCTCGAGGACGACACCGTCGACGTCCGCGCCGCGCTCGCACGTCCGGCGGACATCGCCCGGCGGCTCTTCTCGTCCGTGACCCTCGACGCAGCCTCGGCGAAGGACCTCAGCGACGGCAAGCGCGTCGCGGCCGAGCACCCCGACTCGGACGGTCCGGTGGCAGCGGTCACCGCGTCCGACGACCGGCTGGTCGGCCTCGTCTCCGTCCGCCGTGGACTGCTCCGGGTCATCACGAACTTCCCGACGCCCGGTGCGTCGTCCTCCTCGCAGACCGGAGCCCGCGCGTGATCGAGTGGTACATGTGGGTGCAGCTGGTGCTCGCCGTGGTGGTGGGGCTCTTCGCGGTCGTCGTGGGGTTCATCGGTTGGAAGCCGAACGACTACACCGTCGGCGCCCTCGTGCTCATCGAACTGCTGCTCCTGGTGCAGGGCGTCATCTCGATCGTGCTGCCGGCGACGGGCAGTCCGCCCGACGGCAACGCGCTCGAGTTCGGGGTGTACGCCGTGTCGGTGCTGCTCGTCCCACCGGCCGCGGTCGTGTGGGCACTGGTCGACCGCACGAAGTGGAGCACCGTGGTGCTCGGCGCCGGGGCCTTCACCGTCGCGGTGATGGTCTACCGGATGTACCAGATCTGGTTCGCGCTGAACTGACGCCAGAGGTCATGCGCGGAGCCGCGCGTCGGTAGAATCGGTGCAATGGCGACCAGATCCTCACTCGCGACCGGCATCGGCCGCGTCCTCATCGCCGTGTACGGCATCCTCGCGCTGGCGGCGACCGGACGCAGCGTCGTGCAGATCATCGAGAAGTTCTCGTTCGCACCGTTCGCCTACACGCTCAGTGCCATCGCTGCCGTCGTCTACATCGTCGCGATGATCGCCCTCATCGTGCCCGGCCGGTTCTGGTACCGGGTCGCCTGCGTCACGATCGTGTTCGAGATGACCGGCGTGCTCGTCATCGGCACCCTGTCGCTGTTCGACCGCCAGTTATTCCCCGACGACACCATCTGGTCGTACTACGGGATGGGCTACGCCTTCGCGCCGCTCGTGCTGCCGATCGCCGGGCTCTGGTGGCTCCGCAAGCACCACCGCACCGCGGTCACCGAGTCGTCGGCACCGGTTGCGTCCTCGTCCACCGCCCCGGCGAGCGAGTAGGAGCAGCCGTGCAGTTCTACGAGGACACCGCCGACGTGGCGGACGGGTTCGGGCCGAGTGCGGTCACCATCGGCAAGTTCGACGGCGTGCACGTCGGGCACCGTGCCGTCATCGCACACCTCGAGCGTGCCGCTCGCGAGCACGACCTCGTGGCCACCGTGGTCACGTTCGACCGCCACCCGCTCAACGTCATCGACCCGCCGCACGTCCCGCCGGCCCTGACGAGCACCGCGCAGCGCCGCGAACTGCTCGAGGATGCCGGGGTGGACGCCACCCTGCTGCTCCGGTTCGACCAGGAACTGCAGTCGAAGTCGCCCGAGGCGTTCGTGTCCGAGATCCTCGTCGACACCCTGCACGCCCGGCTCGTCTTCGTCGGCAGCGACTTCCGTTTCGGCGCGAAGGGCGCCGGCGACGTCGCGCTGCTGCGTGCCATGGGGGAGCAGCACGGGTTCACGGTCGAGCTCATCGACGACGTGGACCTGATCGACGACGTCCGACCCGACGGTGAGCGCCGGGTGTCCTCCACCTGGATCCGGGAGCTCCTGGGTCAGGGCCGCGTGGCCGAGGCCGCACGACTCCTCGGGCGGGAACACGCCGTGCGGAGCGTCGTGGTGCACGGCAACCAGCGCGGCCGGGCGATGGGGTACCCCACGGCGAACCTCGATCCGGCGTGCGAGGGCTTCGTCCCCGCCGACGGCGTCTACGCCGCCCGGGTGCTGCACGACGGCACCGTCTACCCGGCAGCGGTGTCGGTCGGCAACAACCCGACGTTCGAGGGCGTGCCGGCGAAGCAGATCGAGGCGCACCTGCTCGACGTCGACATCGACCTGTACGGCGATCGCATCTCGGTGCTCTTCGTGTCGTACGTGCGCGGCATGGTGAAGTTCTCGTCGATGGACGAGCTCGCCGCGCAGATGCGGCAGGACGACCTCGACATCCGGCTGCTGCTCGGACTGCCCGCGCCGGTCTGACCTGCTGATCACGCTGGATCGGCCAGCACGCTGGTCCGGCTCGCCCGCTGGTTCCCCCGGAACGAACAACGCCCCCGTGACCGATCGGTCACGGGGGCGTCGTTCGTGGTGCGGAGGCTCAGCCGCCCAGGGCGTCGAGCCAGATCTTGCGGGCGTCGAGGGCTTCCTGCGCGTCCTTGATCTTCCGGGCGTCGCCGGTGGCCTGCGCCGCGGCGAGCTCGGACTGGAGCTTGCCGATCGCGTCTTCCAGCTGGCTCGCGAGGCCGTTCTGACGGGCCTTGCGCTCCGGGTTCGATTCCTTCCAGTGCGCGTCCTCGAGCCCACGCACGTGGTCCTCGACGGCACGCAGGCGGTCCTCGACCCGACGGACGTCACCGCGGGGGACCTTGCCGATCTCGTCCCACCGGCGCTGGATCCCGGTGAGGGTCTTGCGCGCGGCGACCCGGTCGGTCGCCTGCAGGAGCGGCTCGGCCTCGGTCAGCAGGGCCTGCTTCGCCTCGAGGTTGGCGGAGAACTCTTCGTTCTCGGCTGCGCTCTCGGCGTGGCGCTGCTCGAACAGCACGTCTCCGGCGGCCTTGAAGCGCGCCCAGAGTGCGTCGTCGTGGCGCTTGCCTGCACGCCCGGCGTTCTTCCAGTCGTCGAGGAGCTGGCGGTAGTCCGGGATCGCGTCCGAACCGCGGGGCGCGAGGGCCTCGGCCTGCGCCACGAGCTCCTGCTTGCGGGTCCGGGCGTCACGGTGCTGTGCGTCCAGCTCGGAATAGAAGGCGCGACGGTGCTGGTCGACGGTGGACCGCGCTGCGCGGAACCGCTTCCACAGGTCGTTGGCCTCGTTCTTGGGGATGCGCGGGCCGTCGTGCTGGTGCTGCTGCCAGCGCGCGAACACGTCGTCGAGCTGCGCCGTGATCTGCTTCCACTGCGCGCGCGCCGGGTCCACCGCGGCGAGTGCCTCGGCTTCCTCGACCAGGGCGGTGCGGTGCGCCAGGGCGTCCTGCAGCGCCTGCTGCGCCTGTTCCGCCTGCTCCTTGGTGAGCGAGCCGAGCTGCTCGGTGAGCGCGCCCACGCGGGTCTCGAGCGACTTGATGTCACCCACCACCCGCGCGTCGGCGACCAGAGCGGTCAGGTGCTCCACCGTCCGGGCGACGTCGTTCGCCGACGCACCGCGCTGGACGCGCTGCTCGGCGATCTTCACCTGCCCCTCGAGGTCGGCGTACTTCCGCGCGAAGTAGGCGAGGGCTTCTTCGGGGGTGGCGTCCGGGTACTCACCGACAGCACGTTCGGTCTCTTCGTACCGGACGTACACGGTCCCGTTCTCGTCGACCCGCCCCCAGGTCGTTGCTTCGTCAGATCCCACAGGTCTCGCCTCGATCGTGGTCGTGCATCGCCGACGTCACCGTCGGCACGGTCAGGTCGTCAGCCTATTGCACGGACGGGCTCCGCCGCCCGACCGGTGCGCCGGGTTGTGGACTACTTCTGCTCCGCGATGGTCGCGTCGGTGATCTTCGTCGCCACCTTCGGCTCGCCGGTGCCGTCGCCGCCGGGCGATGCGATGCCCTTCGCGGCGATCTTCGACTCGAGCTCGGACAGCCCGCTCGTGACCTTGCCGACGACCGTGTAGCCGCCCGTGGAGCCGTCGAGCGTGGTGTCCCCGTAGACGATGAAGAACTGCGTCGACTGCGAGTACGGGGAGTCCGACCGTGCGATGGCGATCGTGCCCTCCTCGTAGACGCCGTCCTCCGGCACGTTCTCGAGCGGGCCGTACTCGAAGCCGGCGTCACCGGTGCCGTCGCCGTTCGCGGAGCCGCACTGCAGGAACTTCAGCCCGTCGCTGTCGGCGAGCCGGTGGCAGGTGGTGCCGTTGTAGAACTGCTCACGGATCAACGAGATCTCGACGCTCGTGGCCTGCGGCGCCTTCGCGCCGTCCAGCTCGATGCCGAGGTCGATGTCCTCGTTGAGCGTGAGGGTGCCGGTCCAGGTCGCGCCCTTCGCGATCGACTTGCTCGGCACGTCGCCGGTGTTGCCGGCCGTGGCGCTGGCCGACGGCGTGGCCGTCGACGACGCGGAGGCGCTCGGGGCCTGGGCGTCCGATCCCCGCGATCCTGCGAAGGCGAGCTGCGACCCGGTGGCGAGGGCCGCGACGAGGACGAGGGCACCGGCGCCGATCAGGTTGTCCCGCACGCGGCGGCGTCGCTGCCGCTCGTGGAGGCCCTGGCGGGCCTGGTAGAGGCGGAGGCGCTCGCGCGCCTCACGGTTGTCACGCGCTGGGTTCTTCGGTGCCACGGTGCTGGTCTGCCCTCTCGTCGCAGTGTGCAACGAGCGTAGCCGAACGGTCGCCGCCACCAGTCGGGAGGCGCGGCCTGCGTCGGTGGACCGGCCTACGATTGCAGGATGGCAGCGGATCGTTCGGGAATGCACGCGCCCACCACGGGTGGCCGCGCCGGTCTCGCGCAGGGTTCCGTCCCACTCGCCGTCCGGATGCGCCCCACCAGCCTCGACGAGGTCGCCGGTCAGCAGCACCTGCTCGGCCGGGGTTCGCCCCTGGTGCAGCTCGCCACCGGCACGCGTGAGAACCCCGGCGGGGTCTCCGTGATCCTGTGGGGACCACCCGGAACCGGCAAGACCACGCTGGCGCAGGCCATCGCACGGCAGTCCGGTCGCGAGTTCGTCGAGCTCTCGGCCGTGACCGCCGGTGTGAAGGACGTGCGCGAGGTCATGGAGAAGGCGCTGACCCACCGTGACCTGTACGGGTCGACCACGGTGCTGTTCCTCGACGAGATCCACCGGTTCAGCAAGGCCCAGCAGGACGCCCTGCTGCCCGGCGTCGAGAACGGGTGGGTCATCCTCATCGCGGCCACCACCGAGAACCCGTCGTTCTCGGTCATCTCGCCGCTGCTGTCCCGTTCGCTGCTCCTGACGCTCAAACCGCTCACCGATCCCGACCTCGGCATGCTCGTCGACCGCGCGGTGGAAGACCCCCGCGGGCTCGGCGGTGCCGTCGTCCTCGGTGACGAAGCCCGCAGCGCGATCATCCGGCTCGCGTCCGGTGACGCCCGACGTGCCCTCACCGCGCTCGAGGCCGCGGCGGCGTCGGCCAGCGCCGCACAGGACGAGGACGACGACACCGTGCCCGTCGTCGATGCCGACACCGTCGCGGCAGCGGTCGACCGGGCCCTGCTGCGCTACGACCGACAGGGCGACGAGCACTACGACGTCATCAGCGCGTTCATCAAGTCGGTGCGGGGGAGCGACGTCGACGCCGCCCTGCACTACCTCGCCCGGATGATCGAGGCCGGCGAGGACTCCCGGTTCATCGCGAGGCGGATCATCATCTCCGCGTCCGAGGACATCGGCATGGCCGATCCGCAGGCGCTGCCCATCGCCGTCGCGGCGGCCCAGGCCGTCCAGCTCATCGGGATGCCCGAGGGGCGGATCCCGCTGGCCGAGGCGGTCGTCTACCTGGCGACGGCGCCGAAGTCGAACGCCGCCTACAACGGGGTCAACCAGGCGATGGCCGACGTCAAGGCGGGGCGCATGGGCACGGTCCCGATGCACCTGCGCGACGCGCACTACGCCGGGGCGAAGCGCCTCGGGCACGGCAAGGGGTACGTCTACTCCCACGACGCCGAGCACGGGGTCGCCGAGCAGCAGTACCTGCCGGACGCACTCGAGGGCACCGAGTACTACACGCCGACTGCCAACGGGTACGAGCGCGAGGTCGGGCCGCGGCTCGAACGACTCCGGAAGATCACACGCGGCCACTAGCGTCGGTGCTTCTGCGCTCGCCCCGATGCTGCTAGCATTGCCGGGCCTACGTCCTGGTCCTCGAGCACGGCTGCGTCGAGGACAGAGTGCCACTCCGGTGGTACGGGGGCAGAGGTTCGGACTGTAGCCGTCCGATCCCACAGGCTCATCCCTCTGGATCCCGTCGTCGGGGCCACCGGCACTCGCGTGCCCGGCCTCCGGTGAGTATTCAGTTCGAACAGAGAAAAGGACCCTGTGTCTACCAAGTCACGTACCCGCAGCAAGACCCGCCTGTCGCGCGCACTCGGCATCCCGCTGACGCCGAAGGCTGCCCGTTACCTCGAGAAGCGCCCCTACGGGCCCGGTGAGCACGGCCGTACGCGCCGTCGTGCGGACAGCGACTACGCCGTCCGCCTCCGTGAGAAGCAGCGTCTGCGCGCCCAGTACGGCATCCGCGAGAAGCAGCTCCGCATCGTCTTCGAAGAGGCCCGCAAGACGAAGGGCCTGACCGGTGAGAACCTGGTCGAGCTCCTCGAGCAGCGCCTCGACGCCCTCGTGGTCCGTGCCGGCTTCGCCCGCACCACCGCGCAGGCCCGTCAGCTGATCGTGCACCGCCACATCCTGGTCGACGGCAAGCTCGTCGACCGCCCCTCCTTCCGCGTCAAGGAGGGCCAGCTGATCCACGTCAAGGCGAAGTCCGAGTCGATGGAGCCCTTCCAGGTCGCCGCTGCCGGTGGCCACCAGGAAGTCCTCCCGAAGGTCCCGGGCTACCTCGAGGTCGAGATCGAGAAGCTCCAGGCCCGCCTCGTGCGTCGCCCGAAGCGCGCCGAGGTCCCCGTGACCTGTGAAGTGCAGCTCGTCGTCGAGTACTACGCAGCTCGCTGATCCACTGATCACACCCGAACGGCGGGTCGTCCTCTCGAGGGCGACCCGCCGTTCGGCGTTCCGGCAGCGGAACACGCCGCCGTCTCGGCGAGGCGCCTCGGTGTGCGCGAGACGCCGCCGGTTTCGGCGGCGTCGCGCCGACACGACGGCGTCTTGCAGACGGGGACGCGCGGAAGTGCCCGGCGACTAAGCTTGTCCGGGCATGCACCGCTCGGGTGCACAGAGGGAGAGGCACCGTGAAACAGCTGTTCTTCGTCGCCGTCGGCATCGTCATCGGGTTCGCCGTCGCACACCGGGTCGCCCAGACCTCCGGTGGCGCCCGGCTCTTCGCCGAGGTGAACGCCAAGACGAAGGCCTTCACGGGTGCCGTCGCGGACGGCTACCGGTCGCGCGAGGCCGAGCTCCGTACCGACGTCTGAGCGCTCCGACCGAGCAGCCACGACCCTCCTCCACCCACGACCTGAACCCAGGAAGCACCATGCAGACCGCAGAGATCCGCCGCCGTTGGCTCCAGTACTTCGGTGACCGCGGCCACACCGTCGTCCCGTCCGCGTCCCTCGTCTCCGACGACCCGTCGCTCCTCTTCACGGTCGCCGGCATGGTGCCGTTCATCCCGTACCTGACGGGTCTCATCCCGGCGCCGTTCCCGCGGGCGACGAGCGTGCAGAAGTGCATCCGCACGAACGACATCGAAGAGGTCGGCAAGACCCCTCGCCACGGCACCTTCTTCCAGATGAACGGGAACTTCTCGTTCGGCGACTACTTCAAGGAGCAGGCGATCCAGTTCGCCTGGGAGTTCCTGACCAAGCCCGAGACCGACGGTGGGCTCGGCTTCTCACCCGACGACCTCTGGGTCACCGTCTACGAAGAGGACGACGAGGCGATCGGCTTCTGGAAGCAGCACTCCTCGCTGCCCGACGAGCGGATCCAGCGCCTCGGCAAGGACACCAACTACTGGTCGACCGGACAGCCCGGACCGGCGGGTCCCTGCTCGGAGATCTTCTTCGACCGTGGCCCCGAGTACGGCATCGACGGCGGCCCGGCGACGGACGACGACCGGTACGTCGAGATCTGGAACCTCGTCTTCATGCAGTACCAGATCGCCGACGTGCGGTCGAAGTACGACTTCGAGATCACCGGCGAGCTGCCGAACAAGAACATCGACACCGGCATGGGGCTCGAGCGCGTCGCCTTCATCAAGCAGGGCGTCGACAACATGTACGAGATCGACCAGGTGCGCCCGGTGCTCGACCGTGCGGCCGAGATCTCCGGCCGGCCCTACGGTGCCGTGCACGAGGACGACGTGCGGATGCGCGTCATCGCCGACCACGTCCGTTCCTCGCTGATGCTCATCGCCGACGGCGTGAGCCCGTCGAACGAGGGCCGCGGGTACATCCTCCGTCGGCTGCTCCGTCGCACCGTCCGCGCGATGCGCCTGCTCGGTGTCGAGGCCCCTACGTTCCCCGAGCTCTTCCCGGCGTCCCGCGACGCCATGCGCGACGCCTATCCCGAGGTGGCGTCCGACTACGACCGGATCTCCCGCATCGCCTACGCGGAAGAGGAGACCTTCCTCCGCACCCTGGCGCAGGGCACGACCATCCTGGACGTCGCGGTCGAGCGCGCGAAGCAGGACGGCGCCCCGTCGATCGGCGGCGACACGGCGTTCCTGCTGCACGACACGTTCGGGTTCCCCATCGACCTGACGATGGAGATGGCCGAGGAAGCCGGCGTGCACGTCGACCGCACGGCGTTCGAGACCCTGATGTCCGAGCAGCGTGCCCGGGCGAAGGCCGACGCGAAGAGCAAGAAGACCGCGATCGCCGACCTGAGCGTCTACAGCGCGTTCCGGGCGAAGGGTGAGACGACGTTCCTCGGCTACGACGCGCTCGAGGCCGAGACGCGCGTGCTCGGCATCATCGTCGGCGGCGTGAGCGTCGACCGTGCGGTCGCTGGTGACATCGCCGAGGTCATCCTCGGCGAGACCTCCCTGTACGCCGAGTCGGGTGGCCAGGACGCCGACCAGGGCTCGATCGTCGGCAACGGGTTCGACCTCGAGGTCCTCGACGTCCAGCGACCGGTCTCCGGGCTGTGGAGCCACACCGTGCAGGTCCGCTCCGGCGAGGTCGGTGTCGGCGACGCCGCGAGCACCGTCGTCGACGCGGAGTACCGCCGCGGTGCGACCCAGGCGCACTCCGCGACACACCTGGTCAACGCGGCCCTCCGCGACATCCTCGGCCCGGAGGCGCTGCAGGCCGGTTCGTACAACAAGTCCGGCTACATGCGCCTCGACTTCTCGTGGTCCCAGCCGGTCTCGCTCGAGACCCGCTCCGAGATCGAGGAGGTCGTGAACACCGCGATCCGCACCGACCTCGAGGTCTCCACGCGCATCCTGCCCATCGACGAGGCGAAGGCCCTCGGGGCGCAGGCCCTGTTCGGTGAGAAGTACGGCGCCGAGGTCCGCATGGTCGACATCGGCGGCCCGTGGTCCCGCGAGCTCTGCGGTGGCACGCACGTCGCCTCGAGCGCGCAGATCGGGCTCGTCAACCTGGTGGGGGAGTCGAGCGTCGGTTCGACGAACCGCCGCGTCGAGGCACTGGTCGGCCTCGAGGGGTTCCGCGACCTCGCCGTCGAGCGCACGATCGTGTCGCAGCTCTCCAGCGCGCTCAAGGCACCCCGTGCCGACCTGCCAGCCCGGGTCCAGAACCTGATGGAGGACCTCCGGTCCGCCCAGAAGAAGCTCGCCGAGTACGAGTCGGCGAACCTGCAGCAGCGCGTGCCCGCCATCGCCCGCAACGCCACGACCGTCGGCGCCACCACCGTGGTCGCCGAGACGGTCGACGGCCTGCAGTCCGGCGACGACCTGCGCTCGCTCGCCACCGGCGTGCGCGGCCAGCTCGGTGACGGCGCGGCCGTCGTCGTGCTCGGGGCGGTCGTCGGCGGCAAGCCGATCGTGATCGTCGCGACCAACGACGCCGCTCGTGCTGCGGGCGTGCAGGCGGGCCCCCTCGCGAAGGAGGCCGCCGGCGTGCTCGGTGGCGGTGGCGGCGGCAAGCCGGACCTGGCGCAGGGCGGCGGGACCGACGCGGCCGCGCTCCCCGCGGCGCTGCGTGCCGTGACCGCACGGCTCGCGGGCTGACCGTGGGCATCCGGTCCGGGCGGCGGCTCGGCGTGGACGTCGGGCGCGCCCGGATCGGGGTCGCCGTGTGCGACCGCGACGGTCTGCTGGCGACGCCGGTCGAGACCGTCCGTCGTGACGACTCGAAGGACCTCCGGCGGATCCTCGAGCTCGCGGACGAGTACGACGTGCTCGAGGTCGTCGTCGGGCTGCCCCTGTCGATGTCGGGTGGGGACACGGCCTCGACCGAGGACGCCCGCGTCTTCGCCGCCCGGATCGCGGCGCGTCGGCCGGTGCGCCTGGTCGACGAACGACTGTCGACCGTGACGGCCCAGCGGGGGCTGCACCAGGCCGGCAAGAACACGAAGAAGTCCCGGGCCGTGATCGACCAAGCAGCCGCTGTTATCATTCTGCAACACGCGCTCGACCACGAGCGCAGTGCCGGTGCCCCTCCGGGCACCACGCTTCCCTGACAGGGCTGCCCGGTACCGCACATGGGTGCTCTCGTCGTCAGCTGCGAGGACGACGGTGCCCAGGTGGAGTTCCCGACCGAGAGACCGAGGACGTTGGCAGACGATCTGGACTGGAACGCGATCATCGCGCCCGGCAACGACGCCGAGCGGCGGAAGGCGACTTCCGACCGCACGACAGGCACCGATGACCGCGACGACGCTGGTCAGGTGACCCCACCCCCGGCGCCTCCGATGTCCCGACGCGAAGCCCGTGCCCTCGAGGCCGAACGAGCCCGTGTCGCAGCGATCGACGAGCCACCGGTCCCCGAACGGACCACCGATGCGTCGGCAGCCGCACACGACGAACGCCCTGCGGCCCCCGCAGACGCGCCGATCGCCACCCGTCCCGAAGACCTGCACCCCGAGGTCGCCGCACTGCTGACCGGCGAGCTGCCGACCGAGCCCGCGGCGACCGCTGCGGGCGGCGGATCCGGGGTCGACGGGACGGACGACGGTGACGTGACCGGCGGCGGTGGCGCCGCGGGAGGCGGCGGCCGCGGAGGACGAGGCGGGGGAGGACGCGCCTCCAGGCCGCCCCGTGAGCCACGGCCGAAGCGCCGACGCGGACCGCTCATCGCGGGGCTCGTCATCGTCGCGGTCGTGCTCGCCGCCGGCGTCGGGGCGTACACCTTCGCCGCCCCCAAGATCCAGCAGCTCATCGCGGCGATCAGCGGCGCGCAGGAGCCCGACGACTACACGGGCGACGGCACCTCGAAGGTGACCATCACCATCAAGCAAGGCGACATCGGCGAGAACGTCGCCGCGACGTTGCAGCGCAGCGGCGTCGTCAAGGACTCGAAGGTGTTCTACAAGCTCCTGCTGGCCTCGCCGGACGTGCAGTTCCAGCCCGGTTCGTACGCGCTGAAGAAGCAGATGAGCTCGAAGTCCGCGCTCGCGGCACTGCAGGACACGAAGAACCGCGTGCAGGCGTCGATCATCATCCCGGAGGGCACCGCTCTCGCCGACATCGAGGCCGGGATGGTCTCGAAGGCCGGCCTGACCGCGAAGGAGGTCGACGCGGCCGCGAAGGACCTGTCGGCCTACGACCTGCCGTCCGGCGTCACGACGCTCGAGGGCTGGCTCTTCCCCGCGACCTACCCGATCAACCCGGGCTGGACCGCCGAGCAGTACTTCAAGTCGATGGTCGACACCATGAAGGAGCACCTGTCCGCCGCCGGCGTCAAGGAAGCCGACCAGGAGCGCACCATCGTCTTCGCGTCGCTGGTGCAGAAGGAAGCCGGCCTCGCGGCCGACTACCCCAAGGTCGCGCGGGTGTTCCAGAACCGCCTCGACCAGGGCATGCGCCTGCAGTCCGACGCCACCGTCGCCTACGGCACGGGCAACACGCACACCGTGACGACGACCGACGCCGAACGGGCCGACGAGTCGAACGCGTACAACACCTACGTGCACGAGGGGCTGCCGCCGGCACCGATCTCCAACCCCGGGGACATCGCGATCAAGGCCGTGACGAACGAGGCCCCGGGCAAGTGGCTGTACTTCGTGACGGTGAACCTGGAGACCGGCGAGACGGTGTTCTCGAACACCTACAACGAGCACCTCGTCGCGGTGAAGCAGTTCCAGGCATGGCTGCGGGCGCACCCCGACTACCAGTAGGACGGCGACGTCGCACGGCGGTGCGCTGTGGGAGGATTGCGGCATGCTTCGTTGGTTGACTGCTGGTGAGTCCCACGGACCCGAACTGATCGCCATGCTCGAGGGCCTGCCCGCGGGAGTCCCGGTGTCGTTCGAGTCCATCCGTGCCGATCTCGCGCGCCGCAAGCTCGGCTACGGCCGTGGCTCGCGGATGAAGTTCGAGCAGGACGAGCTGCACGTGTCCGGCGGCGTCCGGCACGGCTACTCGCTCGGCAGCCCCATCGCGATCCGCATCGGCAACACCGAGTGGCCGAAGTGGGTCGAGGTCATGAACCCCGAACCGATCGAGTCCACCGAGATGTCCCGCGGTCGGAGCGCCCCGCTGACCCGACCGCGTCCGGGTCACGCCGACCTGGTCGGCATGCAGAAGTACGGCTTCGACGAGGCCCGCCCGATCCTGGAGCGTGCAAGCGCCCGCGAGACCGCTGCCCGGGTGGCGCTCGGCGCCGTCGCGAAGTCGTTCCTGGCCGAACTCGGCATCCGCTCGGTGGCGCACACGCTGCAGGTCGGGACCGTCCGGGTCCCGGACGGCACGCGCCTGCCGCTGCCCGACGACGTGGACCGCCTCGACGAGGACCAGCTGCGCTGCTTCGACGCCGAGACCTCCGCACGGATGGTCACCGAGGTAGAGGCCGCGAAGAAGGACGGCGACACCCTCGGCGGCGTCGTCGAGGTGCTGTTCTACGGCGTCCCGCCGGGCCTCGGCTCGCACGTGCACTGGGATCGCCGGCTCGATGCCCGCCTCGCCGCGGCGATCATGGGGATCCAGGCCATCAAGGGCGTCGAGGTCGGCGACGGCTTCGCGACCGCCGGGCGCCGGGGCTCCGCCGCCCACGACGAGCTGTACCGCGAGGACGGCGAGATCTACCGCACGAGCGACCGCGCCGGTGGGACCGAGGGCGGGATGTCCACGGGCACCGTGCTGCGGGTCCGCGCCGGCATGAAGCCGATCGCGACCGTCCCGCACGCCCTGCACACGGTGGACGTCGTCTCCGGTGAGGACGCCTCCGCGCACCACCAGCGCTCGGACGTCTGCGCCGTGCCCGCGGCGGGTGTCGTCGCCGAGGCGATGGTGGCCCTGGTGCTCGCCGACGCGGTGCTCGAGAAGTTCGGCGGCGACAACGTCGTCGAGACGAAGCGCAACCTCGACGCCTACCTCGCCGCGATCCCGGAGACCCTGCGGACGCGCCGGACCGAGCCGTCGGCGACCTCGACCGACCTGTGAGCACCGACGTCGGACGCGCCGACGCGCCCGTGGTCGTCATCGGCCCGATGGGCGCCGGCAAGTCGAGCGTCGGCAAGCGGGTCGCGAAGGCGCTCGGCGTCCCGTTCACGGACACCGACCGGGTCATCGTGCGCGAGCACGGGCCGATCCCCGGGATCTTCGCCGACCGCGGTGAGCCGGCGTTCCGCGCGCTCGAAGCCGAGGCCGTCCGGGGAGCGCTCGCCATCGGCGGCGTGATCGCCGTGGGCGGGGGAGCCGTCACCCACGCGGACACCCGGCAGGCCCTGAGCGGGGCGCGCATCGTCCTGCTCACCGTGTCGCCCGAGGCCGTCGCCGACCGCATCGCCGGGTCCGACCGGCCGCTGCTGGCGAACGGCGGGATCGACGCCTGGCAGACGATCATGGACGAGCGGGCCGCCACTTACGCCGAGCTCGCGCACGTGGTGGTCGACACGTCTCGCCGGCCGATGTCCCGGGTGGTCGACGAGGTCGTCACGTGGCTGCGCAGCGACGCCGGCACCACCGATCGCAGCGGCACCGCCAGCGCGCCCGGCAGCACCACCACCGCGCCCGGCAGCACCACCACCGCGCCCGGCAGCACCACCACCGCGCCCGGCAGCACGACCAGCAGCACCACCAGCACCGAAGGAGCACCGTGACCGAGTCGACCCTGCCCGCCGGGACCACCGAGATCCGGGTCGGCGGTGACGACGGCTACACGGTGGCCGTCGGCACGGACCTGCTCGGCGCCCTGCCCTCGATCCTGGGCCCGCGCGTCGCCAAGGTCCTCATCGTGCACTCGCCGACGCTCGGTGCCCGGGCGAACGAGCTCCGTGCGCTGCTGGTCGAGGCCGGGCTCGAAGCCCTGATCGCCGAGGTCCCCGACGCCGAGGGCGCCAAGCGCGTCGAGGTCGCGGCGTTCTGCTGGCAGATCATGGGGCAGGCCGACTTCACCCGCACCGACGCGGTCATCGGCCTCGGTGGCGGTGCCGTCACCGACCTGGCCGGCTTCGTCGCCGCGACCTGGCTGCGCGGTGTGCCGTACGTGGCCGTCCCGACCAGCGTGCTCGGCATGGTGGACGCCAGCGTCGGCGGGAAGACGGGCATCAACACGAACGAGGGCAAGAACCTGGTCGGCGCCTTCTCCGCCCCGCGTGCCGTCGTCGTGGACCTCGACCTCGCCCGCACGCTGCCGCGCAACGAGATCCTGACGGGCTTCGCGGAGATCGTGAAGGCCGGGTTCATCGCCGTACCCGAGATCCTGGACATCGTCGAGGCCGACGTCGACCGGGTGACCGACCCGACGACGCCGGAGTTCCGGCGGGTCGTCGAGCTCGCCATCGCGCTCAAGGCCGAGGTCGTCTCGGACGACTTCACCGAGCAGGGCCGACGCGAGATCCTGAACTACGGGCACACCCTCGGGCACGCGATCGAGCACGCCGAGCGGTACCAGTGGCGCCACGGGGCAGCGGTGTCGGTCGGCATGGTGTTCGCCGCCGAGCTCGCCCGACTCACGGGCCACCTGGACGACGCGACGGTCGACCGGCACCGGACGATCCTCGAGTCGCTCGACCTGCCGACCTCGTACGGCGTCGGGCGGTGGCAGGGGCTGCTCGCCACCATGCGCCGCGACAAGAAGGCCCGTGCCGGCATGCTGCGGTTCATCATCCTGGACGGCGTCGGCAAGCCCGTCGTGCTCGAGGGCCCCGAGGACCACCTGCTCTTCACCGCCTACCAGGAGGTCGGCGTCTAGCCACGCCGGTCAGCGCAGGACCCGTCGCGTCCGCTCCAGGACCGAGCCCCGCGCCGGGCCCGCGCCGACCTGTGGAAGCCGCGCCGGGCCTCCAGGCTGTGGAGGAGGACGGGGCGACGCGACGGACCGGGCCACCCGCACGCTGCGGACCCAGCGCCGGGGAGCAGACTGGCGGGCGTGCCCACCCCACCCCGACTGAGCGACCTCTCCGGCCCGCGCGATGCCGACACCGGCACCCTGCGCTCCCGTGGTCGACGCTTCACCGAACTCCTCTCGATCGCCCGCCGCCACCACCTGGTGCCGTTCCGTCGTCTCGACTTCTCGCACGACCCGGCCACGTCGGACCTGCGTCGCGACCAGGCCGAGCACCTGCGCCGGGCGCTCGAGGAAGCCGGTGGCGGGTTCGTGAAGATGGGCCAGCTGCTCTCCACCCGCGACGACCTGCTGCCCGAGGAGTGGACCGAGGGACTCGCCCACCTGCAGCGGAACGTCACGGCGGCGCCGGCGGACGAGGTCCGTGCGCTCCTCGAGCAGGAGCTCGGTGCCCCGGTCGACCAGGTCTTCGCGACCTTCGACCAGGTGCCCGTCGCAGCGGCGTCCATCGCGCAGGTGCACCGCGCCCGGCTGCCCGACGGCACCGCGGTCGCCGTCAAGGTGCAGCGGCCGGGGATCGACGCCGCGGTGCGCCGCGACGTCGACATCGCGCTGCGGGTCGTCCGGTTCATGGCCCGGTGGTCGACCGAGGCGCGACAGGTCGGCGTGCAGGACATCGCGGGCCAGTACGCGGACGACCTGATCCGGCAGGTCGACTTCGTCTCGGAGCTCCGGAACCTCACGGCGCTGCGTGCTGCCCAGGCCCGCAGCGCGCGTCCGGACGAGGTCCGGTTCCCGGACCCCTACCCGGACCTGTCCGGCCGGCGTGTGCTCGTGATGGAGTTCCTGGAGGGCGACACGCTCAGCGCGATCCGCGCCGAGCGTTCCGAGCGCGACCTCGACGCGCCGATGCGCGCGATCCTCCGCGCCTTCCTGCGCCAGGTCGTCTTCGACGGCCTGTACCACGCGGACCTGCACCCGGGGAACGTCCTGGTGCTGCCCGACGGGCGGCCCGCGTTGATCGACTTCGGATCGGTCGGGAGGCTCGACCCGGGTCTCCGGGACACGGTCCAGGACCTGTTGGCCGCCTACCTGCAGGACGACACGTCGCGGATCGCCGATGCGGTCCTGCGGATGGCGCCCGTGCGCGATGCGCACGACGAGCCCGACTTCCGTCGGGACATCGCCCGCTTCGTCGCGGACGAGCTCGGCCCGGGTGCGCGCATCGGTGTCGACACCGTGGACGACGCGGTCGAGGTCTTCGGGCGGTACCGGTTGAAGCCGCCGCCGGACTTCGTCGCCGCGGCTCGTGCCCTGGCCATCTTCGAGGGCACGCTCCGCACGCTCGCACCGTCGTTCGACCTCCTCGAGGAGTCCCGCGGACTCGCCCGGGAGCAGATCACCGACCAGCTCCGGCCCGGCAAGCTCCGGGACCTCGCGGCGAAGGAGCTGCTCGGCGTCGTGTCGGCTGCCCGCCGCCTGCCCCGCCGGGTGGACCGCATCGGCGAGGCGATCGAGACCGGCCGCTTCACGGTGAACATCCGGCTCTTCGCGGACAGCCGCGACCGGCGGCTCGTGTCCGGCATGATCCGGCGCATCCTGCTCGTGCTGCTCGGCGCGGGGGCGGGGATCCTGGCGATCGTCTACCTGTCGTTGCCGGCGCGACCGACGGCGGCCCTGTCCACCGGGGTCGCGGGCGGGTTGCTCGGGGGAGCGGCGGTGGTGCTGCTCGGCTGGGCGGCGATCGACGCCTGGCTCGCCCGACGGCGACGCTGACCGCGGCGCGCACGGCTCCGGCCGCCGGGCGGGCGTCCGCTACACTCGTCCGGGGCCGTCCGCGGCCCGAGGACACTTCACAACACGACCGAACGGGACACCGACGACTCATGGCCAGTACCACAGACATCAAGAACGGCGCCGTTCTCATCATCGACGGCCAGCTGTGGTCGGTCGTCGAGTTCCAGCACGTCAAGCCGGGCAAGGGCGGCGCGTTCGTCCGCACGAAGCTCAAGAACGTCGTCTCCGGCAAGGTCGTCGACCGCACGTTCAACGCCGGCGCGAAGATCGACACCGCGACCGTCGACCGTCGTGACTACCAGTTCCTCTACGAGGACGGCGACTCCTACGTGTTCATGGACACCGACACGTACGACCAGATCCCGGTCTCCGCGACCGTGGTCGGCGACGCCAAGAACTACCTGCTCGAGTCCGCGATGGTCACCATCGCGATGAACGAGGGCAACCCGCTGTACGTCGAGCTCCCGACGTCGATCGTCACCGAGGTCGAGACCGAGCCCGGTCTGCAGGGCGACCGTTCCTCCGGCGGCACCAAGGACGCGACCATCATCGCGACCGGCCACCGCATCCAGGTCCCGCTGTACCTGGAGAGCGGCACCCTGGTGAAGATCGACACGCGCGACGGCAGCTTCCTCGGCCGCGTCAACTCCTAGGCGCTGACCGTATGAGTGCTCGTTCGAAGGCCCGCAAGCGCGCCCTCGACATGCTGTACGTGGCCGAGGTGCGCGAGCTGCCGATCGCGGACGTGCTCGCCACCGAGACGGTCCGGCACCTGGACCAGCCGGAGCGTGCCTCCAGCTGGGACTACGCCCGTCAGATCGTCACCGGTGTCGACGACGCTCGTCACGAGATCGACTCCGTCATCGTCGACCACGCCCAGGGCTGGTCGATCGCCCGGATGCCGGTCCTCGACCGCTGCATCCTGCGGATGGCCGTGTGGGAGCTCCGGTTCAACCCGGAGGTGCCCGACGCCGTCGCCATCGCCGAGGCGGTCGAGCTCGCGCAGTCGCTGTCCACCGAGGACTCGGCGGGCTTCGTCAACGGCGTGCTCGGGGCGGTCGCCGGCGGTCGCGCACCGTCCGGTCGGACGGTCGCAGGAGACCAGGAGTCCCGGTAGGGTTGACCACGTCAGCATCCTTTAATGCCGTCCAGTGAGGCGGGGAAGGGGGTCGACGTGGGAACCAGAACGGTCCTGCAACAGCCCGACATCACGCGTGCCCTGACACGCATCGCGCACGAGATCCTCGAAGCCAACCACGGGGGCTCGGATCTCGTGCTCCTCGGCATCCCGACCCGCGGTGCCGTCCTGGCGGAACGCCTCGGCCGGATCCTGGCAGGCATCGAGCCGGAGTGGTCCTCGGCCGCCGGCGGCATCGGGACGGAGCGTGTCGGCACGCTCGACGTCACCATGCACCGGGACGACCTCGGCCACGGCATCGGTCGCGCGCCGCACCGGACGGTCATCCCCGCCGGCGGCATCGACGGCAAGGTCGTCGTGCTCGTCGACGACGTGCTCTACTCCGGCCGCACCGTCCGCGCCGCGCTCGACGCGCTGCAGGGCATCGGGCGGCCGCGCGCCGTCCGGCTCGCCGTGCTCGTCGACCGCGGCCACCGCGAGCTGCCGATCCGTGCGGACCACGTGGGCAAGAACCTGCCGACCGCGTCCGACGAGCGGGTCACGCTGCACCTGGCCGAGACCGACGGCGACGACACCGTGTTCATCGAGCAGGGGGTGGCGTGATGCGGCACCTGCTCTCGACCGCCGACCTGTCCCGCGACCAGGCCGTCCACATCCTCGACGTCGCCGAGGAGATGGCCGAGGTCAACACGCGCGAGGTCCGGAAGCTCCCGGCCCTGCGCGGCAAGACCGTGGTGAACCTGTTCTTCGAGGACTCCACGCGCACGCGCATCTCGTTCGAGGCCGCCGCGAAGCGCCTGTCCGCCGACGTCCTGAACTTCGCCGCGAAGGGCTCGAGCGTCTCGAAGGGTGAATCCCTGAAGGACACCGTGCAGACCCTCGGCGCGATGGGCATCGACGGCATCGTCATGCGCCACGGTGCATCGGGCGCCCCGCGGGTGCTGGCCGACGCCGACTGGATCGACGTGCCGGTGGTCAACGCCGGTGACGGGACCCACGAGCACCCGACGCAGGCGCTGCTCGACGCCTTCACCATGCGCCGCCGCCTGCACGGCGCCGGTTCGCGTGGCCAGGGCCTCGACGGCGTGCGCGTCCTGATCATCGGCGACGTGCTGCACAGCCGGGTAGCCCGGTCGAACGCGTGGCTGCTCCGCACCCTCGGGGCGAGCGTGACCTTCGCCGCGCCGCCGACGCTGCTGCCCGCCACCCCGTCCCCGTTCGGCGCCGCGGTGCACCACGACCTCGACACCGCCCTGGCCGAGGACCCGGACGTCGTCATGACGCTCCGCATCCAGCAGGAACGCATGAACGACGCCTTCTTCCCGAACCCGCGCGAGTACACGCGGCACTGGGGCCTGACGGCGGCGCGCTTCGGGCGACTGTCCGAGCGCACGCTGATCATGCACCCCGGTCCGATGAACCGCGGTCTCGAGATCGCCGGCGTCGCCGCCGACGACCCCCGCTCGACCGTCGTCGAGCAGGTCGAGAACGGCGTCTCGGTCCGGATGGCCGTCCTCTACCTCGCCCTGACGGGCAGTGCCGGCAACGGCACCGATGCGAAGGAGTCCGCCGCATGACCGCTCACCTGATCCGTGGCGCGCAGCTGGTCGACGGCTCGCGTGCCGACATCCGCCTGCAGGACGGGCGAATCACCGCGGTCGGGTCCGGTCTCGACACGGCCGGCGCCACCACCGTGGACGCGGACGGCCTCATCGCCCTGCCCGGTCTCGTGGACCTCCACACGCACCTGCGCGAGCCCGGTCACGAGGAGTCCGAGACGGTCCTCACCGGCTCGCGTGCCGCGGCTGCCGGCGGGTTCACCGCCGTCAACGCCATGGCGAACTCGAGCCCCGTCGCGGACACCGCCGGGGTCGTCGAGCAGGTCCAGGCGCTCGGTGACGACGCCGGCTACGTGACGGTCCGCCCGATCGGCGCCGTGTCACAGGGGCTGCAGGGCACCCACCTGTCCGAGATCGGCGCGATGGCGACGTCCCGGGCGAAGGTCCGGGTCTTCTCGGACGACGGCTCCTGCGTGGCCGACCCGCTGCTCATGCGTCGCGCACTCGAGTACATCAAGGGCTTCGGCGGGGTGCTCGCGCAGCACGCCCAGGAGCCCCGGCTGACCATCGGCGCGCAGATGAACGAGGGCCGACTGTCCTCGGAACTCGGCCTCGCCGGCTGGCCCGCCGTCGCGGAAGAGGCGATCATCGCCCGCGACGTCCTGCTCGCCGACCACGTCGGAGCACGCCTGCACGTCTGCCACGTCTCGACGGCCGGCAGCGTCGAGGTGATCCGGTGGGCCAAGTCCCGCGGCATCGACGTCACGGCCGAGGTCACGCCGCACCACCTGGTGCTCACCGAGGACCTCATCGCCGGCCACGACGGTGCCCCCGGGTACGACGCCCGCTACAAGGTGAACCCGCCGCTCCGCGCGCGCGAGGACGTCGAGGCACTCCGCGCTGCCCTGGCCGACGGCACCATCGACATCGTCGCGACCGACCACGCACCGCACACCGCCGAGGCGAAGTGCTGCGAGTGGCCCGCCGCCGCGAACGGCATGGTCGGCCTCGAATCCGCGCTGAGCGTGGTGCAGGCCGCGGTGGTCGACGACGGCCGGCTCGACTGGGCCGACGTCGCCCGGGTGCTGTCCGAGGCACCGGCGCGGATCGGCCAGGTCGAGGGGCACGGGCAGCGGATCGCCGAGGGCGCCCCCGCCGAGATCACCCTCTACGACCCGTCAGCCAGTCGCGAGTTCGCGGTCACCGACCTCGCCGGGCAGTCGCAGAACTCGCCGTACCTCGGCATGACGCTGCCGGGCCGGGTCGTCGCCACCTTCCACCAGGGGTACGCGACCGTGCTCGACGGCCGCGTCGTCGACGCGGAGACGACCGCGGCGCACGCCGCGACGCTGCGGACGGGGGCGCGCGCATGAGCGGCGACGCCCAGCGCTGGCTCCTCGGCGCGGTGATCCTGCTCGCGGTCGCCGCCCTGTTCGTCGCGATGGCGCGCACCTGGCGGACGCGGGCCAAGAAGCAGGCGGAAGCCGTGCCTCCGGTCCGGGTGCCCGCCGACCTGGCACCGGCGGTCGGGTCGTGGGACGGGTTCACCGTCGCGACGACCCGTGCCGACCAGCCGTTGGAACGCATCACCGCAGGCGGCCTCGGGTTCCGCGGCCGCGGCGGGGTGACGGTCCACGCGACCGGCGTGGTGATGCGCCTCGCCGGCACCGACGACCGCTGGATCGCGCGCGACGCGGTCCGCGGCGCCGACCGGTCCACGTGGGCGATCGACCGAGTGGTCGAACCCGGGGGACTGGTCCGTCTGCGATGGACGGCGACCGGCGCCGCAGGTGCGACGGACCTCGACACCTACTTCCGGTTCCCGGAGGGCGACGCAGCCGCGCTGCACGCCCTGCAGGGACTGACCGAGACCGGGCCGCAGGCGACTGCGGCCGATGCTCCGCGAACCGCGGGCGAAGGGAAGAAAGCATGACACGCGAACGGGCCGTCCTGGTCCTCGAAGACGGCACCCGGTACGACGGCTGGGCCTACGGCGCCCGTGGGCGCACGCTCGGTGAGGTGGTCTTCGCGACCGGCATGACCGGCTACCAGGAGACGCTGACCGACCCCTCCTACGCCGGACAGATCGTGGTGCAGACCGCGCCGCACATCGGCAACACGGGCGTGAACGACGAGGACCCCGAGTCCCGTCGCATCTGGGTCGCCGGGTACGTGGTGCGCGACCCCAGCCGCGTGGTGTCGAACCACCGCGCGAACGCCACGCTCGACGACCACCTGGTGCGCGACGGCATCGTCGGCATCGCAGGGCTCGACACCCGCGCACTCACCCGCCGCATCCGTGACGCCGGCGCCATGAAGGGCGGCGTCTTCAGCGGTGCGGACGCCGCACTGCCGGCGTCCGAGCAGGAGCAGCTCGTGCGCGACCAGGCCGGCATGGCCGGGGCGAGCTTCTCGTCGGTCGTGTCCACCCCGGAGACCTACGTCGTCCCCGCCGAGGGCGAGCAGATCGGCACCCTGGCCGTGCTCGACCTCGGCGTGAAGGCCTCGACCACCCGCTACCTCGCCGCCCGCGGCTTCGAGGTGCACGTGGTGCCGCAGGACATCTCCGCCGCCGAACTGTCGGCACTCGACCCGGACGCCCTGTTCTACTCGAACGGCCCCGGCGACCCCGCCGCGTCGGACGCACAGGTGGAACTGCTGCAGGACAGCCTGCGCACCGGCCGGCCGTTCTTCGGCATCTGCTTCGGCAACCAGCTGCTCGGCCGCGCGCTCGGCTTCGGCACCTACAAGCTGCCCTTCGGCCACCGCGGCATCAACCAGCCGGTGCTCGACACGACCACGGGCAAGGTCGAGATCACGAGCCAGAACCACGGCTTCGCGGTCGACGCGCCCCTCGGCGAGGTCCTCGAGTCGCCGGCCGGGTTCGGTCGGGTCGAGGTCTCGCACTACTCGCTGAACGACAACGTGGTCGAGGGCCTCCGCGCGCTCGACGTGCCGGCGTTCAGCGTGCAGTACCACCCCGAGGCCGCCGCCGGACCGCACGACAGCATGTACCTCTTCGACCGGTTCGCGGACATGGTGCGCGAGCGTCGCGACGGGGAGCCGCTCGACGCGGCCACCGCAGACGCCACGACCCCCGCAGCAGACATCACCAAGGAAGCGAACTGATGCCCAAGCGCGCAGACATCAACTCCGTCCTCGTCATCGGTTCCGGCCCGATCGTCATCGGTCAGGCCGCCGAGTTCGACTACTCCGGCACCCAGGCGTGCCGCGTCCTCCGCGCCGAGGGGGTCCGGGTCATCCTGGTCAACCCGAACCCGGCGACGATCATGACCGACCCCGACTTCGCCGACGCGACCTACATCGAGCCGATCACGAACGCGTCGCTCGAGGAGATCATCCGCATCGAGAAGCCGGACGCCGTCCTGCCGACCCTCGGCGGTCAGACGGCCCTGAACGCGGCCATCGCGCTCGACGAGGCCGGCATCCTCACCAAGCACGGTGTCGAGCTCATCGGTGCCAAGGTCGAGGCGATCCAGCGCGGCGAGGACCGCCAGCTCTTCAAGGAGCTCGTCCTCGAGTCCGGCGCCGACGTCGCCCGCAGCCACATCGCGCACACGCTCGAAGAAGCGAAGGAGTTCGCGAAGGACCTCGGGTACCCGCTGGTCGTCCGCCCGTCCTTCACCATGGGCGGCCTGGGCTCGGGGTTCGCCTACAACGAGGCAGAACTCGTCCGCTTCGTCGGCGACGGGCTGCAGTCCAGCCCGACGACCGAGGTCCTGCTCGAGGAGTCCATCCTCGGCTGGAAGGAGTACGAGCTCGAGCTGATGCGCGACAACTACGACAACACCGTCGTCATCTGCTCCATCGAGAACGTCGACCCGGTCGGTGTCCACACCGGTGACTCGATCACGGTCGCCCCCGCGCTGACCCTGACCGACCGCGAGTACCAGAACATGCGGAACATCGGCATCGACATCATCCGTCGCGTCGGTGTCGACACCGGCGGCTGCAACATCCAGTTCGCCGTCGACCCGTCCAACGGCCGCGTCATCGTCATCGAGATGAACCCGCGCGTGTCCCGCTCGTCGGCCCTCGCGTCGAAGGCCACGGGCTTCCCGATCGCCAAGATCGCCGCGAAGCTCGCCATCGGCTACCGGCTCGACGAGATCGAGAACGACATCACGAAGGTCACCCCGGCGAGCTTCGAGCCGACGCTCGACTACGTGGTCGTGAAGACCCCGCGGTTCGCGTTCGAGAAGTTCCCGGCCGCCGACGCCACCCTCACCACGACGATGAAGAGCGTCGGCGAGGCGATGGCCATCGGCCGGAACTACGCCACCGCACTGCAGAAGTCGCTGCGCTCGCTCGAGAAGCGCGGGTCGAGCTTCCACTGGGACACCCCGGCGGCCGAGCTCGACAAGGACGCCCTGCTGACGAAGTCGTCGATCCCGACCGACGGTCGCATCGTGACGGTCCAGCAGGCCCTGGTCGCGGGCGCCACCGCGGACGAGGTCTTCGAGGCCACGAAGATCGACCCCTGGTTCATCGACCAGATCGTGCTCATCAACGAGGTCGCGGACGAGGTCCGGGCCGCCGAGTCCCTCGACGCGGACACCCTGCGGTGGGCGAAGGAGCACGGCTTCAGCGACACCCAGATCGCGAGCCTGCGCAGCTCAGACGCGGCACCGGTCTCCGAGCAGCAGGTCCGTGACGAGCGGCACGCCCAGGGCATCCGGCCCGTCTTCAAGACGGTCGACACCTGCGCCGGTGAGTTCCCGGCCCTGACGCCGTACCACTACTCGTCCTACGACACCGAGACCGAGGTCGTCCCGAGCGACCGCAAGAAGGTCGTCATCCTCGGCTCCGGCCCGAACCGCATCGGGCAGGGCGTCGAGTTCGACTACTCCTGCGTGCACGCGTCCTTCGCGCTGAGCGCCGCCGGGTTCGAGACGATCATGATCAACTGCAACCCCGAGACCGTGTCGACCGACTACGACACCTCGGACCGCCTGTACTTCGAACCGCTGACCGCCGAGGACGTCCTCGAGGTCATCGAGGCCGAGGCGGCGTCCGGCGAGCTCGTCGGCGTCGTCGTGCAGCTCGGTGGCCAGACCGCCCTGGGCCTGGCGAAGCCGCTCGAGGCCGCGGGCATCCCGATCCTCGGCACCAGCCCGACCGCGATCGACTCCGCCGAGGAGCGCGGGCAGTTCTCCGCCATCCTCGACGCAGCCGGTCTGCTCGCACCGCGGAACGGCACGGCCCACGACCTGGCGAGCGCGACCACGGTGGCCGAGGAGATCGGGTACCCCGTCCTCGTCCGCCCGTCGTTCGTGCTCGGCGGCCGCGGCATGGAGATCCTGTACGACTCCCCGTCGCTGGCGGACTACTTCGACCGGATGGCCGACCAGGCGATCATCGGCCCGGAGCTCCCGCTGCTGGTGGACCGGTTCCTGGACGACGCCGTGGAGATCGACGTCGACGCGCTCTTCGACGGCGAGCGGCTCTACATCGGCGGCATCATGGAGCACCTCGAAGAGGCCGGCATCCACTCCGGCGACTCGGCGTGCACCCTGCCCCCGGTCGGCCTCGGCCGCGCGGAGATCCAGGGCGTGGTCGACGCGACCGAGAAGATCGCCCGCGGCATCGGCGTGCAGGGCCTGCTCAACGTGCAGTTCGCCATCGGCGCCGGCGTGCTCTACGTCCTCGAGGCGAACCCGCGCGCCAGCCGCACGGTGCCCTTCGTCTCGAAGGCGCTCGGCATCCCGCTGGCCAAGGCCGCGTCCCGCATCATGACCGGCACCACGGTCGCCGAGCTCGTCGCCGAGGGCATGCTGCCCGAGCGTGACGGTGCGTTCGTGCCCGCGCAGTCGCCGGTCGCCGTGAAGGAGGCCGTGCTGCCCTTCCGTCGCTTCCGCACCCGCGAGGGCCAGGTCGTCGACTCGGTGCTCAGCCCCGAGATGCGCTCCACCGGCGAGGTCATGGGCATCGACCGCGACTTCCCGCGGGCGTTCCTCAAGTCGCAGGACGCCGCGTACGGCGGCCTGCCGACCAGCGGCACGGTCTTCGTGAGCGTCGCCGACACCGACAAGCGCGCGATCGTGCTGCCGGTGCACCGCCTGCAGCAGCTCGGCTTCACGATCATCGCGACCGAGGGCACGGCGGAGATCCTCCGCCGCAACGGCATCGAGGTCGGGATCGTCGGCAAGTACAGCCAGGGCGGCGAGAGCGTCGTCGACCTGCTCGCCACGGGCGAGGTCGACATCGTCATCAACACGCCGTCCGGTGCCGCCGGTCGTGCGGACGGGTACGAGATCCGCGCGGCCACGGTGGCGGCGGACAAGCCGCTGTTCACGACGATCGCGCAGATCGGTGCGGCCGTCGCGGCGATCGAGACGATCGGTTCGCCGCTCAACGTCCGCAGCCTGCAGGACTACGCGCGCGAGCGCGCGACCTGGTGACGGCTGCCAGCGTGGGCACGACCCGGTCGGGAGGCCCGGCCTCCTTCGGCGTCCGCCTCGCGTCCGCCATGGGGGAGCGTTCACCGCTCTGCGTCGGGATCGACCCCCACGCCGCCACCCTGGCGGCGTGGGGGCTCGCCCGCGACGAGCAGGGCCTCACCGCCTTCGGCGCGACCATGGTCGACGCGGCCGCCGGCCGCGCTGCGATCGTGAAGCCGCAGGTGGCCTTCTTCGAGGCGGCGGGGGTGGCGGGCTACCGTGCGCTCGACGCGACGGTCCGCCGGGCACGCGATGCGGGCCTCCTGGTCGTCGCCGACGTGAAGCGGGGCGACATCGGGACCACCGGTGACGACTACGCGCTCGCGTGGCTCGACCGCGACGGGCCGTTCGCGGCCGACGCGATGACGGTGTCGCCGTACCTCGGGTACGGCTCGCTCCGGGGCACGGTCGACGTCGCGCGCCGGAACGGTGCGGGGGTCTTCGTGCTCGCGGCGACGAGCAACCCCGAGGCCCGGGTGCTGCAGACCGCGGTCGTCGCGGAGGGGCCGCGTACCGGCCGGACGGTCGCGGCCGGTATCGTCTTGGACGTGGCAGACGACAACCGGTCCGTGGGCGATCAGGCCCTCGGCGACGTCGGGCTCGTGCTCGGCGCGACCCTTCACCTCGACGACTTCGGCATCGACGCGGACGCGATCGGCTCCGCGCCGGTCCTCGCCCCGGGCTTCGGTGCCCAGGGTGCCCGCATCGAGGACCTCCGTGCGCTGTACGGCGCCCGTGCCGAGCAGGTGCTCGTGAGTGAGTCGCGCGGCCTGCTGACCGACGGTCCGGACGGCGTCGCGGCGCTCGTCACCGCCCGCGCCGACCGCATCCGCGCTGCACTGGCGGCGGCAGCGTGACCGACGACCACGAGGGCCTGCCCGCCCACCGCACCCCGCCAGAGGTCGACCGCGTCGCCGCGGCGAAGGCCGCCGTCGCCGCGCGACGCGCCCGGGCCGCGGTGAAGGCCGCGATCGCGTCGGGGGAACGCTCCGCGCTCGACGTCGCCCGTGCCGCGTGGGACGACTCGCTGGTCGAGACGACCTCGGCGGAACGCTCGCTGCGGGTCCGTGACCTGCTGGTGAGCCTGCCGGGCATCGGCCCCGCGCGTGCGGAGGCGATCATGGGGTCCCTGCGGATCGCGCCGTCGAAGCGCCTCGGTGGCCTGGGGACCCGGCAGCGCGCCGCCCTGGCCGACTGGCTCGCCGCCCGCGGTCGCAAGCGTGGTGCCTCGAAGCTCGTCGTGCTCGCCGGACCCACCGCGGTCGGCAAGGGCACGGTCAGCGCCCACATCCGCGAGCAGTACCCGGACGTCAACCTCAGCGTCTCCGCCACCACCCGGAAGCCGCGCCCCGGCGAGGTCGACGGCGTGCACTACTACTTCGTGGACGACGACGAGTTCGACCGCATGATCCGCGATCGCGAGCTGCTCGAGTGGGCGACCGTCCACAACTCGTACCGCTACGGCACCCCGCGCCCGCCGATCGACCGGGCGCTCGACGCCGGCGAGAAGGTCATGCTCGAGATCGACCTGCAGGGCGCCCGGCAGGTCCGCGACGCCATGCCCGAGGCGGTGCTCGTGTTCCTGCTGCCCCCGACGTGGGAGGAACTGGTGCGCCGGCTCATCGGCCGCGGTACGGAATCCGCGGAGGAACAGGCGCGTCGCCTCGAGACCGCGAAGGTCGAGCTGGCTGCCCAGGACGAGTTCGACGTGCGGATCGTGAACTCCGATGTCGGCACCGCGGCACGTGAGGTCGTAGACTTGTTCTCTGCGCCCTGACGGGTGCACTGACTTCGAGGAGACACCATGGCCAACCCCCAGGGCATCATCGACCCGCCCATCGACGACCTGCTCAGCAAGGTCGAGTCGAAGTACGCGCTCGTCATCTTCGCGTCCAAGCGCGCCCGCCAGATCAACGACTACTACGCCGACCTGCACGAGGGCTCGCTCTTCGACAACGTCGGACCGCTCGTCGACTCGACGATCGACGACAAGCCGCTGTCCGTCGCGCTCCACGAGATCAACGAGGACAAGCTCACCGTCACCAAGCAGCAGCAGCCCACCGACTGATCCCGGTGACTGCAGCTGCTCTCCGCCTCTTCACGTCCGAGTCGGTGACCGAGGGGCACCCCGACAAGATCTGCGACCAGATCTCGGACAGCATCCTCGACGCACTGCTGACGGTCGACCCGAACGCGCGCGTCGCCGTCGAGACGATGGTGACCACCGGGCTCGTGCACGTCGCCGGCGAGGTCACGACCTCCGGTTACGTCGAGATCCCCAAGCTCGTCCGTGACGTCATCACCGGCATCGGCTACAACTCGTCGGACGTCTCGTTCGACGGCGCCACGTGCGGTGTCGAGGTCTCGATCGGTGCGCAGTCGCCGGACATCGCGCAGGGTGTCGACGAGTCGCTCGACTCCCGCACCGGTGCGGTCGACCCGCTCGACCGCCAGGGTGCCGGCGACCAGGGCATCATGTTCGGCTTCGCGACGAACGAGACCCCCGAGTACATGCCGGTCGCGATCTGGCTGGCCCACCGCCTGGCCGAGCGCCTGGCCGCGGTCCGCAAGTCGGGCGAGCTGTCGTTCCTCCGCCCCGACGGCAAGACCCAGGTCACCATCGGGTACGACGGCGTCGTGCCGAAGACCGTCGAGACCGTCGTGCTCTCCACGCAGCACTCGCCGAGCGTCACGCTCGACGAGCTCACCGCGGCGATCACCGAACACGTGATCCGTCCGGTCCTCGACCTGGTCGACCTCGACTCGTCGCACGTCGACGTCATCGTGAACCCGACCGGTCGCTTCGAGATCGGTGGCCCCCAGGGCGACGCCGGGCTCACCGGCCGCAAGGTGATCGTCGACACCTACGGCGGGGCCTCCCGTCACGGTGGCGGCGCGTTCAGCGGCAAGGACCCGTCGAAGGTCGACCGTTCGGCGGCGTACGCGCTGCGCTGGGTCGCCAAGAACGCGGTCGCCGCGGGGCTGGCCGACCGGCTCGAGGTGCAGGTCGCGTACGCGATCGGCCGCGCGAAGCCCGTCGGGCTCTACGTCGAGACCTTCGGCACCGGACACGTCGACGACGCCACGATCGAGGCAGCCATCCGCCAGGTGTTCGACCTGCGTCCGGCCGCGATCATCCGCGACCTCGACCTGCTCCGACCGATCTACGCGCAGACCGCGACCTACGGCCACTTCGGCCGCGAGCTCCCCGGGTTCACGTGGGAGCAGCTCGACCGTGTCGAGGAACTCCGCGCCGCCGCAGGACTCGTCGCCGCGACCGTCTGAAGCACCGCGTGACCACCGTCGCGCGCGTCGTCCTCGACTCGCCGCTCCCGCAGTTGGACCGTCTGTTCGACTACCGGGTGCCGGCCGAGCTCGAGGACGACTGCGTCGCGGGGGTCCGCGTCAAGGTGCCGCTGCGCACCGGGGCACGGATGTCCGACGGCTACGTGGTCGAGATCGTCACCGAAGGTGAGTACCCGGGGGAGCTCAGCCAGATCGAGGCCGTCCTGTCCCCGGTGCCCGTCCTGGCGCCGGAGATCTGGGCCCTCGCGCGCGCCGTCGCCGACCGGGCCGCGGGTGTCGCCTCCGACGTCCTGCGCCTCGCCGTGCCCCCGCGGCAGGTGCGCGCCGAGAAGGCCTGGCTCGCCCGGGACACCGCGTGGTCGCCCCCGCCGGTGAGCGCCCCGCCCGTCACCGGCTACGCCGACGGCGTCCTGGAGGCCGTGGTGACGGAGCACGGACGCGCCGCGGTCGCCGCCGTGCCCCAGCCCGTGGCGGTGGGCGACGCGGGCGAGCCGGTCTGGGTCCCGGGCTGGGCCGCGACGCTCGCCCAGGCGGCCGCGCACACGGTGGCGGCCGAGCAGTCCGCGGTGATCGCCGTGCCGGACTTCCGCGACGTCATCGACCTCGAGCGTGCTCTGCTCGCCGTGCTGCCACCGGAGCGGGTGGTGCGGTTCGACGCCAAGCAGACGAACGGGCAGCGCGCGAAGGCCCTGCTGCAGGCCCGCACGCACCCGGTGGTCGCGATCGGCAACCGCACGGCCGTGTACGCGCCGGCGACCGAGCTCGGGCTGATCGCCATGTGGGACGACGGCGACGCCTCGTTCATCGAGCAGCGGGCGCCCTACGTGCACACGCGCGACGTCGCCCTGGTGCGGGCCGCCCAGTCCGGTGCCGCCCTGCTGTTCGTCTCGCACGCGCGCAGCACCGACGTGCAGCGACTGGTCGAGCTGCACTGGCTGCAGGACGTCGTGCCCCACCGCGTGAAGACCCCGAAGGTCATCCCCACCGTGCAGCAGACCGGGGCCGAGGGGTTCGCCGCACAGGCCCGCATCCCGAGTTCCGCCTGGCGTGCCGCGCGCGAGGCCAGCCAGCACGGTGCCGTCCTGGTGCAGGTCGCGAGCCCGGGCTTCGGCACCGGGCTGGTCTGCGCCGAATGCGGCGAACGCGCGCACTGCCGCGTCTGCGGCGGGCCGCTCGGCAGCCCGCACCGTGGCGCCACGCCGCAGTGCCGGTTCTGCGGCGCGCTGGCCGTCGGGTTCCGCTGCCCGACGTGCGGCAACGGCACCGTCAAGCCGGTCGGCCAGGGGGCGCAACGGACGGCCGACGAACTCGGGCGGGCGTTCCCCGGTACCCGGATCGTCGTCGCCGACGGCTCACGCCCGCTCGACGAGGTCCCCGCCCGGCCCTCCGTCGTCGTCGCCACCCGTGGGGCCGAGCCGTCGGTGCCGGGGGGCTACGCCTGCGTGCTGCTGCTGGACGGTGAGAAGATGCTCGCCCGCGAGGGGCTGCGCGTGCAGGAGGACGTCCTGCGCTTCTGGACGAACGCGGCGGCGAAGTCGGCCCCCGGTGCCGAGGTGTACCTGGTCGGGATCGGCGGTCGGCTGGCCTCGGCGATGGCCCTGTGGCGACTCGACGGGCCCGCGCACGACGAGCTGACCGACCGCCGCGAACTGCACTTCCCGCCGGCGGTCCGGGTCGCGACGATGACCGGCACCGACGAAGCCGTCACCGCTGCGGTCGAAGCGCTCGGCGACGCCGTCGTCGGTCCGGTGCTCGGTCCGGTCCCGGTCGAGGACGACGCCCTGCCGGGCACGGTCCGGGCGATCGTGCGGTTCCCGTACGCGCACGGGGCCGAGGTCGCCGCGACGCTCAAGGCCGAGGTGATCCGGCGCTCGTCGACCAGGCGGGTGCTCAAGGGCGGCAACCGCCGACGCGCCGCTCCGACGCTGCGGGTGCGGTTGGACGACGCCGAACCGTTCTCCGAGGTCTGACCCGGCCGGGCCCGCGTGGGCCCGACCGCGAGCGCCCCGACGCAGAACGACACCGCCGACGTCGTCGGACGTCGGCGGTGTCGTTCAGGGTCTGCCGCCGAGTGGCGACGGGCTGGTGCGGGCCGGTCAGGCGTTGGCGGGCCGGCGACGCTCGCGGGGCAGCACGACGCCGAGGGCGACCATGCCGATGGCGAGGACGAGGTGCAGCCAGTTGTCGGCGTTGTTCAGCGGGACGAAGTTCGCACCCGAGCTGTGACCGGCGGTGAAGAGGCCGTAGATCCACAGCACGAAGTAGACGATCCCGCCGATCACCAGGTACATCCGCGAGCCGGAGGCACGGTTGGCGGCGATCAGTCCGACGACGCCGAACAGCAGGTGCACGATGTTGTGCAGCACGGACACCTGGAAGATGCCGAGCAGCATGCCCATCGACTCGTGTCCGGCCCCGGCCAGGTCGCCGGTCGTGATGCCGGGGATGAACCCGGCGATCCCGACGAGCAGGAACACGATGCCGACCACGAGGGCGGCCTTCTGGACGGACGAACCGGCGTAGCGGTTGGTGGCGGTGGTGACGTCGCTCATGGTGTCTCCTGATCTCAGCGCGGTTGCGCGGGGTTGGTGGGCACGCCGTGGGACGGCGGGTTGATCGTCGGACCGGCGGTGGCCGGCGTGACGTCCGCGGGTGCCGAGGCCCCCGCAGACGTCTCGGGGAGGTGCTCCGGCACGGAACCGGTCGGCTCCGCACCGCCGTCCAGGGCCTCGATCCGGTGACGGATCCGCTCCAGCACCGGCAACCGTGCGCCGTGGGCGTTCTCGTGGTCGAGCAGCACCTCGAGCTGCTCGCGGTCGAGGGCCGTCAGGTGCTCCGTCAGGTTGCCGAGCGGGACGTGGTCGAAGTCCGGGATGGGCAGGTCTCGGTCGGTCATGGTGCTCCTTCCGTCGATGCAGCCACAACGTACGCAGCCCACGCTCTGCTGGTGCACAGGCAGTGCCGAGCACCGCGTGCCCCGGACAGGCGTCGGGGTCGGGTGGGCCGGTCGGCGTGGGAGGATCGAACCCATGCGTCTCGTCGTCGCCGGCAGCCCCGCTGCGGCCGTCCCCACCCTCCGCCGTCTGGCGGCGTCCGACCACGAGATCGTCGCGGTGCTCACGCGGCCGGCCACCCCGCAGGGCCGCAAGCGTGTCCTCACCCCGACCCCGGTGGCCGTCGTCGCCGCCGAGCTCGGACTGCCCGTCATCGAGGCCTCGCGCGTCGACGACGCCGTCACCGTCCGGATCGCGGACCTCGACGTCGACCTCGGCGTCATCGTCGCGTACGGCGCCCTGCTCCGCCGCCCGGCCCTCGACGCCCCGCGGCACGGGTGGATCAACCTGCACTTCTCCGACCTGCCGGCGTACCGCGGTGCGGCTCCCGTGCAGCGTGCGGTGATGGCCGGCGACACCCGGACCGCCGCGACGGTCTTCCAGCTGGTCGAGGCGCTCGACGCCGGCCCCGTCCACGCTGCGCGGCCCTTCGAGATCGACCCCGAGGCGACCTCGGGCGAGGTCCTCGCCGCGATGGCCGAGGTCGGCGCCGACGTCGTGGCGGACGTCGTGGACGCCATCGCCGCCGGCACCGCCGTCGCGACCGAGCAGTCCGGCGAGCCCACGGTCGCCCCGAAGCTCACGATCGACGACGGCCGCATCGACTTCGCCGTGCCCGCCACCGTCGTGCACGCGCGGCTGCGCGGGGTCACGCCCGAGCCCGGCGCGTACGCCCACCTGGGCGAGACCCGCGTGAAGCTGCTCCGCAGCACACTCCGGCCGGGAGGCACGCAGGACCCCGCCCCGTCGCTCGCGCCGGGTGCGCTCGCACTCCACGGCGGTCGGCTGCTGGTCGGGACCGCCGACACCCCGCTCGTGCTGCTCGAGGTGCAGCCGGCGGGCAAGAAGGCGATGGACGCCGCCGCCTGGGCCCGTGGCCTCGGCGAACTGGACGGGAAGGTCCTCGCATGAGCCCCCAGACGAAGCCCCAGGGTGCCCGCCGCGGCCCGCGTCCGGCCAGCGCCCGCCGCGTGGCGTTCGACGTGCTCCGCGCCGTGCAGGTCGACGACGCCTACGCGAACCTGCTGCTGCCGACGCGCATCCGCCGCGCCGGTCTCACCGCTCGCGACGCCGGGTTCGCGACCGAGCTCACGTACGGCTCGATCCGGATGCTCGGCCGCTACGACGTGATCATCGCGCTGGCCTCCGGTCGCCGGGCCGAGAACATCGAGGCGGACGTCCTCGACGTGATGCGCCTCGGTGCGCACCAGCTGCTCGCCATGCGCACGCCGACGCACGCGGCCGTCGACGCCACGGTCGAGCTCGCCCGCGAGGTCGGCGCCCGCCGCGCCACCGGGTTCGTGAACGCCGTGATGCGCAAGATCGCCGCCCGCACCGATCAGGAGTGGGACGCCCTGATCACCGAGGGCCGCGCCGGGGACGCCCTGCTCGCCACCCGCTGGTCGCACCCGGTCTGGGTCGTCTCGGCGCTCCGCGACGCCCTGGCCGCCGAACGCTCGCGCGACGAGCTCGCCGCCCTGCTCGCCGCCGACAACGCAGCACCCCGGGTGCAGCTCGCGGCCCTGCCCGGACTCGCCACCGACGAGGACATCGCCACCGCGACCGCCCGCACCACGCCGGACGACGACACCGACGCCGCGTTCGCCGACGCGACCGGTGCGGACGACGTGCCCGCGGCCCTGGTGCCGGCCGACGACGAACCGGAGGCCGACGGCGCGACCGGCACCGTGCCTCCCGTCCGGGCCGACGAGCCCGTCGTGCAGGCGGATGCCGCGCCGGTGTCGCCCGTCGGCATCCGCGGCATCAGCGGCGACCCGGCGCGCGTGCCGGGCGTCGCCGCCGGACGCCTGCGCGTGCAGGACGAGGGGTCGCAGCTCGCCGCGCTGGCGCTGAGCCGCTCGTCGGACGTGCGTGCGGGGGAGCGGTGGCTCGACATGTGCGCCGGGCCCGGCGGCAAGGCCGCGCTGCTCGCCGCCGAGGCGCAGCAGGGCGGGGCGACCCTGGTCGCCAACGAGCTCGTGCCCGCCCGCGCCGGACTCGTGCGGAACGCCCTCGGTGTGTTCGGTGACCACGTGCGGGTCGTCGAGGGCGACGCCCGTCGGTACGGCCGGGACGGCACCGGGATGACCTTCGACCGCATCCTGCTCGACGCCCCGTGCACCGGGCTCGGCGCGCTGCGTCGCCGGCCGGAGGCACGCTGGCGGAAGCTCCCCGAGGACGTCGAGGAGCTCGCGGCCCTGCAGACCGAACTGCTCGACGCCGCCGTGCGGGTGCTCGCACCGGGCGGGACCCTGGCGTACGTGACGTGCTCGCCGCACCTGGCCGAGACCCGCGGGCAGGTCGACGCCCTGATGGGGCGGCACGGTGACCGGCTCGAGCAGCTCGACACCGCCACGATCGTCCGGGGCGTCGCCGCACGCGACCCCGAGATCGCGGACGGTGCGACCGCGCAGCTGTGGCCGCACCGCGTCGGGACGGACGCGATGTTCATCGCGCTGTTCCGTCGCGTCGACTGAGGCCCCGGCCCACGGCGCGCCGGTAGGCTTGCCCGGTGACGATCCGCATCTCGCCGAGCATCCTGTCCGCCGACTTCGCGAACCTCGAGCGCGAACTCCAGCGCATCGAGACCGCCGACCTGGTGCACGTCGACGTGATGGACAACCACTTCGTCCCGAACCTGACGCTCGGGCTGCCGATCGTGCAGCGGCTGCAGCAGGTGTCGCCGGTGCCGCTCGACGTGCACCTGATGATCACCGACGCCGATCGCAACGCGCCGAAGTACGCCGAGACCGGTGCGTCGAGCGTCACGTTCCACTTCGAGGCAGCCGACGACCCGGTGGCGACCGCCGCGGCGATCCGGTCGAACGGTGCCCGCGCGGCGATCGCCGTGAAGCCCGGCACCCCGATCACGCAGGTGCTGCACCACCTCGACGCCTACGACATGATCCTGCTGATGACGGTCGAGCCCGGGTTCGGCGGCCAGTCCTTCATGCCGTCCGTGATGCCGAAGCTCGCCGACGCCCGGGCCGCCGTCGACGCGTCCGGGCTCGACGTCTGGCTCGAGGTGGACGGCGGGATCGCGGTCGACACCGTGCCCGAGGCCGTCCGGAGCGGTGCCGACACCCTGGTGGCGGGCTCCGCGGTCTACGGCGGCGAACCCGCCGCGCGCATCGCGGACCTGCGCGAGGCCGCCGCTCGGGCGCGCTCGTGACCGGGGGAGCGCCGGAGCGCACCGGCGTCACCGAGGTGACCACTGCCTCCCGTCCGGACGGTGCGTCGGCAGCGTCAGCGGAGACCGGTAGCCTGGACCCCGTGAAGACGTTCGACGACCTGTTCCAGGAGCTCACCGAGAAGGCGCGCACGCGCCCCGAGGGCTCCGGCACCGTCGCCGAACTGGACGCCGGCGTGCACCAGATCGGCAAGAAGATCGTGGAGGAAGCCGCCGAGGTCTGGATGGCGGCCGAGTACGAGGGCGACGAGCGCACCTCGGAGGAGATCTCGCAGCTGATCTACCACCTCCAGGTCCTCATGGTCGCCAAGGGGCTCACCCCGGCGGACGTCTGGCGACATCTGTAGGAAGCGCCGCCCGGCGCACCGACGACCGCCGACGACCCCACAGAAAGCAGACCCACTGATGCTCCGCATCGCCGTGCCCAACAAGGGCTCCCTGTCCGAGACCGCGTCCGACATGCTGCGGGAGGCCGGGTACGCCGGCCGCCGCGACCCGAAGGCGCTGCACCTGCTCGACGAGCGCAACGGCGTCGAGTTCTTCTTCCTCCGCCCGCGGGACATCGCCACGTACGTGGGGTCCGGCGCGCTCGACGTCGGCGTCACCGGCCGCGACCTGCTGCTCGACTCCGGGTCCGAGGCGCACGAGGTCGACGCGCTCGGCTTCGCCGACTCCACCTTCCGGTTCGCCGGCACCCCGGGTCGGTTCGCCTCGCTGCAGGACCTCGACGGCGTGCGCGTGGCCACGAGCTACCCCGGACTGGTCGGTGCGTTCCTCGCCGAGCACGGGGTCAGCTCCACGCTCGTGAAGCTCGACGGCGCGGTCGAGAGCGCCGTCCGGCTCGGGGTCGCCGACGCCGTGGCCGACGTCGTGTCGACGGGCAGCACGCTCCGGCAGGCGGGCCTCGAGATCTTCGGCCCGGTGATCCTCGAGTCGACCGCGGTGCTCGTCTCCACCGACGAGACCATCCCCGGCATCGACGTGCTGCGCCGGCGTCTACAGGGCGTGCTCGTCGCCCGTGGCTACGTGATGCTCGACTACGACGTCCCCACGGCCCTGCTCGAGCAGGCGACCGCGGTGGCGTCCGGCATCGAGTCGCCCACCGTGTCGCCGCTGCACGACCGCGACTGGGCCGCGGTCCGCGTGATGATCCCGCGCGACGACGCGAACCTCATCATGGACGCGCTCTACGACCTCGGCGCCCGGGCGATCCTCGTCAGCCCGATCCACGCCGCACGCCTGTGACCGCCGGTGGCGTGTCGGTGCGGGTCATCCCGTGCCTCGACGTCAAGGGCGGTCGCGTCGTCAAGGGCGTCAACTTCCTGGACCTCCAGGACGCCGGTGACCCCGTCGAGCTCGCGGCTCGCTACTACGAGCAGGGTGCCGACGAGCTGACCTTCCTGGACGTCGGCGCCACGGTCGAGAACCGCGCGACGATGTACGACACCGTGACCCGGACGGCCGAGCAGGTCTTCATCCCGCTCACCGTCGGCGGTGGGGTGCGCAGTGTCGACGACGTCTCGCGGCTGCAGCAGTGCGGCGCGGACAAGATCGGCGTGAACAGCGCAGCCATCGCACGGCACGAGCTCATCGGCGAGATCGCCGACCGGTTCGGCGCCCAGGCAGTCGTGCTGTCGCTCGACGTCAAGCGGTCCGACCGGATGCCCTCGGGCTTCGTGGTGACCACCCACGGCGGGCGGACCGAGTCCGACCTCGACGCCATCGCGTGGGCACGCGAGGCCGTCGAGCGCGGCGCGGGGGAACTGCTGGTCAACTCCATCGACGCCGACGGCACGAAGAACGGGTTCGACCTCGAACTCGTGACCGCGGTGCGCGCCGTCTCGTCCGTCCCGGTGATCGCCTCGGGAGGCGCGGGTCGCGTCGAGCACTTCGCCCCGGCCGTCGACGCGGGTGCGGATGCAGTCCTCGCCGCCAGCGTCTTCCACCGTGGCGAGATGACCGTGGGGGACGTCAAGGCCGCGCTCCGCGCGACCGGCCACGCCGTCCGCTGATCCGCCGCCGTAGGCTAGGAGTCTCATGACCGACAGCACCAACACCGACACCGAGGCGGTCCTCGACCGCGCACGCTTCGGTGCGGACGGCCTGCTCCCCGCCATCGTGCAGGAGGAATCGTCGAAGGACGTCCTCATGCTCGGCTACATGGACCGGGAAGCCCTCCGCCGCACCCTCACCGAAGGCCGTGTGACCTTCTGGTCGCGGTCGCGGAACGAGTACTGGCGGAAGGGCGACACGTCGGGACACGCCCAGTACGTCCGGGGCGCTGCGCTGGACTGCGACGACGACACGCTCCTCGTCACGGTGCAGCAGGTCGGGGCGGCGTGCCACACCGGGGCGCACCGGTGCTTCGACGTCGACCCGCTCGCGCCCGTGACCATGTCCGCCCCGGCGGACACGGCCGGGGAGCCGACGCGATGACCACCGCGACGATCTCCGACACCCCGCACACGACCTCCCGACCTGAGTTCGACGGCCTGCTCGGCGACCACCGGGTCCTGCCGGTCGTCCGCGCGCTGTACGGCGACAGCGAGACGCCGGTCGGCGTCTACCGCAAGCTCGCCGACGGCCGCCCCGGGTCCTTCCTGCTCGAGTCCGCCGGCCAGGGCGGCCTGTGGTCGCGCTGGTCGTTCGTCGGCGTCCGGAGCTTCGGCGTCCTGACGCAGGACGGCGACCGCGCGGCATGGATCGACACCGGCATCGACGCCGAGCGCGCCGTCGGGTCGCTCGAAGGCGCCCCCCTCGAGGTCCTCGCACGGTTGCACGAGCGCTGGGCCACGCCGCGGGTGCCCGGCTCGCCGCCGCTCGTCGGCGGCACCGTGGGCTTCATCGGGTGGGAGGCCGTGCGGCAGCTCGAGCACCTGCCGAACGTGCCGCCAGCCGACTTCGACGTCCCCGGACAGGCGCTGTCGTTCGTCTCCGAACTCGCCGCGCTCGACCACCGCACCGGTCTCGTGCTGCTCGTCGCGAGCGTGCTGAACGACGGCACCGACGACGCGGACACCCTCTGGGCGGACGCGCAGCAGCGCCTCGACCGCATGCAGGGCGACCTGGTGCAACCGAGCGTCGCGACCGTCGCCGAGGCCTTCGAGATCGCCGAGCCGACCCCGACCCACCGTACGAGCCCGGCCGACTACATGGCGGCCGTCGAGCGCTCGAAGGGCTTCATCCGCGACGGCGACGTGTTCCAGGTCGTCATCTCGCAGCGGTTCGACCACGAGGTCACGGCCGACCCGCTCGACGTCTACCGGGTCCTCCGGACGCTGAACCCGAGTCCGTACATGTACTTCCTCGCCCTCGCGGACACCGCCGACGAGCGGTTCTGGATCGTCGGGGCCTCGCCAGAGGCCCTGGTCAAGGTGCAGGGTGACCGCGCGATCACACACCCGATCGCCGGGTCCCGCCCGCGCGGTGCGACCCCGGAAGAGGACGTCCGCCTCGGCGAGGACCTGCTCGGCGACCCGAAGGAGCGCGCCGAGCACCTGATGCTCGTCGACCTCGCCCGCAACGACCTGCAGAAGGTGTGCGAGCCGGGCACCGTCAGCGTCACCGAGTTCATGACCGTCGAGCGGTTCAGCCACATCATGCACCTGGTGTCGAGCGTCGAGGGGCGGGTGCGTCCCGACGCCTCGGCGATCGACGTGTTCCGGGCGACGTTCCCGGCCGGCACGCTCTCGGGTGCGCCGAAGCCGCGTGCGCTCGAGATCATCGACGAGCTCGAGCCGGCGAAGCGCGGTGCGTACGCCGGAGTCGTCGGGTACTTCGACTTCGCCGGTGACGCCGACCTGGCGATCGCGATCCGAACGGCCCTGATCAAGGACGGCGTCGCCCGCGTGCAGGCCGGTGCCGGGCTCGTGGCGGACTCCGACCCGGAGACCGAGCACGTCGAGGCGGTCAACAAGGCCGCCGCGCCGCTGCGTGCCGTCGCCACGGCCAACCGGATGCGCGAGGTCCGCTCGTGAAGCGCTCGCGTCCGATCGTCGTGGTCGCCGGGCTCCTGGTCGCCGGCGTCATCATGCTCGCCTGGACCCAGACCTGGTTCACCGTGCGCCTGCACGCGGGTGCCGCCGTCACCTCGACGGTCTCGGCCGACGGGGCGGCGGTCGTGCCGCAGTACACCGCGCTGGCGATCGCCAGCCTCGCACTCTTCCTGGCGATGACCATCGCCGGACGGGTGTTGCGCATCGTGCTCGCCGCCGTCGAGATCCTGCTCGGCCTCGGCGTGGTCGTCAGCGGGATCACCGCACTCGGTGACCCGATCGCCGCTGCACGCGGTGCCGTCGGCGAGGTCGCCGGGGTCAGCGACCTCGGCGCCGTCCGCGGTGTCGTGTCGAGCGTCTCCGTGAGCCCGTGGCCCGCCGTCGGGATCGCGGGCGGCGTGCTCGCCGTGCTGCTCGGCGTGGTCGTCATCGTGGTCCAGCGCGCCTGGCCCGGCCCGAGCCGGAAGTACGGTGCGGCGACCGCCGGGGCCGCCGCGGCGGCACGCGCAGCAGCACCCGTCCAGCGCGACGCGGTCGTCGACTGGGACGACCTGAGCGCGGGCGTGGACCCGACCACCGCCGACGGCGCGGGCGCGGGGGCGCCGAGTGACGACACGGTAGGATCGACAGGGCGTCGCTCGACCGACGACGCCGGAGCAGAACGAGGAGCACCGTGAGCAACACTGAGCCCGCAGAACTCGGCGAAGGCCACTCGCCGGCCGCCTGGACCGCCGTCGTGATCATGCTGATCGGATTCGCGGCAGGCACGCTGTTCTTCTGGTTCGACCAGCCGTGGGGCGTCTGGGCCTCCGCCGGCGTCGTCCTCATCGGCCTCATCGCCGGTGGCGTGATGAAGAAGGCCGGCTACGGCGTCGACGGTCCGAAGTTCGTCCCCAAGCACCACGGCGAGTAGGGGTCTCCCGATGCCGAACGTGCTCGAGACCCTCGTCGCGGGCGCGCTCGAGGACGCCGCCGCCCGTCGTGTCGATCGTCCGTACTCGGACGTCGAACGCGACCTCGACCGGGTGGCGTCGCCGCTCGACGCCCTCGCGTTCCTCAGCCCGGGCGATCGGGTGAAGATCATCGCCGAGGTCAAGCGTGCCAGCCCGTCCCGCGGGTCGATGGCCGCGATCGCCGACCCGGCCGCCCTCGCCGCCGACTACGAGCGTGGCGGGGCCTCGACGATCAGCGTCCTGACCGAGGGCCGCAAGTTCCTCGGCAGCCTGGCCGACCTCGAAGCCGTGAAGGCCCGCGTCGGGGTCCCCGTGCTCCGCAAGGACTTCATCGCAGACCCGTACCAGGTGATCGAGGCCCGGGCGTCCGGAGCCGACGTCGTGCTGCTCATCGTGGCGGCGCTCGAACAGGCCCGCCTGGTCGAACTGCACACCCTGGCCGAAGAACTCGGCATGCGCGTGCTGGTCGAGGCGCACTCCGGTGACGAGGTCACGCGTGGCCTCGACGCCGGTGCCCGCATCCTCGGCGTCAACGCCCGTGACCTGACCGACTTCTCGCTCGACCGCGACCTGTTCGGGTCGCTCGCCGACCGCATCCCCGCCGGGGTCGTGCGGGTCGCCGAGTCCGCGGTCTCCGGTCCGGCCGACGTCGCCCACTACCGTGCAGCGGGCGCCGACGTCGTGCTGGTCGGTGAAGCGCTCGTGACGGGCGACGACCCTGCCGCGACCCTGGCGTCGTTCGTCGACGCCGCCGACCAGGCCTGACCGGCCCACGGGGCCGCCGAATCGTGGCCCGATCCGCCCACGGTGCCGCCGAAGAGCGGCCTGACCCGCCAACGCATCGAGGCCGCCGACCGCGGCCGCACGTTCCACCCGTCCGACGCGGCCGACCGGCCGCGTCGGACTCGTCCCGGGAGACACATCGTGACCTCACTCCGCGACCTGCACGGCCCCTACTTCGGTGACTTCGGCGGACGCTTCGTCCCCGAGTCCCTCGTCCTCGCGCTCGACGAGCTCGAGGCCGCCTTCCGTCAGGCCTGGGCGGACCCGGCGTTCCGTGCGGAGCTCGACGAGCTGCAGCGTGACTACACCGGGCGCCCCTCGATCATCACCGAGGTGCCGCGGTTCGCGAAGCACGCCGGTGGTGCCCGGGTCATCCTGAAGCGCGAGGACCTGAACCACACCGGCTCCCACAAGATCAACAACGTCCTCGGCCAGGCCCTCGTCGCCCGTCGGCTCGGCAAGACCCGCCTGATCGCCGAGACCGGTGCCGGCCAGCACGGCGTCGCCACCGCGACCGCTGCCGCACTGTTCGGCATGGACTGCGTCGTCTACATGGGCGCTGTCGACACGGAGCGACAGGCCCTCAACGTCGCCCGGATGCGCCTGCTGGGCGCCGAGGTGATCCCCGTCGAGACCGGTTCGCGCACCCTGAAGGACGCCATCAACGACGCCCTGCGCGACTGGGTCGCCAACGTCGAGTCGACGCACTACCTGCTCGGCACGGTCGCCGGTCCGCACCCCTTCCCCGAGATGGTGCGCGAGTTCCACAAGGTCATCGGCGAGGAAGCGCGGCAGCAGGTCCTCGACCGCGTCGGGCGCCTGCCGGACGCCGTCGCGGCCTGCGTCGGCGGCGGTTCGAACGCGATGGGCATCTTCGAGGCGTTCCTCGACGACGAGTCCGTCGCGCTGCACGGCTTCGAGGCCGGCGGCGACGGCGTCGAGACCGGTCGCCACGCGGCGAGCATCACGCTCGGTCGCGAGGGCGTGCTGCAGGGCGCGAAGTCGTACCTGATGCAGGACGAGGACGGCCAGACGATCGAGAGCCACAGCATCTCCGCCGGACTCGACTACCCGAGCGTCGGACCGGAGCACGCGTACCTGGCGTCGATCGGCCGCGCGAAGTACCAGCCGATCACCGACACCGAGGCGATGGAGGCGTTCCGACTGCTGAGCCAGACCGAGGGCATCATCCCGGCGATCGAGTCGTCCCACGCCCTCGCCGGTGCGATGAAGCTCGGCAAGGAGCTCGGCCCCGAGGGCGTCGTGCTCGTGAACCTGTCCGGCCGGGGTGACAAGGACGTCGCGTCCGCCAGTCGCTACTTCGGCATCCTCGACGAGAACGCGGTGCAGCTGTGACCACGAACCGGACCGTCGCCACGACGATCGACACCGCCAACGCCGAGCGCGCCGGAGCCGTCGTCGGCTACCTGCCCGCCGGGTACCCGAACCTGCAGACCAGCGTCGACGCCGCCGTCGCCCTCGCCGAGAACGGCGTGGACGTCATCGAGTTCGGCCTGCCGTACTCCGACCCGGTGATGGACGGCCCCGTGATCCAGCGGGCGGCCGAGGAGAGCCTGGCGAACGGCTTCCGGGTCGCACAGGTCTTCGACGCCGTGCAGCAGATCACCGAGCGGGCCGACGTGCCGGTGCTCGTCATGACCTATTGGAACCCGGTGCTGCGCTACGGCGTGGACCGTTTCGCGGACGACCTCGTCGCCGCCGGTGCCGCCGGCCTGATCACGCCCGACCTCATCCCCGACGAGGCCTCCGCGTGGACCGAGGCCTCCGAGCGGACCGGGCTCGACCGGGTCTTCCTCGCCGCACCGTCCTCGTCCGACGAGCGCATGCGCCAGGCGGTCCAGGCCAGCCGTGGGTTCGTCTACGCCGTCTCCACGATGGGTGTGACCGGTGCACGGGCCGGGGTCGACGTCGCCGCTCGCACGGTGGTGTCGCGCCTGCGCGACGCCGGGGTCGAGCGCACTTGCGTGGGTCTCGGGATCTCGACGGCCGAGCAGGTCGGCGAGGTGCTCGAGTACGCCGACGGTGCCATCGTCGGGTCCGCGTTCGTCCGCGCGCTGGCCGACCTCGGTGTGCAGGGTGTGGCCGACCGTGCCGCCGACCTCTCCACCGGCGCCCGCCGCCGCTAGTCCAGTTCCTGTCGGGCCCGCGACCCGCGCTACAGTGAGCGAGGCCGACGCCACGTCGACCGCGCCCCGTCAGTTCCGAAAGGCGACAGCACCTCCATGCCCCTCCTGAGCATCCCGAGCCCGAGCACCGCCTGGCAGTACTTCGACCTGACCGCCTGGCTCCGCGACGCGTTCGGCTGGTCGCTGCCCCTCGACTTCCGCATCCACGCGTACGCGATCTGCATCCTGATCGGGATCGTGGCCGCGGTCGTCCTGGCGAACCGCCGACTCAACGCCCGCGGCGTCGAGCGCTGGATCATCATCGACATCGCGATCTGGGCCGTGCCCGCCGGCATCATCGGCGGTCGCCTCTTCCACGTGTTCACCCACGTGTCCGACTACTTCGGCCCCGGCATCGACCCGCTGTCCTTCCTGTACATCTGGGAGGGCGGGCTCGCCATCTTCGGCGCGCTCATCCTCGGGTCGGTCGGCGCGTGGATCGGCTGCCGCCAGGTGGGCCTGCGGTTCACGTCGTTCATCGACGCCGTCGTGCCGGGCGTCCTGCTCGCGCAGGCCTTCGGCCGCCTGGGCAACTACTTCAACCAGGAGCTCTTCGGCATGCCGACGAGCCTGCCCTGGGGCCTCGAGATCGACTCGAGCAACGCCGCGTTCCCGAAGGGCCTGCCCGAGGGCACGCTGTTCCACCCGACGTTCCTGTACGAGATCATCTGGAACGTCCTCGGTGTCGTCGTCATCCTGTTCCTGGCGCGCAAGTTCACGCTGCAGTGGGGCAAGGTCCTCGGTCTGTACCTGATCTGGTACGGCGCAGGACGCTCGGTGCTCGAGTCCATCCGCGTCGACACGAGCGAGACCTTCTTCGGTGTCCGCACCAACGTGTGGGTGGCCCTCGCCGCGGTCGTCATCGGCATCCTGATCTTCGTGGTGCAGAGCCGTCGGCACACCGGCAAGGAGCCGAGCCCGTACCTGCCGGGGCGCGAGCCCCGTCCGAGGTCCGTTGTAGACTCGGACGACACCTTCTCGGAGCACGACGACGACGCAGCAGACGGCGTCACGAGCGACGATCCGGTCACGACCACTCGCTGATCGCGTCGCGGAGACACCCCCTCCCGACCACCACCGGTGACGCGCAGCAGCACCACCAGCAGCACCAGACGGCCCCCGCCACAAGCGGGGCCCAGCAACCTCGCCGGCCGGCAGGGCAACTCACTGACGGCGGGCACGGGCACCAGTCCCGCCCGCTCGGGCGGAACGCACCACCGGGCCACCGCTGTCCCTGTTCCACTTCCTCGTGAGGACGGTTCCCCATGGCGCTCCAGCCAACCCAGCCCTCGGCACCGACGAGCCTCGTGCCGCCGCACCGCCGCTTCTCCGCGATCCCGGACGCCACGGGCATGTACGACCCGGCGAACGAGAAGGACGCATGCGGGCTCGCGATGGTCGCGACCCTGCGCGGCACGCCCGGTCACGACATCGTCGACGCGGCGCTCGGTGCGCTCCGGAACCTCGAGCACCGCGGTGCCGTGGGCTCCGACGCGGGCACCGGTGACGGCGCGGGCATCCTGTGCCAGGTGCCCGACGAGTTCCTGCGGGCCGTCGTGCCCTTCGAGCTGCCGGCAGCGGGGGAGTACGCCGTCGGCACCGCCTACCTGCCCCTGGACGACGACGCGCGCCACGCGGTGAAGGGCGCCGTCGAGCGGCTCGCCCGCGAAGAGGGCCTGAAGGTCCTCGGGTGGCGCGAGGTCCCGGTGCGCCCGGAGGTCCTCGGCACGCTGGCCCGTGCCGCGATGCCGGCGTTCGAACAGCTCTTCGTCGCCTCCATCCGGCACGACCTGCACGGTGCCTCGTGGAGCGGCATCGCGCTGGACCGCCAGGCCTTCCGGCTCCGCAAGCGCGCCGAGCACGACAACGACCTGTACTTCATGTCGCTGTCGAGCCGCACCATGGTCTACAAGGGCATGGTCACGACGCTGCAGCTCGAACCGTTCTACCCGGACCTCAGCGACGAGCGCTTCGCCTCGAAGCTCGCGATCGTGCACTCGCGCTACTCCACCAACACGTTCCCGTCGTGGCCGCTCGCGCAGCCGTTCCGGACGATCGCCCACAACGGCGAGATCAACACGGTGCGCGGCAACCGCAACTGGATGCGCGCCCGCCAGTCGCAGCTCGAGAGCGAACTGCTCGGCGACATGGCCCCGCTGCTGCCCATCGTGAGCCCGGGGGCGAGCGACTCGGCCTCGTTCGACGAGGTCCTCGAGCTGCTGACCCTGACCGGCCGGACCCTGCCGCACGCCGTGTCGATGATGGTTCCCGAGGCATGGGAGAACCAGGTCGGGATGGACCCGGACCTCCGCGCGTTCTACGAGTACCACTCGATGCTCATGGAGCCGTGGGACGGCCCCGCCGCGATCACCTTCACCGACGGCTCGCTCGTCGGCGCCACCCTCGACCGCAACGGCCTGCGCCCCGGACGCTTCCTGGTCACGGACGACGGCCTCATCGTGATGGGCTCCGAGACCGGGGTCATCGACGTGCCGGCCGCCAAGGTCGTGCGCAAGGGGCGTCTGCGTCCGGGCCGGATGTTCCTGGTGGACACCGAGGCCGGTCGCATCATCGAGGACGACGAGGTCAAGCGCGAGCTCGCCGCCTCGGGTCCCTGGGGCGACTGGCTCGAAGCCGGCCGCATCAACCTCAACGACCTGCCGGAGCGCGAGCACATCGTGCACACCCCGGCCTCGGTCACCCGTCGTCAGCGCGCGTTCGGATACACCGAAGAAGAGGTCAGGATCCTGCTGCGCCCGATGGCGGCAGCGGGGGCCGAACCGCTCGGTGCGATGGGCTCGGACACCCCGATCGCCGTGCTGTCGGAGCGTCCGCGCCTGCTCTTCGACTACTTCACGCAGCAGTTCGCGCAGGTGACCAACCCGCCGCTCGACTCGATCCGCGAGCAGGTCATCACCTCGATGGGGATGGGGCTCGGTCCGGAGCGCAACCTGCTCTCCGCCGGTCCCGAGCACGCGAAGCAGATCACGCTCGACTTCCCGGTGATCGACAACGACCAGCTCGCCAAGGTGCAGCACTTCGAGACCGAGTCGGGTCGCCACCTGACCGTCACGATCAAGGGCCTGTACCGCGTCGACGCCGGCAAGAAGGCGATGCAGAAGCGCATCGCTGCCGTGTGCGACGAGGTCGACGCCGCGATCGAGTCCGGCAAGCAGTTCATCGTGCTGTCCGACCGCGACGGCAACTCCGAGCAGGCACCGGTGCCGAGCCTCCTGCTCCTCGCCGCGGTCCACCACCACCTGATCCGCACCGAACAGCGCATGAAGGTCGGGCTCATCGTCGAGGCCGGCGACGTGCGTGAGGTCCACCACGTGGCGACCCTCATCGGGTACGGCGCCTCGGCGATCAACCCGTACCTGGCGATGGAGACCTGCGAGAACCTGGTGCGCGCCGGCATGATCCCCGGGATCACCCCGGAGCAGGCCGTCAAGAACGTCATCAAGGCGCTCGGCAAGGGCGTGCTGAAGATCATGTCGAAGATGGGCATCTCCACGGTGTCCAGCTACGCCGGTGCGCAGGCGTTCGAGGCCGTCGGGCTCAGCCAGGAGTTCGTCGACAAGTACTTCACGGGCACCTCGTCGATCCTGGGCGGCGTCGACATCGACGTCATCGCCAAGGAGAACGCCGAGCGGCACGCCCAGGCGTACCCGCAGGACGGCGCGGTGCTCTCCCACGAGCGACTGCAGATCGGCGGCGAGTACCAGTGGCGCCGTCAGGGCCCGCCGCACCTGTTCAACCCGGACACGGTGTTCCGCCTGCAGCACGCCACGCGTGCTCGCCGGTACGACATCTTCCGCGAGTACTCGAGCGCCGTCAACGACCAGTCCGAGCAGCTCATGACGCTCCGCGGGCTGTTCCGCTTCAAGCAGGGCACGCGGAAGCCCATCGCGCTCGACGAGGTCGAGTCGATCGAGTCGATCGTCAAGCGGTTCAACACCGGTGCGATGTCCTACGGGTCCATCTCGAAGGAAGCCCACGAGACGCTCGCCATCGCGATGAACCGACTCGGCGGTCGCTCGAACACGGGCGAGGGCGGCGAGGACGTCGACCGGCTGCTCGACCCCGAGCGCCGCAGCGCGATCAAGCAGGTCGCCTCCGGCCGCTTCGGCGTGACGAGCATGTACCTCACGCACGCCACCGACATCCAGCTCAAGATGGCGCAGGGTGCGAAGCCCGGCGAGGGCGGTCAGCTGCCCCCGGCGAAGGTCTACCCGTGGGTGGCACGCACCCGGCACGCCACCGCGGGCGTCGGCCTCATCTCGCCGCCGCCGCACCACGACATCTACTCCATCGAGGACCTCAAGCAGCTGATCTTCGACGTCAAGCGGGCCAACCCGGCCGCCCGCGTCCACGTGAAGCTCGTGAGCCAGTCCGGCATCGGTGCCGTCGCGGCCGGCGTGACGAAGGCCCTGGCCGACGTCGTGCTCGTGTCCGGCCACGACGGCGGCACCGGCGCGAGCCCGCTGAACTCGCTCAAGCACGCCGGCACCCCGTGGGAGATCGGCCTGGCCGAGACCCAGCAGACGCTCATGCTGAACGGCATGCGCGACCGCGTCGTCGTGCAGGTGGACGGGCAGATGAAGACCGGGCGCGACGTCGTCGTGGCCGCGTTGCTCGGTGCCGAGGAGTACGGCTTCGCGACCGCCCCGCTCGTGGTCGAGGGCTGCATCCTGATGCGGGTCTGTCACCTGGACACCTGCCCGGTCGGCGTCGCCACGCAGAACCCCGAGCTCCGCAAGCGGTTCTCCGGCAAGCCCGAGTTCGTCGTGAACTTCTTCGAGTTCATCGCGCAAGAGGTGCGCGAGCTCCTCGCCGAGCTCGGCTTCCGCAGCCTCGACGAGGCCATCGGGCAGACCGACGTGCTCGACGTCGACCGTGCCGTCGAGCACTGGAAGGCCTCAGGGCTCGACCTCGCGCCGGTGCTCAAGGGACCGCACTTCGACGACGCCGAACCGCGCCGCCACCACCGCGAGCAGGACCACGAGCTGGACCAGCACTTCGACGTGCAGCTCATCCAGCAGACCGCGGACGTGCTCGACCACGGCGGTTCGATCGCGCTCGACCTGCCCATCCGCAACACCGAGCGCGCCGTCGGCACCATGCTCGGCCACCAGGTGACCCTGCGACACGGCGAACACGGTCTGCCGAACGGTTCGATCGACGTGACGCTGCGCGGTTCCGCCGGGCAGTCGCTCGGCGCGTTCCTGCCGGCGGGCATCACGCTGCGGCTGATCGGCGACAGCAACGACTACGTCGGCAAGGGGCTCTCCGGCGGCCAGATCGTCGTCCGCCCCGACGCCGGCTCGGGCTTCGACCCCGCCGAGAACGTCATCGCCGGCAACGTCATCGGGTACGGCGCCACCCAGGGCAGCATGTTCATCCGCGGCATCGTGGGCGAGCGGTTCCTGGTGCGGAACTCCGGTGCCACGGCCGTCGTCGAGGGCGTGGGCGACCACGCGCTTGAGTACATGACGGGCGGGCTCGCGCTCATCCTCGGCGAGACCGGCCGGAACCTCGGTGCCGGCATGTCCGGTGGCACGGCGTACGTCCGTGGGCTCCGCGAGGAGCACGTGAACACCGACGCCCTGGCGTCCGGCGAACTCCGGCTCGAGGCGCTCGACAGCGCCGACGTCGAGATCGTCACCGACCTGCTCACCCGGCACGCCGACGAGACGGGGTCGACGCTCGCGTCCGACCTGCTGGCGTCCGGAGACCTGAGCGACTTCGTCAAGGTGCTGCCGCGCGACTACGCGGCGGTGCTCGAGACGCGCAGACAGGCCGTCGACGAGGGGCTCGACCCCGACGGTGACATCGTTTGGAACAGGATCATGGAGGTGACCGGTGGCTGACCCCAAGGGATTCCTGAAGGTCCAGGAACGCGAACTCCCGCCCCGGCGACCCGTGCCCGTGCGGCTCATGGACTGGAAAGAGGTCTACGAGCAGCAGGAGTCCGGTGTCCTGAAGCGCCAGGCCGGCCGCTGCATGGACTGCGGCGTGCCGTTCTGCCACCAGGGCTGCCCGCTCGGCAACCTGATCCCGGAGTGGAACGACCTGACGTGGCGCGGTGAGGGCCGGCAGGCGATCGAGCGCCTGCACGAGACGAACAACTTCCCGGAGTTCACGGGTCGGCTCTGCCCCGCGCCGTGCGAGTCGTCGTGCGTACTCGGCATCAACCAGCCCCCGGTGACGATCAAGCAGGTCGAGGTCTCGATCATCGACCAGGCGTTCCAGAACGGTTGGGTCACGCCCCACCCGCCGGAGCGCCTGACGGGCAAGACCGTCGCCGTCGTGGGCTCCGGCCCCGCCGGGCTCGCCGCCGCGCAGCAGCTCACGCGTGCCGGCCACACGGTCGCCGTCTACGAGCGGGACGACCGCATCGGCGGCCTGCTCCGTTACGGCATCCCGGACTTCAAGATGGAGAAGCGCCAGATCGACGCGCGTCTCGCTCAGATGCAGGCCGAGGGCACCCGGTTCCGTGCCGGGGTCGAGATCGGTAGGGACATCACCTGGGACGACCTGAAGTCACGCTACGACGCGGTCGTCGTCGCCACCGGTGCCACGGTGCCGCGCGACCTGCCGATCCCGGGGCGCGACCTCGAGGGCGTGCACTTCGCCATGGACTACCTGGTCCAGCAGAACAAGGCGAACGCGGGTACGACGGTCGACAACCAGATCACGGCCGAGGGCAAGCACGTCGTCGTCATCGGCGGCGGCGACACCGGCGCGGACTGCATCGGCACCGCCCACCGCCAGGGCGCGTTGAGCGTGACGAACCTGGCGATCGGCAAGCAGCCGCCGCTCGAGCGTCCGTCCGACCAGCCGTGGCCGATGTTCCCGACCGTGTTCGAGATCACGAGCGCCCACGAAGAGGGCGGCGAGCGGCACTTCCTCGCCTCCACCGTCGAGTTCCTGTCGAACGACGCCGGCGAGGTCCGCGCGCTGCGGGTCGCCGAGACCGAGTACCTCGACGGCCGACGGGTCCCGAAGGCGGGCAGCGAGCGGGAGATCCCGGCCGACCTCGTCCTCATCGCGATGGGCTTCACCGGCCCCGAGTCGGACACGATCGAGCCGCAGCTCGGTCTGCCGACCACGGTCTCCGGGGCGCTCGACCGCCGTGCCGACTACGCGACCAACGAGGCCGGCGTGTTCGTCGCCGGCGACGCGGGTCGTGGGCAGTCGCTCATCGTGTGGGCGATCGCCGAGGGCCGTGCCGCGGCCGCCCAGGTCGACGAGTACCTCGAGGGCTCCACGATCCTGCCGGCACCGGTCAAGGCGACCGACCGGGCGATCTCCGTCTGATGTCGGCGATCCACCAGATGCTCACGCTCCCGTGAGCGCGAGGCCACCAGCACTCGGTAGGGTGCTGGTGGCCTCGCTTCGTTCCGCGCGGCCCCACAGCGCGGAAACCCAAGCTCCATCCACCACCACGAAGGAATCCATTGAGACGCGCAAAGATCGTTTCGACGCTCGGACCGGCAACGTCGGACTACGAGACCGTCAAGGAGATCATCGAAGCGGGCGTCGACGTCGCCCGCCTCAACCTCAGCCACGGTGACTACAGCGTCCACGAGGCCAACTACGTCAACGTCCGTCGTGCCGCCGAAGAACTCGGCAAGCCCGTTGCGATCCTCGTCGACCTGCAGGGTCCGAAGATCCGTCTGGCACGCTTCGCCGACGGTCCGCACGACCTGGCGGTCGGTGACATCTTCACCATCACGACCGAGGACGTCCCCGGCTCGAAGGAGATCTGCGGTACGACGTTCAAGGGCCTGCCGCAGGACGTCAAGCCCGGTGACCCGCTCCTCATCGACGACGGCCGTGTCCGCCTCCGTGTCCTCGACACCGACGGCGTGCGGGTCCGCACCGAGGTCGTCGTCCCCGGCACGGTGTCCAACAACAAGGGCATCAACCTGCCCGGTGTCGCCGTCAACGTCCCCGCGCTGAGCGAGAAGGACGAGGCCGACCTGCGCTGGGCGATCCGCCAGGGCGCCGACCTCATCGCGCTGTCGTTCGTGCGCAACGCGAGCGACGTCGTGCGTGCCCACGAGATCATGGACGAAGAGGGCAAGCGCCTGCCGGTCATCGCCAAGGTCGAGAAGCCCCAGGCCGTCGACGCGCTCGAGGAGATCATCGACGCCTTCGACAGCATCATGGTCGCCCGCGGTGACCTCGGCGTCGAGCTCCCGCTCGAGGCCGTCCCGATCGTGCAGAAGCGCGCCGTCGAGCTGTCCCGCCGCATGGCGAAGCCGGTCATCGTCGCGACGCAGATGCTCGAGTCGATGATCTCGTCGCCGATCCCCACCCGCGCCGAGACGTCCGACGTCGCCAACGCCGTCCTCGACGGTGCCGACGCGGTCATGCTGTCCGGTGAGACGAGCGTCGGTGAGTACCCGGTGCAGACCGTCCGCACCATGGCCCGCATCGTCGAGTCCACCGAGGACCACGGTCTCGAGCGCATCGCCCCGCTCGGCACCAAACCGCGCACCCTCGGCGGAGCGATCACCCTCGCCGCCGTCGAGATCGCCGAGTTCACCGAGGCGTCGTACCTCTGCGTCTTCACGGAGTCCGGCGACTCGGCCCGCCGCATGTCGCGCCTGCGCCACGGTCTGCCGATCATCGCCTTCACCCCGAACGAGGCCACGCGCCGCCGGATGGCCCTCACGTGGGGTGTTCGTTCGTTCCTGGTGGAGCGGAAGACCCACACCGACGAGCTCTTCTCGCAGGTGGACGACGTCCTGCTCGAGAACGGCCTGGCCGCCCCCGGCGACCGCGTCATCGTGACGGCCGGGTCCCCTCCCGGCATCGAGGGCTCGACGAACGACCTGCGCGTGCACCGGGTGGGCGACGCCCACGCCGAGGCCGCGCCGGCGTACGTCCGGGACTGATCCCGAGGCTCCGTCGCCACCAGGGCGCGGACTGGAGGCCCGGTGCGAGCAGCGCCGACCGCTTCCGGGCCGCGCCCTGCCGCGTCTCCACGGCCCTGGCGGTGACCGGACGTCGGCCGCAGGCGGCAGGATGGTCGCTGTGAGCCTCCGATCCGACACCCCGGCGCCGCGCGCCGACGTCCGCCGCTGGCGTCGCTACCTGGCCGACGAGCGTGCCGAGGCGGCCGTGTACCGCAACCTCGCTGCCCGCCGTTCCGGCGAGGAGCGCGAGATCCTCGCCGCGCTGGCCGAGGCCGAGGGACGGCACGCCGACCACTGGCTCGACCTGCTCGGCGACGACGTCGGACGCCCGCAGCGGGGGAGCCTGCGCACCCGGGTGCTCGCCGTGCTGGCCAAGCGGTTCGGGTCGGTCTTCGTCCTCGCGCTCATGCAGCGCGCCGAGGACCGCTCGCCGTACGCCGACGACTCGGACGCGACCGCGCGGATGGCCGCCGACGAGCGGATCCACGGCGAGGTCGTGCGCGGGCTCGCGAACCGTGGCCGGATGCGGCTGTCCGGCACGTTCCGGGCGGCGGTGTTCGGCGCGAACGACGGCCTGGTGTCCAACCTGGCGCTCATCATCGGCATCAGCGCTTCGGGGGCCGACCGGCACTTCGTGCTGCTGAGCGGCATCGCCGGCCTGCTGGCCGGTGCGTTGTCGATGGGGGCGGGGGAGTACGTCTCCGTCCGGTCGCAGCGCGAACTGCTCGAGGCGTCCGCGCCCCATCCCGAGGCCGGCAGGGCGGTGTCGGACCTCGACGTCGACGCGAACGAGCTCGCCCTGGTCTACCGGGCGCGCGGGATGTCCGAGGCCGAGGCGTCCGAGCACGCCGCGCAGGTGCTGTCCGGCATCGGTGAGCGGCGGCCGGCGACCGGTTCCACCGCGGTCGCCGACGACCACGAGGCGGTCGGCACCGGGCTGAGCGCCGCGGTGTCGAGCTTCTGCTTCTTCGCCTCGGGCGCGATCATCCCGGTGCTGCCGTTCCTGTTCGGCATGCAGGGGTGGCCGGCCATCGCGGTGGCCGGCGGGCTGGTGGGCATCGCCCTGCTCGGCACCGGTGCCGTCGTCGGCGTGCTGAGCGGAGCGTCTCCCGGCAAGCGGGCCTTCCGGCAGCTCGCCATCGGGTTCGGTGCGGCGATCGTCACCTACGCACTCGGGCTGCTCTTCGGCACCGGGTCGGCCTAGCGGCGGACGGCAGGGGCGCCGCGGTCGAGCAGCGGACGGCGGCGCTCGGCGGCTAGCGGCGAACGGCAGCGCGCGGCGGCAGGAGCAGCAGGGCCGCGGCCCCGACGACGATGAGCGCGATGCCGGCGAAGACCATGAAGACGGTCAGCGCGAGTCCGGGCGCGACGAGCACGACGATGCCCCCGATGATGGACAGCACGCCGCTGACGATCGTCGGGACGCGTGACGATCCCGGGTGGCCGACGAAGCCGCCGACGATCGCGGCGACCCCCTCGATCAGGAACCCGACCCCGGCGAGCACGGCGTAGACGACGAGCGGGATCGCCGGGTCGAGCAGCGTCACGAGCCCCGCGACCGCGACCAGACCGCCGACGATGCCGGACGTCCACCGCCACACCGGCCGGGTGCCGTGGCCCCGCACCGCGGCGAAGACGCGCAGTGCCCCGGCCACGACGAGGTACACGCCGAACAGCAGCGCCACGAGCACGAGCGACGGGCGGGGCCAGACGATGGCCACGATGCCCAGTGCGATGGCGACGACCGCGGTGACGACGACGAACACCCGGAACGTCCTGACTGCACGAGAATCCACGAGCGCTCCTCCCTGATCGCCAGCGCTGGTGTCCAGAACGCTACCCGTCCGAGCCCCGGGCCGTGCAACGACCTGCAACCCCCGCGGTCGTACCGTGCGGAGCAGGCGCGCGACCCGTGCGCCCCGACAGCGTCGTCGAAAGGGCACCACCATGACCATCGCACCCTCGCCCACCAGCTCCGCCGCACCCGGCGAGCCCGGCTCCCTGGTCGAGTACCGATCCCGGTACGACCACTTCATCGGCGGCGAGTACGTGCCGTCCGCCAGCGGGCAGTACTTCGAGAACCCGACGCCCGTCACGGGCAAGGTGTTCACCGAGGTGGCCCGCGGCGACTCGACGGACGTCGACCGCGCCGTCGCCGCCGCCTGGAAGGCGTTCCCGGCCTGGGGCCGGACGAGCGCGGCCGAGCGCGCTGTCATCCTCAACAAGATCGCGGACCGCATGGAGGAGCACCTCGAGGTGCTCGCCGTCGCCGAGACGTGGGAGAACGGCAAGCCGATCCGCGAGACCCTCGGCGCGGACATCCCGCTCGCGATCGACCACTTCCGGTACTTCGCCGGGGCGATCCGTGCGCAGGAGGGGTCCGCCGGCGAGATCGACCACGACACCGTGGCCTACCACTTCCACGAACCGCTCGGCGTCGTCGGGCAGATCATCCCGTGGAACTTCCCGATCTTGATGGCGGTGTGGAAGCTCGCCCCGGCCCTCGCCGCCGGCAACTGCGTCGTGCTGAAGCCCGCCGAGCAGACCCCGGCGTCCATCCACGTGCTCGTCGAGCTCATCCGCGACCTGCTGCCCGCCGGGGTGCTCAACGTCGTCAACGGCTTCGGCATCGAGGTCGGCGCACCGCTCGCGCAGCACCCGGACATCCGGAAGATCGCCTTCACGGGGGAGACCACCACCGGGCGGCTGATCATGCAGTACGCCTCGCAGAGCCTCATCCCGGTGACGCTCGAGCTCGGCGGCAAGAGCCCGAACGTGTTCTTCCCCGACGTGGCGGCCGAGAAGGACTCCTTCTACGACAAGGCGCTCGAGGGCTTCACGTTCTTCAACCTGAACCAGGGCGAGGTCTGCACGTGTCCGTCCCGGGCACTGGTGGCGGAGGAGATCTACGACGGGTTCGTCGCCGACGGCCTGGAACGCGTCCGTGCCGTCAAGCAGGGGCACCCCCTCGACCTGTCCACGATGATCGGCGCCCAGGCGTCGAACGACCAGCTCGAGAAGATCCTGAGCTACATCGACATCGGCAAGCAGGAGGGTGCGACGCTCCTGACCGGGGGTGAACGCGCGGACCTGGGCGGTGAACTCTCGGGCGGCTACTACGTCACCCCGACGGTGTTCGAGGGCGACAACTCGATGCGGATCTTCCAGGAGGAGATCTTCGGGCCCGTGCTCGCCCTGACGTCCTTCAGCGGCTACGACGACGCGATCGCCACGGCCAACGACACCCTGTACGGGCTCGGCGCCGGGGTGTGGAGCCGTGACGTCACGACCCTGTACCGCGCCGGACGTGACATCCAGGCCGGGCGGGTGTGGTCGAACACCTACCACCAGTACCCGGCGGGTGCGGCCTTCGGCGGCTACAAGCAGTCCGGCATCGGGCGCGAGAACCACAAGATGATGCTCGACCACTACCAGCAGACGAAGAACCTGCTCGTTTCCTACGCCGACGGGCCGATGGGCTTCTTCTGATGCCCGACACGGCACGCGTCGCGGCGACCCCGGCGGCGGGGGAGCTCCTGCGCACCCTCACCACCCGGCACGGCCCGCTGATGTTCCACCAGTCCGGCGGCTGCTGCGACGGCTCGAGCCCGATGTGCTACCCCGTCGGCATGTTCCGGACCGGCCCGGGGGACGTCCTGCTCGGCGCGTTGCAGGTCGACGGGCTGGACCCGGTCGAGGTCTACATGTCGGTGTCGCAGTTCGAGTACTGGAAGTACACGCACCTGACGATCGACGTCGTCGACGGCCGGGGCGGCGGGTTCTCGGTCGAGGTCCCCGAGGGCAAACGGTTCCTCACCCGGTCGCGGATGTTCGACGACGCCGAGCTCGCCGATCTCGGCCTGGTCCCGCGGGTGGCCCGGACGTAGGCTGACCGCACGCGTCGCGACGGAGCGGCGGGTGGGGTCGATCGGAGGACGCATGCGCGCACCCGGTCGGCTCCGCCCGCTCGTCGCCGCGTCGTGGCAGCGGTCCGCCCGGGTCGACCCCGACGCCGCCCCGGTCCTCGCCCTCGGCGACGAGGAACTCGATGCCGTCCGGCACGACGGCCCCCTCGCCACCCTGCTGCCGGTGGTCCGTCGGCTGCTGCTCGACGACTCCCGCTCGGCCGGGTGCGTCGTCGCCGTCGCGGACGCCGCGGGTCGTCTCGTCTGGGTCGACGGTGCCCGCTCCACGCGTCGCGCCGCCGAGGACATGGGCTTCGTCCCCGGAGCCGACTGGTCGGAGGACCGCATCGGCACCAGTGCGCCCGGCACGGCACTGCGCCTGGACCGTCCGGTACAGATCCGCTCCGATGAGCACTACGCGAACGCCGTCAAGCCCTTCTCGTGCACCGCCGTCCCGGTGCACGACGCGAGCGGCGCCACCGTCGGGGTGCTCGACCTGACGGGCGACGACCGCGCAGTCGAACGGCACACGCTGTCGCTGCTCGCCGCCACGGTCGCCGCAGCCGAGGCCCAGCTCGCCCTGGCCGCGGTCCGCCCACCGGTGCGGACACCCGGCGTGCCGTCGGCCGAGCTGACCGTGCTCGGTACCGACACCGCCGTGCTCCGGATCGCCGACCGCCGGGTCGAGCTGTCCGCCCGGCACTCCGAACTGCTCGTCGTGCTCGCCGCGCACCCCGCCGGCCTCGCGGCGACCGACCTCGCCGCCGCCGTCTACGGAGACCCGGGCTCGGTCGTCACCCTGCGCGCCGAGGTCGTCCGGCTGCGCCGGGTCCTCGCGCAGCACGCCCCGGACGTGACCGTGACGTCGCGGCCGTACCGGGTGACCGGGGTCCGGACCGACGTCGACGGCGTGCTGTCCGCGCTCGAACGCGGGGCGCGCCTCCAGGCCGTCGACCGGTACGCCGGACCGGTCCTGCCGGGCTCCGCCGCACCCGGCGTCGACGCTGTCCGTGACCTGGTGCGGCTGCGGTTCCGCGAGTCGGTCGTCGCCGACGGCGGCGTCGACGCCCTGCTCGCGTGGGCGCGCACCCCGGACGGTGCGACCGACGCGCTCGTGCTCCGCGCGCTGCTCGCGGTGCTGCCGCGGCGGTCGCCGCGACGGGCTGGTCTGGTGGCGGCGATCGAGGCGCTCGAGGGCTCCTGAGACGGTCGACGACGGGCCGGGAGGCGCGGGTCGGGCTGGTAGTGTTGGCCTCCTCGCGAGTGTGGTGGAATCGGCAGACACGGGGCACTCAAAATGCTCTGCCTCACGGCGTGCGGGTTCAAGTCCCGCCACTCGTACCAAGATGCTCACGGCGTGCGGGGCAGCACCGATCCGCGTCCCGCCACTCGTACCAAGATGCTCACGGCGTGCGGGGCAGCACCGATCCGCGTCCCGCCACTCGTACCAAGATGCTCACGGCGTGCGGGGCAGCACCGATCCGCGTCCCGCCACTCGTACCAAGATGCTCACGGCGTGCGGGGCAGCACCGATCCGCGTCCCGCCACTCGTACCAAGATGCTCACGGCGTGCGGGGCAGCACCGATCCGCGTCCCGCCACTCGTACCAAGATGCTCACGGCGTGCGGGGCAGCACCGATCCGCGTCCCGCCACTCGTACCAAGATGCTCACGGCGTGCGGGGCAGTACCGATCCGCGTCCCGCCACTCGTACCAAGCATCGTTCTGCGTGGTCTGGGATACGGCACTTCCGTCGTCTAGTAGGCTTTCGCCCGTGAGTGACACAGAAGCAACAGCACCAGCACCCCGTCGCGTCGTCGTCGCCGAGGACGAGTCGCTCATCCGCCTCGACATCGTGGAGATCCTCCGCGACAACGGGTTCGACGTGGTCGGTGAAGCCGGTGACGGTGAGACCGCCGTCCAGCTCGCGACCGACCTCCGCCCCGACCTCGTCGTGATGGACGTCAAGATGCCCCAGCTCGACGGCATCTCCGCAGCCGAGAAGCTGTCCAAGAACCACATCGCGCCCGTCGTCCTGCTGACCGCGTTCAGCCAGAAGGACCTCGTCGAGCGTGCCACCGAGGCCGGTGCGCTGGCCTACGTGGTCAAGCCCTTCACCCCGAACGACCTGCTCCCCGCGATCGAGATCGCCCTCTCGCGGTACCAGCAGATCATCACGCTCGAGGCCGAGGTCGCCGACCTCGTCGAGCGCTTCGAGACCCGCAAGCTCGTCGACCGCGCCAAGGGCCTGCTGAACGAGAAGATGGGCCTCACCGAGCCCGAGGCGTTCCGCTGGATCCAGAAGGCCTCGATGGACCGCCGCCTGACCATGCACGACGTGGCGAAGGCGATCATCGAGCAGCTCAGCGCCAAGAAGTAGTCCAGCGCTCCACCGTCGCTCACGGAACGCCGCCGGCCCCCTGGGGTCGGCGGCGTTCCTGCGTCCGAGGGCGGGGCGTGTGTCGCGACCACCTGGCAGGCTGGAGCCATGGACGACGTGGTGATCCGGGCCTCCCGGCCTGACGACATGCCGGCGGTGGCCGACCTGCGGTGGCGGTGGAGCGTGGACGAGGGCGGCGCTCATCCGGTGGCGAGCGTGGAGGCGTACCGCGATGCCATGACGGCGTTCGCCGCCGACCACGCGGAGTCGCACCGGTGCGTCGTCGCGGAGCGGGACGGTGTCGTGCTCGGCATGGCGTGGCTCGGGCTCGTCGCGCGACCGCCGCTGCCGGACCGGCCGGGGCGCCGGCTGACCGCCGACGTGCAGACGGTCTACGTGCACCCGGAGCTGCGCGGTTCCGGCGTCGCCGGACGGCTCGTCACGGCCCTGCTCCAGGTCGCCGACGAACTCGGCGTGGAGCGGACGTCGGTGCACTCGAGCGTGGACGGCGAGCGGCTCTACCGGCGGCTCGGGTTCGGCGACGCCCGCCTGCTGCTGCAGCGGCCGCCGGAGGACTGAGCCGTCGGTCCGTCGGTCAGCGACGCTCGCGGATCATGTTCGTGATCCGGACGGTGGAGCACCGGCGACCCTGGTCGTCGGTCAGGACGATCTCGTGGGTGGTGAGCGTGCCGCCCAGGTGGATGGCGGTGCACGTGCCCGTGACGATGCCGCTCGTGGCGCTGCGGGAGTGCGAGGCGCTGAGCTCGATGCCGACGGCGTAGCGGCCAGGCCCGGCGTGCACGTTGGCGGCCATCGAACCGAGGCTCTCCGCGAGGACGACGTAGGCGCCGCCGTGCAGCAGGCCGACCGGCTGGCGGTTGCCCTCGACGGGGATCGAACCGACCGCCCGCTCGGCCGAGAGCTCGGTGATGACCATGCCCATCTTCTCGGCCAGCTCGCCCATGCCGCGTTCGTCGAGGCGGGGATCGATCGTGGTCGATGTGGTGTCGTCGGTCACGGTCTGCGTCGACCTTCCGTGTCAGCGGGCGTCGGTAGGCTGTCCGGGTGTCGGACTCCGCAAAGCCTACCCTCATGGTCATCGACGGCCACTCGCTCGCCTTCCGGGCCTTCTACGCGCTGCCGGTCGACAGCTTCGTGAACCGCGAGGGGCAGCACACCAACGCGATCCACGGCTTCATCTCGATGCTGCTGATGCTCCTGCAGCGCGAGAAGCCCACCCACCTGGCGGTGGCGTTCGACATCTCCCGGTTCTCGTTCCGCACGCGTGAGTACGCCGAGTACAAGGGCACCCGCTCCGAGACCCCGGCCGAGTTCAAGGGACAGATCCCGCTCCTGCAGCAGGCGCTCGAGGCGATGGGCATCACCACCGTCACGAAAGAGGACTACGAGGCCGACGACATCCTCGCGACCCTCTCCAAGCAGGGTGCCGACCAGGGCTTCAAGGTCTACGTGGTCTCCGGCGACCGCGACTCGATCCAGCTCGTCAACGACGACGTCACCCTGCTCTACCCGTCGGTCCGCGGTGTCTCCGAACTCACCCGCTACGACCGCGACAAGGTTTACGAGCGGTACGGCATCGAGCCCCACCAGTACCCGGACATCGCCGCCCTCGTCGGCGAGACCAGCGACAACCTGATCGGCATCGACAAGGTCGGCGAGAAGACCGCGGTCAAGTGGGTGACCCAGTACGGGTCGCTCGACGGCGTCCTCGAGCACGCCGGCGAGATCAAGGGCGTCGTCGGCAACAACCTGCGCGAGCAGCAGGACCGGGCGATCCGGAACCGCCGGCTCAACCGCCTGGTCACCGACGTCGAGCTGCCCGTCGGTCCCGCCGACGTCGCGCTCCGCCCGGTCGACGAGACCGCGGTGCGCGAGCTCTTCGCGAAGCTGCAGTTCCGCACGCTGCTCGACCGCGTCTTCAAGGTGGCCGGGTCGGGCGACCCTGTCGAGCCGGCGGCCGAGGGCACCGTCACCGACGGCGCGCCGACCCCGCCGCCCGTCAAGACCCTGATCGACGAAGAGCTCGGCTACTGGCTCGAGCGCCGCAACGCGACCGAGGCGGCGAACGGCTACGGCGTCGCGGTCGAGGTCATCGACGGACGCCTCAGCGCCATCGGCATCGCGACGCACGACGACGCCGTGCTGGTGCCGGGCGGCAGCGGCGCGAAGGACTACGAGCAGCTCTCGGCCTGGTTCGCCTCCGACGCCCCGAAGCACTTCCACGACGCCAAGGCCGCGATCAAGGCGCTCGGCACCGCCGGCTTCGTCGTGAACGGCATCGCCGGCGACGCCCGGATCATGGGGTGGCTCGCGCAGCCCGGCAAGCAGGGGCAGCCACTGTCGGACCTCGTCTACCAGGAGCTCGGCGAAGAACTGCCGACGGCTGACCCCAACCAGCTGGTCCCCGAGACCGACCCGGTCAACGTCGGGGTGCACGCGTGGTTCGTGCTCCGCGTCACCACGGCCCTGCGCGCCCGGATCGACGCATCCTCGCTGCGGGTCCTCGACGACATCGAGCTGCCGCTCGTGTCGGTGCTGGCCGGCATGGAGACCATCGGTGTCGGCATCGACCGCCCGGTGCTCACCGGCCTGTCGAAGGAACTGGGGGAGCGCGCCGCCGAGCTCGCGCAGCAGGCCTTCGCCGAGATCGGGCACGAGGTCAACCTCGGGTCGCCGAAGCAGCTGCAGGAAGTCCTGTTCACCGAGCTCGCGATGCCGAAGACCCGCAAGACCAAGACCGGGTTCTCGACCGACGCCGCAAGCCTGGCCGACCTGCAGGAACAGCACCCGCACCCGTTCCTCGGGCTCCTGCTGCAGCACCGCGACGCCACGAAGCTCCGGCAGATCGTCGACACGCTCGACGCCGCCGTGGTCGACGGGCGCATCCACACCCGCTACGAGCAGACCGGTACGAGCACGGGCCGGGTCTCGTCGACCGACCCGAACCTGCAGAACATCCCGGTGAAGACGGCCGTCGGTCGCCGGATCCGGTCGGCGTTCGCGGTCGCTGAGCCGTACACGACGCTCGTGACCGCCGACTACTCGCAGATCGAGATGCGGATCATGGCGCACCTCTCCGGCGACCCGGGGCTCATCCAGGCCTTCAACGAGGGCGAGGACCTGCACCGCTTCGTCGGCGCCCGGGTGTTCGGCGTCGACCCGTCCGAGGTCTCCAACGAGATGCGCACGAAGGTCAAGGCGATGTCCTACGGCCTGGCCTACGGGTTGAGTGCCTTCGGTCTGTCGAAGCAGCTGCGCATCGAGCAGTCCGAGGCCCGCACCCTGATGACCGAGTACTTCGCCCGCTTCGGTGCGGTGCGCGACTACCTGCGCAACGTCGTCGAGCAGGCACGCGAGGACGGCTACACCGAGACGATCTTCGGTCGCCGTCGCCCGTTCCCCGACCTGAAGAGCCCGAACCGGGTCCTGCGTGAGAACGCCGAACGCGCCGCGCTGAACGCCCCGATCCAGGGTTCGGCCGCCGACATCATCAAGATCGCGATGCTCGGGGTCGCCGACGACCTGCGCGAGGGCGAGCTGCAGTCCCACCTGCTGCTCCAGGTGCACGACGAGCTCATCCTCGAGGTCGCGCCCGGTGAGCAGGAGCGTGTGGAGGAGATCCTCCGCACCCGGATGGGCAGCGCTGCCGAGCTGAGCGTCCCGCTCGACGTCTCGGTCGGCGTGGGGCCGAACTGGGAGAGCGCCGCCCACTGACCCGGGCTGCTCGGGGTCCTGCCGACCCACGGGTCGGTAGGGTCGGGGCATGAGCGAAGAGCGTCCTGTCCGCCAGCCGTCCGCCGTCGACCGCGTCGCCGAGGACTGGGTCACCACCCTCGTCGACCTCGACCCGACGACCGCCACGTACATCGGCGTCCCGGGGCGCACGGGGGAGTACGGCGACACCTCGCCCGCCGGTGCCGCCGCGATGGCCGAGGCCGCGCGCGGTGCGAAGCGTGCGCTCGACGCCGCTCCCGCCGTCGACTCCGTGGACCAGGTGACGAAGGCCGACCTCGGCGCCGAGCTGGACCTGGTGCAGGAGTCGTACGAGCGCAAGCTGCACCTCCGCGACCTCAACGTCATCGCGAGCCCGGCGCAGTCGGTCCGCGAGATCATCGACCTGATGCCGACCGCGACCGAGGGCGACTGGCAGGACATCGCGAGCCGGCTGCACGCGCTGCCGGACGCCCTCGAGGGCATCCGTGAGACCCTGCTCGAGGGCACCCGCGAAGACGTCACCCCGGCCAAGCGCCAGGTCGCCCTGGTCGCCGAGCAGGCAGCCCGGAACGGCGCCGAGGACGGCTTCTTCGCGCGCCTCGCCGAAGGCGCCGCGTTCGACGACGGTTCGCCGGTGCCGGACACGCTCCGCGCCGAGCTCACCCGCGGAGCCCAGGTCGCCTCGGCCGCGTACCGCTCGCTCGGGCAGTTCCTGGAGCACGAGCTGCTGCCGCTCGCCACCCCCGTGGACGCCGTCGGTCGCGAAGCCTACGAGCTCCACTCGCGCCGGTTCCTCGGGGCGGTCGTCGACCTCGACGAGACGTACGAGTGGGGCCTCGAGGAACTCGCGCGCATGCGGGACGAGCAGGAGCGCATCGCCGACCGCATCGAGTCCGGCGCGAGCGTCGCCCGGGCGATCGAGGTGCTCGACACCGACCCGTCCCGGATCCTGCACGGAACCGACGCGCTGCAGCGGTGGATGCAGGAGACGAGTGACGCGTCGATCGCCGCGATGGCCGGGACCTACTTCGACATCCCGGACCCGATCCGTCGCCTGGAGTGCCGGATCGCCCCCACGCAAGAGGGCGGCATCTACTACAGCGGCCCCTCCGACGACTTCTCCCGTGCCGGCCGCATGTGGTGGTCGGTGCCCGAGGGCGTCACCGAGTTCGGCACCTGGCGCGAGAAGACGACGGTCTACCACGAGGGCGTCCCCGGACACCACCTGCAGATCAGCCAGGGCGTCTACAACCGTGGCGAGCTGAACACCTGGCGCCGGCAGCTGTCCGGGGCCTCCGGGCACGTCGAGGGCTGGGCGCTGTACGCCGAGCGGCTGATGGAGCAGCTCGGGTTCCTCGACGACGACGGCGACCGGCTCGGCATGCTCGACGGGCAGCGGATGCGTGCGGCCCGCGTCGTGCTCGACATCGGCGTGCACCTGCAGAAGACGAACCCCGACGGCGGCGGCTGGACGTGGGAGTACGCGCTCGACTTCATGGGGCAGAACGTCAACATGGACCCGGCGTTCGTCCGGTTCGAGGTCGCCCGGTACTTCGGGTGGCCGGGGCAGGCACCCTCGTACAAGGTGGGTCAGCGCGTCTGGGAGTCCATCCGCGACGAGGTCGCCGCGCGCGAGGGAGCTGACTTCGACCTGAAGGCGTTCCACCACCGTGCGCTCTCGCTCGGCAGCATCGGCCTCGACACCCTCCGGACCGCGCTGGTCGGGTGACGCGCCGTCGACACGCCCGGTTGTGGGGCCTCCGCCGGTGCGGTTAGACTTGTGCGGCGCAATCCGCGCCACTCAATCAATCGCCACGGCGGTGCACCACGGGGGCCGAGTCCCCGCACGCCATGGCCCGACTCATGTCCGTTCGGAGCAATCTCTACATGACAACCACTACGACCAAGGCTCCTAAGCAGGTCGCCATCAACGACATCGGTTCGGCTGATGACTTCCTGGCCGAGGTCGAGAAGACCCTGAAGTTCTTCAACGACGGTGATCTCATCTCCGGCACCGTCGTGAAGATCGACCGCGACGAGGTCCTCCTCGACGTCGGTTACAAGACCGAGGGCGTCATCCCCTCGCGCGAGCTCTCGATCAAGCACGACGTCGACCCCAACGAGGTCGTCGAGGTCGGCGACGAGGTCGAGGCCCTGGTTCTCCAGAAGGAGGACAAGGAAGGCCGCCTCATCCTGTCGAAGAAGCGCGCGCAGTACGAGCGTGCGTGGGGCGACGTCGAGAAGATCAAGGAGTCCGACGGCGTCGTGACCGGGACGGTCATCGAGGTCGTCAAGGGCGGTCTCATCGTCGACATCGGCCTCCGTGGCTTCCTCCCCGCCTCGCTCATCGAGCTCCGTCGTGTCCGCGACCTCACGCCGTACCTCGGCCAGGAGATCGAGGCCAAGATCCTCGAGCTCGACAAGAACCGCAACAACGTGGTCCTGTCGCGCCGTGCGCTCCTCGAGCAGACGCAGTCCGAGTCCCGGACGACGTTCCTCAACAACCTCCACAAGGGCCAGGTCCGCAAGGGCATCGTGTCCTCGATCGTCAACTTCGGTGCGTTCGTGGACCTCGGCGGCGTCGACGGTCTCGTCCACGTCTCCGAGCTCAGCTGGAAGCACATCGAGCACGCCAGCGAGGTCGTCGAGGTCGGTCAGGAAGTCACCGTCGAGATCCTCGAGGTCGACCTGGACCGCGAGCGCGTGTCGCTCTCGCTCAAGGCGACGCAGGAGGACCCGTGGCAGGTCTTCGCCCGCACCCACGCGATCGGTCAGATCGCACCGGGCAAGGTCACGAAGCTCGTCCCGTTCGGTGCCTTCGTCCGCGTTGCCGACGGCATCGAGGGCCTGGTGCACATCTCGGAGCTCTCGAACAAGCACGTCGAGCTCGCCGAGCAGGTCGTGTCGGTCAACGACGAGGTCTTCGTCAAGATCATCGACATCGACCTCGACCGTCGCCGCATCTCGCTGAGCCTCAAGCAGGCGAACGAGGGCGTCGACCCGGAGAGCGACGAGTTCGACCCGGCGCTCTACGGCATGCCGACCGAGTACGACGACAAGGGTGACTACAAGTACCCCGAGGGCTTCGACCCGGAGACCAACGAGTGGCTCGAGGGCTACGACACGCAGCGCACCGAGTGGGAGGGCCAGTACGCGGCCGCCCAGGCGCGTTGGGAAGCCCACAAGGCGCAGGTCGCGAAGACCATCGCCGACGAGGCGCAGGGTGGCTTCGACCTCCCGGCCACGGCTTCCTCATCGTCGTCGACCTCGTCGTTCGCCGGCGAGACGGGTGGCGCAAGCCCCCTGGCCGACGACGCGTCGCTCGCTGCACTCCGCGAGAAGCTCAGCTCGACCAACAACTGATCGAGCGGTTCGTCCCGACCGGAAGCCCGGCACCCCTGACAGGGTGCCGGGCTTCCGGCGTTTCCGGGCATCGGGGTCGTTACCCTGTTGCCGTGCACATCATCGGACTCACGGGCGGCATCGCCGCGGGCAAGTCGACCGTCTCCCGACGCTGGACCGAGCACGGGGCAGTCGTCGTCGACGCCGACCGACTGGCGCGGGACGCCGTGGCACCGGGCAGCCCGGGCCTGGCGCAGGTCGCCGAGCGGTTCGGACCGTCGGTGATCGCCGCCGACGGTGCCCTCGACCGGCCGGCGCTCGGGTCGATCGTGTTCGCGGACCCCGCGGCGCGGAAGGACCTCGAAGCCATCACGCACCCCGAGGTCTGGCGGCTCGCGCAGCAGGCGTTCGACGCCGCCGAGGCCGCCGACCCCGACGCCGTGGTGGTCTACGACGTGCCGTTGCTCGCCGAGGCCCGCGGCTCGCGCCCGCTCCGGTTCGACGCGGTCGTGGTGGTCGACGCCCCCGCTGCGCAGCGCATCGAACGGCTCGTCGAGCACCGCGGGATGCCCCGTGACGAGGCCGAGCGTCGTGTCGCCGCCCAGGCGAGCGACGCAGACCGTCTCGCCCTCGCCGACCACGTCGTCGACGCCACCGGGACGCTCGAGCAGACGATCCGCTCCGCTGACGAGGTGTGGGCACGGATCACGGCATGAGCCACCGTCTGCTGCTGGTCCTCGCCGCGATCGTCCTCGTGGCGATCGGGGCCGGCTCGCTCGTCGCCGCGAACGTCCTCGGTGCCCAGCGAGTGGCGGACAACGGCCGGGTCGCGGTGCACGAGCGGCCGTCGGGTGACGAACGCGGGCCTCACGGGGAGTTCCACCGGTTCCGGCTCGGAACGGTGAACGGTGAGCGGCTCACCCCGAACCGTGACGACTTCGCCGCGCGCACGTCGGCCGACGGTCCGCTCCTGTTGTTCCTGCCCGCGACCCGGTCCCGTCCGGCCGAGTACCAGCGGTTCCTCGGGGCCGCGCTGGCGGACGGCTACCACGTGCTCGGCCTCGACTACTGGAACCTCGGTCGCACCCTGTCCGGCACGTGCGAGGCGGACGCGCGCTGCTACGGCCTGGTCCAGCGGAACCGCTTCGACGGCACCCGGCCGTCGGAGTTCAGCGCGGTCAGTCCGGCCGGGTCCATCGTCTCGCGCTTCCGTGACGCCGTCGCGTACCTCGACGACCACGACCCCGAGGGCGGCTGGGGGCGGTTCGTCCAGGGCGACGACCGCATCGTCTGGAACGACGTCGTCGTGGCCGGGCACTCGCAGGGCGGCGGAGAGGCGGCGTACATCGCACACATCCGCAGCGTCCACGGTGCGTTGATGTTCTCCTCGCCCGTCGAGTCCCGCGGGCCGTCGCACGCAGCGTGGATGGACCGCCCGGGCCGGACACCGGTCGACCGGATGTACGCCATCGACGACGTCCGTGACGCGTTCGGCCCCCGCATCACCGGTTCGTGGGACGTCCTCGGGCTGAGTGGCGTGTCCGGGCCGTTCGAGACGGACACCACCCCGCCCGTCGCCGGCGCGGACCCGCACGCGATCCTCACCGACCTCCGCGGCGACGGCAAGGCGCACTCCCTGATCATCAAGGACTCGACACCGCTCACCCGTGACGGCGTGCCCCGGATGCTCCCGCTCTGGCAGTGGATGCTGCACCGGTTCTCCACAGATCCCGCTGTTCCCTCCGACCGCTCATAGGGTCGGGCAATAGCCTTCTTGCGTGCAGCCCGTTCGCGATGAACCCGACCTGCGCTCGCTCATCCGTGCCCGTGCGGCCGGCGGGGGCGAGCGCCACTTCCTCGAGGATGCTCGCTCCGAGCGCGTCCTGACGTACCGTGCGCTCGACGACGCGGTCACCGCGTGGTCGCGGACCTTCGACGCGATCGGCATCGCCCCGTCGGGTGCCGTCCTGGTCGACGTGGGCGACCCGCTCGCGTTCGCGGTCGTGCACCTGAGCGCCGTCGCCGCAGGTCTCAGGGCGATCCCCGTCGACACCGGGCAGCCGGCCACCGAGCCCGGCCGTCTCGCCGACCTGATCGGCGGTGCGTCCATCGTCGTGTCCGACCGCGCGGTGGACGCGACCGTGCCCGGGGCGCCGGCCAGCGGGATCGACCCCGCCACGTTCCTCCCGACCGCCGTCCGTGACGGCGACCTGCCCGCCGACAGCCCGCACGCGCCGGGTCAGGGTTCCGTCGTGCTGTTCACCTCCGGGTCGACCGGCACACCGAAGGGCGTCGAGCTGCCCGAGACGCAGCTGCTGTTCGTCGCCCGGGCCGTCGCGCGGCACAACCGGCTCGTGCCCGACGACCGCGGGTTCAACTCGTTGCCGCTGTTCCACGTCAACGCCGAGGTGGTCGGGCTGCTCGCGACGCTCGTCGCCGGCGCGACCCTGGTGCTCGACCGGCGCTTCCGTCGCACCGGGTTCTGGGACCTGCTCGCGGAACGACGGATCACCTGGCTGAACGCCGTCCCGGCCGTCCTGGCCGTGCTGGCGAAGACCGGGCCGCTCGAGTTCCCGTCGGGCCTGCGGTTCGTGCGCAGCGCGTCGGCGCCGCTGCCCGATCCCGTGCGCGCCGCCCTCGGCGACGTGCCGCTCGTCGTGAGCTGGGGCATGACCGAGGGCGCCTCGCAGATCACGGCGACCCCGCTGGACGAACCGGCCCGGCCGGGTACCGTCGGGGTGCCGGTCGGGTCCGAGGTGCAGGTCCGAGGCGAGGACGGCTCACTCCTGCCCGCCGACGAGATCGGCGCCCTGTGGGTGCGTGGTGCGGGGATCGTCCGCGGGTACCTCGGGGGCCGTGCGTCCGAGCGATTCGACGCCGACGGCTGGCTCCACACCGGTGACGTCGGGTCCGTCAGCGCCGACGGCTGGGTGTCCCTGGCCGGGCGCTCCGACGACGTCATCAACCGCGGTGGCGAGAAGGTCTACCCGTCCGAGGTCGAGGACGTCCTGCTCGGCGACCCACGTGTGCTCGAGGCGGTCGTCGTCGGCCGCCCCGACGACGTGCTCGGTGCCGTCCCGATCGCCTACGTGATCCCGCAGCCCGACGAACTTGTCGACCACGCAGCCCTCGTGGCCGACCTCGTGGCCCGGGCCGAGGCGCACCTGACGCGGTTCCGCCGACCTGTCGAGGTCATCGTCGTGCCCGACCTGCCGCGTGCGCCCACCGGCAAGGTGCAGCGCGCGAAGGTCCGGACCATGGCCCGACCCTCGTGAACGGACCATCACGCGTGTCGCCGGCGTCGACCGGCGCTGAGCCGGGGGTGCAGACACCGACGCGCACGGCCGCGGGCAAGCCCCGGCACCTGTACGAGGTCGACGTGCTCCGCATCCTCACGTTCGCGTGTGTGATCGGGGTGCACACCACGAGCCACACCGCCGCCGCCGACGACGTCGGGCTGAACGCGCTGCTCGCCCTGCTGCACTTCACCCGGCTGGTCTTCTTCTCGCTGACCGCGTTCGTGCTCGTGTACAGCTACACGTTGCGCCCGCGTCCGATGGCGCAGTTCTGGCCGAAGCGGTTCCTGCTCGTGGGCGTGCCGTACCTGGCGTGGTCGTTCCTCTACGTCGCGGCGGCGTGGCTGCTGAGTCCGACCCGCCGGGGCGACGTCCCGGACCTGGTGCGCACCGCGGCCGAGGGCATCGTCACCGGCACCTCGTGGTACCACCTGTACTTCCTGCTCGTGACGATGCAGGTGTACCTGCTCCTGCCGGTGATCGTCTGGCTGGTGCGCCGGACCCGCGGGCACCACGTGACCGTGCTGGTCGTGGCTTTCCTGGTCCAGCTGGTGGTGTTCGCCGGGTACAAGTACTTCCCGGCGAGCGACGCGTGGATGCACGGGTACCAGAAGCAGTTCTTCTTCTCGTACGTCTTCTTCATCGTCTCGGGGGCGATCGCCGCCGACCACGCGGACGCCTTCCTGCGGTTCATCCGGCTCCACCGCCGTTCGGTCCTGTGGGCCTTCGCCGGTGTCGGGGGGCTCACCCTGGGCGTGTGGGCGCTGCAGGTCGGCCTCGGGCAGTCCCTCTACGCCGCGGGGACACCGCTGCAGCCGATCCAGGCGGTCTGGAGCACCGCGGTGTTCGTCGGGTTCCTGGCGATCGGCGCCGCGTGGGCGGACCGCCGGCGACCCGGCAGCCGGGCCGCCCGTTTCGTCGACTACGCGTCCGATCGCTCGTTCGGCATCTTCCTGAGCCACCCGTTCGTCATCTGGATCCTGCTCTTCGGCGACAGCTGGCTCGAGGCCGCCGTGCCACGGCCGTGGCTCACCCTCGTCACGTACGTGCTCGTGTTGGTCCTGTCCGTCGCGGTGACCGAGCTGTTCCGGTGGACGCCGCTCAGCGTGCCGCTGACCGGCCGGCCGTCGTTGTCCTCTCGGGCGTCGCGAGCGGCGCGGGCGCGTCGTTCCGCAGGCGCGGCGGCGCCCCGGCGGTCGCCGGAACCGGTGGAGCCGGACGACGCCCTCGTCGGCGAGACCGACGACGTCGGGCGGCGCGCGGCGCGCTGAGCGCCCGCGCGCCCGGCGCAGCTCTGGGAGGTCCCGTCCGTGGTGCGACGGCGGCGCCATCGCACCGAGTCCGGAACCCCGCACCAGCCGTGCGGGGCGGTGGACGCGTGGCGGGCGGCCGGGAGGCGCGGGGCGGGCCCGACGCGTGCCTCCCGGCCGTCGCGCGCGGACCACCAGGGCCGGCGCACGTTCCGCGCGTCGCCCGTCAGGCCGGGCGCTGCTCGGCCTTCGGGGTGCCGATCTCGAGCACGCCGTCGGTGGAGGTCAGCCGCTGCGGCTTCATGAACCAGGCGACGACGGCCGCGGCTCCGAGCAGGGCGCAGGAGAGCGCGAAGGGCACCTGCCAGCCCGAGGCGTCGATGAGCAGGCCGAACACGATGGGCGAGACCACCCCGGCGATGCCGAACCCGGTGTTCATGAAGCCCGAGGCCGTGCCGGACCACTGCGGCGCGACGTCCATCGGGATCGCCCAGAGGTTGGCGTTGCAGAGTTCGAGGAAGAAGAACGACAGGGCCAGCGAGATCGTCGCGACGAGCAGGCCCTGCCCGATCACGAGCGGGATGAGGCAGAGGAGCGAGCCGCCGAGTCCGATCACCAGGATGATCCGGCGGGCGTTCCGGGTGTTCCCGCCGCGGTGGATGATGCGGTCACTGAGCATCCCGCCGACCGTGTCCCCGACGACACCGGCCAGCAGGATGAGGGTGGTGAACAGGGCGAAGTCGCCGATCTCCAGGCCGTAGGTGGAGCTGAGGAACGTCGGGAGCCACGTGAGGAACACCCAGAGGGTCCAGCCGTACCCGAAGTCGACGAAGGTGACCGGCAGGATCTGCTTCGCCATCTGCCGCCACGGCACCGGGGGACGGGTCGCACGGGTCTCGACCGGCGGGAGCTCGGCGAGCTCGACCTGCGTGATGCCCTTCGCGGACTCGGGCTTGTCGCGGAACCAGACGAACCAGACGACGGCCCACGCCAGGGACAGCACCGCGGTGGCGAAGAACGCCCAGCGCCAGCTTCCCGTCGCGCCGATCACCCACGCGACGATGAGCGGGGCCAGGGCGTTGCCGAGCCGGGCGGCCGAGTGGACCACGCCCTGGGCGAAGCCGTTCCGGTCGCGGGGGATCCAGCGGCTCATCGCCTGGGTGGCGGTCGGGAACGCGGCGGCCTCGCTCAGGCCGAGCAGCGCACGAGCAGCGAACAGGGTCCAGAAGCCGACGGCGAAGCCGGTCCAGAGCGTCGCGACGCCCCAGATCACCGTGATGACGAAGAGTGCCCGGCGCGGGCCGAACTTCTCGCTGATCGTGCCGCCGAACACCTGCAGCAGGGCGTACGGCAACGAGAAGGCGGAGACGATGAGGCCGGCGGTCGCCTCGTTGAACCCGAACTCCTCGGTGATGTGCGGCAGCGCCGTCGAGATGTTCGTCCGGTCGATGTACGAGATCGCGTACATGCAGCAGAGCAGGACGAGCACACGCCCGCGGATGCGTCCGCGGAACGGGGTGCCCTTGATCGGTGCGGCCGGGGTCGCCGTGGTCATGAGGCCTCTTCGGGGGAGTGGGAAGGAGTCGGGTGGCTGATCGGATCGAACGGTATGCCCGGTGGCCATCAGTCGACTTGGAGCCCGCTTGCAGCGGACAATACGCCGAGGGCGAGCAGGGGTCCTCGATGTCAGGGGTGCCGACTACCGTTGTCCCCATGGGTGTTGCGATCGAACCGACCCGAGCGGTACGTCCGTTCGAGGTCATCAGCGAGTACTCGCCGAGTGGCGACCAGCCCGCGGCCATCGCGGAACTCGCCGGACGGATCAACGCTGGTGAGACCGACGTCGTGCTGCTGGGTGCGACCGGTACCGGCAAGTCGGCGACGACCGCGTGGCTCATCGAGCAGGTGCAGCGGCCGACGCTCGTGCTCGCGCACAACAAGACCCTCGCGGCCCAGCTCGCCAACGAGTTCCGCAGCCTGATGCCGAACAACGCGGTCGAGTACTTCGTCTCGTACTACGACTACTACCAGCCCGAGGCGTACGTCCCGCAGACCGACACCTTCATCGAGAAGGACTCGTCGGTCAACGCCGAGGTCGAACGGCTCCGGCACTCGACGACGAACTCGCTGCTCAGCCGCCGCGACAGCGTCGTGGTGTCGACGGTCTCCTGCATCTACGGCCTGGGGACGCCCGAGCAGTACATGAACGCGTCGGTCGCACTCCACGTGGGTCAGACGATCTCCCGCGACCAGCTGGTGCGCAAGTTCGTCGCGATGCAGTACCAGCGCAACGACGTCGACTTCGCACGCGGCACGTTCCGGGTCCGCGGCGACACCATCGAGATCATCCCGATGTACGAAGAGCACGCCATCCGCATCGAGATGTTCGGCGACGAGGTCGAGGCGCTCTCGTCGCTGCACCCCCTCACCGGCAACGTCATCGACGACCTGCCTGCCGTGTCGATCTTCCCGGCTTCGCACTACGTCGCCGACACCGACGTGATGCACCGCGCGATCGCCTCCATCAAGGAAGAACTCGCGGAACGGCTCGCCGAGCTCGAGGGCCAGGGCAAGCTGCTCGAGGCCCAGCGACTCCGCATGCGCACCACGTTCGACATCGAGATGATGGAGCAGATCGGGTTCTGCTCCGGCATCGAGAACTACTCGCGGCACATGGACGGCCGTGGTCCGGGCGAGGCACCGCACTGCCTCATCGACTACTTCCCCGACGACTTCCTCCTGGTCATCGACGAGTCGCACGTCACCGTGCCGCAGATCGGCGCGATGTACGAAGGCGACGCCTCGCGCAAGCGCACGCTCGTCGAGCACGGCTTCCGTCTGCCGAGCGCGATGGACAACCGTCCGCTCAAGTGGGAGGAGTTCCTCGACCGCGTCGGCCAGAAGGTCTTCCTGTCGGCGACGCCCGGCAAGTACGAGCTCGGGATCACGGACAGCGTGGTCGAGCAGATCATCCGCCCGACGGGTCTGATCGACCCCGAAATCGTGGTCAAGCCGAGCGACGGCCAGATCGACGACCTGCTCGAGGAGATCAAGCAGCGGGTCGAGAAGGACGAGCGCGTCCTCGTCACCACGCTGACCAAGCGCATGGCCGAGGAACTCACCGACTTCCTCGGGAACGCCGGAGTCCGCGTCCGGTACCTGCACTCCGACGTCGACACCCTCAAGCGCGTCGAGCTGCTGACCGAGCTGCGGCAGGGTGTCTACGACGTGCTCGTCGGCATCAACCTGCTGCGCGAGGGGCTCGACCTGCCCGAGGTGTCGCTCGTGGCGATCCTCGACGCCGACAAGGAAGGCTTCCTCCGCTCGTCGACGTCGCTCATCCAGACGATCGGTCGCGCTGCCCGCAACGTGTCGGGCCAGGTGCTCATGTACGCCGACAAGATGACCGACTCGATGAAGACCGCGATCGAGGAGACCGATCGCCGTCGTGAGAAGCAGGTCGCCTACAACCTGGAGCGCGGCATCGACCCCCAGCCGCTGCGCAAGAAGATCGCGGACATCACCGAGGTCCTGCAGCGCGAGAACGACGACACGAAGGCGCTCCTGCAGGGTCGCCCCGGCACCGACGGCCGTCGGTCGCCCACGCCGAACCTCAAGCGCGGCGGCATCGCGGGCGAGGGCGCGACGCAGCTCGGTGCCACCATCGCCGACCTGAACGACCAGATGCTGCAGGCTGCGGCCGAGCTGAAGTTCGAGCTCGCGGCGCGACTGCGCGACGAGGTGCAGGACCTGAAGAAGGCCCTGCGCCAGATGGAGTCGGCCGGGCATGTCAGCTGACGGCGCCCGCACGGTCGTCGTCACCGGCGCGAGTGCCGGGCTCGGGTACCACGCCGCCGAGCAGCTCGCCGCGGCGGGGCACCGCGTGGTGCTGGCCACGCGCGACCGTGACCGGGCGGACGCCGCCGAGCGCAGCATCCGACGGCACGTCGACGGAGCCTCGCTCGCCCACGTCCACCTCGACCTCGCCGACCTCGACTCGGTCAACGCCGCCGCCGACGAACTCGCCGCGCTGGAACCCGACGGCGTCGACGCGGTCGTGAACAACGCCGGGGTCGTCGGGGCGTCCACGCCGGGGAGCACGGCGCAGGGCACCGAACTGCAGATCGGCACGAACCACCTGGGACACTTCGCGTGGACCGCCCTGGTCCTGCCCCTGCTCGAACGACGAGCCGGCCGGGTCGTGCACCTCGGGTCGATCGCCCACCGGTTCGCACAGCTCGACACGACCGATCCACTCGGGGTCGGTCGGTACTCGAGCCACCGCCAGTACGCCAGGAGCAAGCTCGCGGTGATGCTGTTCGGCTTCGAGCTCGCCGAACGACTGGCCGACTCGGGGTCGTCCGTCTCGAGCGTCGTCGCGCACCCCGGCCTGTCGCTCGACCGACTGTCACCGGCCCGCCCGGACGTCAGCCCGACACGACCTGAACCCGAGTGGATCCGCCCGGCGCAGCGCATCGTCGCCCAGGGCAAGGACGTCGGCGCCCAGCCGCTCGTGCACGCGGCCGTCGGTGCCGACGTGCGCTCGGGGGAGTACTGGGGCCCGGCAGGCTGGATGCAGCTCCGTGGTCCGGCCACGGTGGTCGCGGCCGAACCACGGGCGCACGACCGTACGGTCGCAGCACAGCTCTGGGCGGCGAGCGAGCGCGCATCCGGTGTCGCGTTCGCTCTCGACGCACTCGTCTGACCCTCCATCCCGGCCGAATGTCGGTGCCGCTTCGTAGAATCGACGACGATGACCATCACCTCTGACCCCGGTACCTCGACGTCGGGCCGGAACGCCTTCGGCGAGCCCGCTGACCTCCACCTCCCCGGCGGGACCGCACCGCACAGCACCTCCACGCTCAGCGTGCGCGGCGCCCGCGTGCACAACCTCCGTGACGTCGACCTCGAGATCCCGCGCGACTCGCTCGTCGTCTTCACCGGCCTGTCCGGGTCGGGCAAGTCCTCGCTGGCGTTCGACACGATCTTCGCCGAGGGACAGCGCCGGTACGTCGAGTCGCTGTCCGCCTATGCGCGCCAGTTCCTCGGCCAGGTCGACCGTCCCGACGTCGACTTCATCGAGGGGCTCTCGCCGGCGGTCTCGATCGACCAGAAGTCGACGAACCGCAACCCCCGGTCGACGGTCGGCACGATCACCGAGGTCTACGACTACATGCGTCTGCTCTGGGCGCGCATCGGCGTCCCGCACTGCCCGACGTGTGGCGAGGTGATCAGCAAGCAGACCGTGCAGCAGATCGCCGACCAGCTCATGCAGTTCGAGACCGGCACCCGGTTCCAGGTCCTCGCGCCCGTCATCTCCAAGAAGAAGGGCGAGTTCGTCGACCTCTTCCAAGAACTCGCGGCGTCCGGCTACGCCCGTGCGATCGTGGACGGGGAGCGCATCCAGCTCAGCGACCCGCCCAAGCTCAAGAAGCAGGTCAAGCACGACATCTCGGTCATCGTCGACCGCCTGGTGGCGAGCGACGACATCCTCGGTCGTCTCACCGACTCGCTCGAGACCGCCCTGCGGTTGACCGACGGCACCGTCGGCATCGACCTGGTGGATCACGAGGGGCCTGGAGCGGTCCGGACCTACTCCGAGAACCTCTCGTGCCCGAACAACCACCCGCTCGCGCTCACCGAGATCGAGCCGCGCACGTTCTCGTTCAACGCGCCGTTCGGTGCGTGCCCCGAGTGCTCCGGCCTCGGCACGCGCATGTCGGTCGACCCCGACCTGGTGCTCGGCGACCCCGAGGCCTCGTTGCGCGACGGCGTCCTGCTGCCCTGGACCGGGACGAGCGGGCTGTACTCCTACTTCGACAAGCTGCTCGGCGGCCTCGGCAAGGAGCTCGGCTTCTCGCTCGACACCCCGTGGAACCAGCTCGACCCCGCGGTGCAGGCGTCGATCCTGACCGGCAAGGACTTCCAGGTGTCGGTCTCCTGGCGCAACCGGTTCGGCCGCGAGATGCGGTACACGAGCGGGTTCGAGGGCGTCATGCCCTACATCGAGCGCAAGTTCGCCGAAGCCGAGTCGGACTCGCAGCGGCAGCGCTTCCAGGGCTACCTGCGCGAGGTCCCGTGCCCGGTGTGCGAGGGAACCCGTCTCAAGCCCGAGGTGCTCGCGGTGACGGTCAACGACCGCAGCATCGCGGACGTCACCGACATGTCGCTCGACAACGCGTACGCGTTCATGGACGAGCTGACGCTGACCGACCGTGAAGCGCACATCGCCGCCGCGGTCCTTCGCGAGATCCGCGCACGCCTCGAGTTCCTGCTCGAGGTCGGTCTGAACTACCTCACGCTGGCACGTGGTGCCGGTGGTCTGTCCGGCGGCGAGGCGCAGCGCATCCGCTTGGCGACGCAGATCGGCTCCGGGCTGACCGGCGTGCTGTACGTGCTCGACGAGCCGAGCATCGGCCTGCACCAGCGCGACAACCGTCGACTCATCGACACCCTGGTCAAGCTCAAGGACCTCGGCAACACGCTCATCGTCGTCGAGCACGACGAGGACACGATCCGCACGGCCGACTGGGTCGTCGACATCGGCCCCGGCGCCGGTGTGAACGGCGGCAACGTGGTGCACTCCGGCTCGTACGAGGGCATCATCGAGAACCGTGAGTCGATCACCGGTGACTACCTCGCCGGCCGACGAGCGATCGAGGTGCCAGCCGAGCGCCGCAAGGTCAACCTGAAGCGCGCCATCACCGTGCAGGGCGCCCGCGCGAACAACCTCAAGTCGATCGACGCGGACTTCCCCCTCGGTGTGTTCACCGCGGTCACGGGCGTGAGTGGTTCCGGCAAGTCGACGCTGGTGAACGACATCCTGTACAAGGTGCTCGCCAACCAGCTCAACGGCGCACGGCACATCGCGGGAAAGCACACCCGGGTGAAGGGCCTCGACCAGCTCGACAAGGTCGTGCACGTCGACCAGGCACCGATCGGCCGCACGCCACGGTCGAACCCCGCGACCTACACGGGCGTGTTCGACCGCATCCGTCAGCTGTTCGCCGAGACGCAGGAGGCCAAGACCCGTGGCTACCAGCCCGGCCGCTTCAGCTTCAACGTCAAGGGCGGCCGCTGCGAGAACTGCGCGGGCGACGGCACGATCAAGATCGAGATGAACTTCCTGCCCGACGTCTACGTCGCGTGCGAGGTCTGCGGTGGTGCGCGCTACAACCGCGAGACGCTCCAGGTGCACTACAAGGGCAAGAACATCTCCGAGGTCCTCGACATGCCGATCAGTGAGGCGGCCGAGTTCTTCGAGCCGATCTCGGCGATCCACCGGTACATGGCGACCCTCGTCGACGTGGGCCTCGGCTACGTGCGCCTGGGCCAGAGCGCGACCACGCTCTCCGGCGGCGAGGCGCAGCGCGTCAAGCTCGCCACCGAGTTGCAGCGCCGCTCGAACGGCCGCACGGTCTACGTGCTCGACGAGCCGACCACCGGTCTGCACTTCGAGGACGTCCGCAAGCTGCTCCTCGTGCTGCAGAGCCTGGTCGACAAGGGCAACACCGTCATCACGATCGAGCACAACCTCGACGTCATCAAGTCCGCCGACTGGCTGATCGACATGGGACCCGAGGGCGGTTCCGGTGGTGGCACGGTCCTGGCGACGGGCACCCCGGAACACGTGGCGACCGTGCCGGAGAGCCACACCGGTGTCTTCCTGCGCGAGATCTTCGACGCGCAGGACGCCCGGGTCGGCAAGCAGCAGGCGGTCGGCGCACGCCAGGCCACCCAGAAGCAGCAGGGCACGACCAAGCAGGCGAGCAAGCAGAAGGCGGGTGCTCGGTAGGTGGCGGACACCGTCCCGTGGCGTCCGAAGGCGGGGGAGATCCCGACCGACCCGGGCGTCTACCGCTGGCGTGACGAAGCCGGTCGGGTGCTCTACGTCGGCAAGGCGAAGAACCTTCGCGCCCGGCTGAGCAACTACTTCGCACCGTTGCCGACGCTGCACGAGCGCACCCGGCGCATGGTCCTGACGGCGCGCAGTGTCGAGTGGACGACGGTCGGCTCCGAGATCGAGGCGCTCCAGCTGGAGTACACCTGGATCAAGGAGTTCGACCCGCCGTTCAACGTCAAGTTCCGCGACGACAAGTCGTACCCGTACATGGCGGTCACCCTGGGTGACGAAGCGCCGCGGGTGATGGTGACGCGCAACCGCAAGATCAAAGGTGCGAAGTACTTCGGTCCGTACCCGAAGATCTGGGCGGTGCACGACACCATCGACCTGATGATCAAGGTGTTCCCGATCCGCACGTGTTCGGACTCGTCGTACAAGAAGGCGATGCAGACCGGCCGCCCGTGCTTCCCGGGGCAGATCGGCAAGTGCGGCGGCCCCTGCTCGCAGAAGGTCACGATCGAGGAGCACCGTGCCCTCGTCGAGGAGTTCGTACGCTTCATGAACTCGTACGACCGTCGGGTCATCACCGAGCTCCGGCAGCGCATGGGGGCCTCGGCGGACGCGATGCAGTACGAGCAGGCCGCGAAGTACCGCGACCAGGTCGAGGCGCTCGAAGCCGTGCTCGAGAAGTCCGCCGTGGTGCTCCGCGACTCGGTCGACCTCGACCTGTTCGGCATCGCGGAGGACGAGCTCGCCGCGGCCGTGCAGCTGTTCTCGGTCCGTGGTGGTCGCATCCGCGGTGTCCGCGGCTGGGTGGTCGACAAGGAGCTCGACATCGCCACGGGCGATCTCGTCGAGCAGATCGTGCAGGGTGTCTACGTCACCGACGAGCCCCCGCGCGAGGTCGTCGTCCCCGAGCTGCCGGAGGACGCGGACGCGCTCCAGGAGTGGCTCAGCAAGCGCCGGAACGGGCGCGGTACGAAGCTCAGCACGGCACAGCGCGGCGATCGTGCCGGTCTCGCGCGTACGGCCGCGCAGAACGCCGGGCAGGCGCTCATGCTCTACAAGACCAAGCGTTCGGCCGACTACACGACGCGGGCCGCGGCACTGGCCGACATCCAGGACGCCCTCGGCATGACCGAGGCGCCGCTCCGCATGGAGTGCTACGACATCTCGCACCTGCAGGGCACCAACGTCGTCGCGTCGATGGTGGTGTTCGAGGACGGTCTGCCGCGCAAGGACCAGTACCGCCGGTACTCGATCGCCGAGACCACCGACGACACCGACAGCATGTACCAGGTGCTCTCGCGGCGCCTGGCGCGGCTGGACGAGGACGCCGAGCTGCCGGACGTCCCGGACGTCACGACCGACGAGGTCGTCGAGGGGTCGAAGCCGACGAAGCGGTTCGCGTACCGCCCGCAGCTGCTCATCGTCGACGGTGGCCAGCCCCAGGTGCAGGCAGCGAAGCGCGCGATGGACGAAGCCGGTGTGCACGACATCGCCCTGGTCGGCATCGCGAAGCGGCTCGAGGAGCTCTGGCTGCCCGACGACGACTTCCCGGTCATCCTGCCCCGCAACTCCGAGGCGCTCTTCCTCATCCAGCGCATCCGTGACGAGGCGCACCGGTTCGCGATCACCCACCAGCGCAGCAAGCGGAAGCGTGACGTCCGGTCGCGGCTGTCCGAGATCCCCGGTCTCGGTCCGAGCCGCGTCAACGCCCTGCTGAAGCACTTCGGCTCGGTCGCCCGGCTGCGCGAGGCCACGGCCGAGGACATCGGCGAGGTGAACGGGATCGGCCCGGCGACCGCTGCCGCGGTGGTCTCGAAGCTGGCCCAGACGCCGACGAGCGCACCCGCCACGAGCGCGTCGAGCGCCCCCGAACCGGACGCCGACGCGATCACGGACACCGGAACCGGAACCGATCCCGGAGGCCCGGTGCGGGTCCCCGAGGTGACCGACGACGGTCCGCAGCGACCGTCGTGACGAACCCCGCGCCTCCCGGCCGTCACCGGGCGGTAGCCTGATCCGGCAGCCGAGACCTCCCCGGGCGACGCGCCCGGGCCGCCACGACGGAGCCCACTCCCAGATGACCGACAGCGCCACCGCGACCACCCACGCGTCGCAGCACGACATCCTCATCGTCACCGGCATGTCCGGGGCCGGGCGGTCCACCGTCGGCAAGGCCCTCGAAGACCTGGGCTGGTACGTCGTCGACAACCTGCCCACGCAGATGCTGGCCCCGCTGACCGAGCTGGCCGACCGCGCGGGGGAGAAGATCCCGAAGATCGCCACGGTGGTCGACGTCCGTGGCGGGCGGTTCTTCACCGACCCCGAGCACGCGGTCGAGCAGGTCCGCTCGAGCACGTCCGCGCGGGTCCGGGTGCTGTTCCTCGAGGCCACCGACGCCGTGCTGGTCCGGCGCTTCGAGCAGGTCCGTCGACCCCATCCGCTCCAGGGCGAGGACACCCTGCTCGACGGCATCGCCCGCGAGCGGGCGCGTCTCGCCGGCCTGCGCGAGGCGTCCGACGTGGTGATCGACACCTCCGACCTCAACATCCACCAGCTCGCGAACACCGTGATCGAGCACTTCGCCGACGAGCACTTCGTGGGTGTCCAGGTCACGCTGATGAGCTTCGGGTTCAAGTACGGACTGCCCGCCGACGCCGACATGGTGGCCGACGTGCGGTTCCTCCCGAACCCCTACTGGGTGCCGGAACTGCGGCCCCACACCGGGCTCGACCAGCCGGTCTCGGACTACGTGCTGGCCCAGGCCGGAGCCCGTCCGTTCGTCGATCGCTACGCCTCCGTCCTCGAGCCGGTGTTCGAGGGGTACCAGCGCGAGAACAAAAGACACGCTACGATCGCCATCGGCTGTACCGGCGGGAAGCACCGCTCGGTCGCCATCGTCGCCGAGTTGGCGAACCTCCTCCGCGGGATGCCAGGCGTCGCCGTGCGTGTGAAGAACCGAGATCTCGGCCGGGAGTGACCGTCCCTCCGGCCGCTCCCACGCCCGTGCCGCCGGATCTGCGGGAACCACTGAACGAACGTTAGGAATGATGCTGTGCCGTTGACTGCCGAGGTCAAGGACGAACTGGCCAGGGTCGCCGTGAACCGCAACACGGTCCGCGCCGCCGAACTGGCCACGATCCTCCGGTTCGCAGGTGGTCTGCACGTCATCTCGGGCCGCATCGCGGTCGAGGTCGAGCTCGACACCCGGATCATCGTGCACCGGGTCCGCAAGGACCTCGCCGAGCTCTACGGCGTGCGCAGCGAGGCGTCGGTGGGGTCGTCCGCGTCCGCCCGCCGTGGCACCCGCTACCTGGTCCGCGTGCTCGAGGCGGGGGAGACCCTCGCCCGCCAGACCGGCTTGATGGACGCCCGTCGTCGCCCCGTCCGCGGGCTGCCGAACCGCCTGACCACGGGCAACCGCGAGGACCTGGCCGCCATCTGGCGCGGCGCCTTCCTCGCCTCCGGCACCCTGACCGACCCGGGTCGGGCTGCAGCGCTCGAGGTCACGTGCCCCGGCAACGAGGCCGCGATGGCCCTCGTCGGTGCCGCGTCGCGTCTCGGGGTCGCCGCCAAGGGCCGCGAGGTCCGCGGGGTGCACCGCGTCGTCATCCGCGACGGCGAGGCCATCGGTCAGATGCTGACCGTCATGGGGGCCGCGCGCACCACCGCCGACTGGGAGGAGATGCGCCAGCGCCGCGAGGTCCGTGCGACCGCGAACCGCCTGGTCAACTTCGACGACGCGAACCTCCGCCGTTCCGCGCAGGCCGCCGTGGCCGCCTGCGCCCGGGTCGAGCGTGCGCTCGAGATCCTCGGCGACGAGGTCCCTGACCACCTGCAGTACGCCGGCACACTGCGCCTGCAGCACCGCGACGCCTCGCTCGACGAGCTCGGCCAGCACGCGGACCCGCCCATGACCAAGGACGCCATCGCCGGCCGCATCCGTCGCCTGCTGGCGATGGCCGACAAGCGGGCCTCCGACCTCGGCATCCCGGGCACCGAAGCGAGCGTTCCCGAGGAGCTCGAAGGGGCCTGACACGGGTCTGTCGACCCTGCGGACGGGAGGCGCGGTGCCAGCTGGCACCGCGCCTCCCGTCCGTTTCACGGCCCGTTCTCGGACCCGTTCCCGGCCTGGTCGGCGACCGTCCGGACGGACCGTCATCACGCTCGGGCACGCAGTGTCCGACTGCTAGGGTCGTTACGGCGACGTTACGGGGCGTATCGTCCACCACACGCGGGCCCGCCAGGGTGCGCGACTCCCGAAAGCAGCGCCCCCTGGGCGCTCCACACTCACCAGGAGATCCATTGACCGTCAAGATCGGTATCAACGGCTTCGGCCGCATCGGCCGTAACTTCTTCCGGGCCGCCCTCGCGAAGGGCTCCGACCTCGAGATCGTGGCGGTGAACGACCTCACCGACAACGCGTCGCTCGCCAACCTGCTGAAGTTCGACTCCATCACGGGCAAGCTCCCCGCGACCGTCGAGCTCGACGGCGACAACATCGTCGTCGACGGCAAGGCCATCAAGGTCCTCGCCGAGCGCGACCCCGCCAACCTCCCCTGGGGCGAGCTGGGTGTCGACATCGTCATCGAGTCGACCGGTTTCTTCACCAAGGCCGCCGATGCGCAGAAGCACATCGACGCCGGTGCCAAGAAGGTCATCATCTCCGCTCCGGCCTCGGGTGACGACGTCACCATCGTGCTCGGCGTGAACGAGGGTCAGTACGACCCCGCGAACCACCACATCATCTCGAACGCGTCCTGCACCACGAACAGCCTCGCGCCGCTCGCCAAGGTGTTCCACGACAAGTTCGGCATCGAGCGTGGGCTCATGACGACGGTGCACGCCTACACCGCCGACCAGAACCTGCAGGACGGCCCGCACAAGGACCCCCGTCGTGCCCGTGCCGCCGCGCTGAACATCGTGCCGACCTCGACCGGTGCGGCGAAGGCCATCGGCCTCGTGCTCCCCGAGCTCGCCGGCAAGCTGGACGGCTTCGCGCTGCGTGTCCCGGTCCCCACCGGGTCGATCACCGACCTCACCCTCGAGACCAAGTCCGAGGTCACCGTCGACGAGATCAACGCCGCCTACAAGGAGGCCGCAGAAGGCCCCCTCAAGGGCATCCTGCTCTACAGCGAGGACCCGCTGGTGTCGACCGACATCACCACGGACCCGCACTCCTCGATCTACGACTCCGGCCTGACCAAGGTCATCGGCGGCCTCGTGAAGATCACCTCGTGGTACGACAACGAGTGGGGCTACTCGAACCGCCTCGTCGACCTCACCGAGTACGTCGGCGAGCGTCTGTAACACATGGCCCTCCGCACCCTCGAGGACCTCGGCGACCTCGCCGGCAAGCGCGTCGTCGTCCGTTGTGACCTGAACGTCCCGCTCAAGGACGGCACCATCACGGACGACGGCCGCGTCCGCGCGTCGCTGACCACGCTGAACACCCTCGTCAACGCCGGCGCACGCGTCATCGTGATCTCGCACCTGGGCCGCCCCGACGGGGAGCCCAAGCCCGAGTTCTCGCTCGCACCCGTGGCCCAGCGGCTCTCGGAGCTGCTCGGCAAAGAGGTCACGTTCGTCGGCGAGACCGTCGGCGACGAAGCGACCGCCGCGGCCGAGGCCCTCGAGGACGGCGACGTCCTGCTGCTCGAGAACCTCCGCTTCAACCCGGAGGAGACCTCGAAGGACGCCGCCACGCGCGGTGCCTTCGCGGACCGCATCGCCGCCCTCGGTGACGCCTTCGTCTCCGACGGCTTCGGTGTCGTGCACCGCAAGCAGGCCTCGGTCTACGAGCTCGCGTCCGCACTGCCCAGCGCAGCCGGTTCGCTGATCGAGACCGAGCTCCGCGTGCTCGAGCGACTGACCAAGGACCCGGAGCGCCCCTACACCGTGGTGCTCGGCGGTTCGAAGGTCAGCGACAAGCTCGGTGTCATCGACCACATCCTGCCGAAGGTCGACACCCTCTGCATCGGTGGCGGCATGCTCTTCACGTTCCTCGCGGCCCAGGGCCACGGGGTCGCGAAGTCGCTGCTCGAGGCCGACCAGCTCGACGTCGTCCGCGAGTACCTCTCGCGGGCGAAGGAGCTCGGTGTCACCATCGACCTGCCGACCGACGTCGTGGTGGCCTCCGGCTTCGCGGCCGACGCCGACCACGAGACCGTGGCGGCCGACGCCATCGAGTCCTCGTCGTTCGGCACGGACGGCATCGGCCTCGACATCGGCCCTGAGACCGCAGCGCGGTTCGCCTCGGCCGTCTCGGGTTCGAAGACCGTGTTCTGGAACGGCCCGATGGGCGTGTTCGAGTTCCCGGCCTTCGCCGCCGGCACGAAGACCGTCGCACAGGCGCTGACCGAGGTCGACGGCCTCGGCGTCGTCGGTGGTGGCGACTCCGCTGCCGCCGTGCGCTCGCTCGGCTTCTCGGACGACCAGTTCGGCCACATCTCGACCGGCGGCGGTGCGAGCCTCGAGTTCCTCGAGGGCAAGTCGCTGCCCGGTCTCGAAGCACTGGGGTGGACCGCATGACCCGGATGTCACTCCGTTCCGTGCTCTCGGGAGGCGCAGCATGAGCCGGGTTCCGCTGATCGCGGGTAACTGGAAGATGAACCTGGACCACCTCCAGGCCATCGCCACCGTGCAGAAGCTCGCGTGGACGCTCAAGGACGCCCGGCACGACTTCGACGACGTCGAGGTCGCGGTGTTCCCGCCGTTCACCGACCTGCGGAGCGTGCAGACGCTCATCTCGGCCGACAAGCTGCCCATCCACTTCGGTGCGCAGGACCTGTCGCAGTTCGACTCCGGCGCCTACACCGGTGACGTCTCCGGCGCGTTCCTCGCTGCACTCGACGCCCAGTACGTCATCGTCGGCCACTCCGAGCGGCGCACGCTGCACGGTGAGACCGACGAGGTCGTCGCGGCGAAGACCGCAGCGGCTGTGAAGCACGGTCTCGTCCCCGTGGTGTGCGTCGGCGAGACCGGCGAGCAGCGCGAAGAGCGCGGCGCCGGCGTCGTGCCGGTCGAGCAGCTCCGTGTCGTGCTCGACGCGGTGAAGCCCGCCGACATCGTCGTGGCGTACGAGCCCGTCTGGGCCATCGGCTCCGGCCAGGCGGCCACGGCCGAGCAGGCGCAGGACGAGTGCGCGGCCATCCGTCGTGGCATCGCCGCAGCCTGGGGCGACCAGGCTGCTGCCGACACCCGGGTGCTCTACGGCGGCTCGGTCAAGTCGGGCAACATCGCGGGGTTCCTCCGCGAGCCCGACATCGACGGCGCGCTCGTCGGTGGCGCTTCGCTCGACGTGCAGGAGTTCGCGGCCATCGCGCGGTTCCGTCAGCACGTCGGGCTGTAGTCCACGGGCGACGTCGTCGCGGGCAGTCGTCCGCACCACTCCCGTCCAGGTACCGTCCGTGCTCCGCGTGGCCGGTACACTGGTACGGCTGACTGACACGAAAGGTACGTCGTGGCGATACTCTCCGTCGTGCTGCAGGTCCTGCTCGCAATCACGAGCCTCCTGCTCACGCTCCTCATCCTGCTGCACAAGGGCCGCGGTGGTGGCCTCTCCGACATGTTCGGCGGTGGGGTCACGAGCAACCTCGGTGCGTCCGGCGTGGCCGAGCGCAACCTCAACCGCATCACGGTGATCCTCGGTCTGGTCTGGATCGTCTCCATCATCGTGCTCGGTCTCATCAACAAGTTCACGGCGGGGGTCTGATCCATGGCAAGCGGAGGCAGTGCAATCCGAGGGTCCCGCGTCGGCGCGGGCCCGATGGGCGAACAGGACCGCGGGGTCCAGGCCGAGCGCGTGGCGATCTCGTACTGGGACGCCCTGGGCAACGAGGTCGTGCGGTACTTCGCCGCGAACCTGCCCGACGAAGAGATCCCCGAGACGGTGGACTCGCCGTCGAGTGGTCTGCCGGCCGGGCGCGACAAGGAGAACCCTCCCGTGGTCTCCAAGACGGAGCCCTACAAGACCCACCTCGCGTACGTGAAGGAACGCCGCACCGAGGAAGAGGCAGCGCAGCTCCTCGAGGACGCGCTCCAGCAGCTCCGAGAGCGTCGCGGCACCGCGGCGAAGAAGAGCTAGCGCTCAACGCTGACGAAGGCCCTTGCACCGATGGTGCGGGGGCCTTCGTGCGTCCGGGGGACTGCCGGCAGTGCTCGGCGCGCGGGTAGCCGGTTCGCCGAGTGGTCAGGACACGCCGCGTGCGGTGCGCCGAGGTGGCGCGTTGTGTCACCTGCGGCGGCCGCAGACGACGGTTCCAGACCCCTCGGTGCCGTGCCGGCGGGGTGTCGCGACCGCTCGGCACAGGTGTGCCGCGCGGGGTGGAGTGCGGGGTGGAGTGCGGGGTGGAGTGCTGGGTGCCGCGCCGAGAACCGGTTTGCCGAGTGGTCAGGACACGCCGCGTGCGGTGCGCCGAGGTGGCGCGTTGTGTCGCCTGCGGCGGCCGCAGACGACGGTTCCAGACCCGTCGGTGCCGGGCCGGCGGGGTGTCGCGACCGCTCGGCACAGGTGTGCCGCGCGGGGTGGAGTGCTGAGTGCCGCGCCGAGCGCCGGTTCGCCGAGTGGTCAGGACACGCCGCCTGCGGTGCGCCGTTGTGGCGCGTTGTGTCTCCTGCGGCGCCCGCAGACGACGGTTCCTGACCTCTCGGTGCCGCGCCGGCGGGGTGTCGCGACCGCTCGACGTGCCGGGTGCCGCGCCGAGCTCCGGTTCGCCGAGTGGTCAGGACACGCCGCGTGCGGTGCGCCGTGGTGGCGCGTTGTGTCGCCTGCGGTGCCCGCAGACGACGGTTCCAGACCCCTCGGTGCCGCGCCGGCGGGGTGTCGCGACCGCTCGACGCACGCGATGGGCGCGACCGCAGACGGACAGGAGGCCCGGTGCCAGCTGGCTCCGGGCCTCCTGTCCGTCAGGAACGCGCGTCTAGTACGTCGACGCGATCAGATTCTCGGGGACGTCGCGCGCGGCGTCCTGGTCCACGAAGAAGACCGTGCGCTTGCGACCCTGCACGCCACCCACGGGGACGTCTTCGATCGACGCACCGGCGAGGGCCAGCCCGAGGACCGAGGCCTTCTCGGCACCGGAGAGGATCACCCAGACGCGCTGCGAGGCGTTGATCACCGGGAAGGTGACGGTCAGACGCTGCGGCGGCGGCTTGGGGGAGTCGTCGACCGACACGACGGCGCGGTCGGTGACGGTGAGCTGCGGGAACTCCGGGAAGAGCGAGGCGGTGTGTCCGTCGGGACCGACGCCGAGCAGCGTGATGTCGAAGCGCGGAGCGACGGCACCCTCGGGTGCGGCGTCCTGCAGCTCGCGCTCGTACTGGGTCGCAGCGGCCTCGATGTCGAGCCCGCCGTCCGACGCCGGCATCGGGTGGATGTTCGACGAGGGGATGTCGACGTGGTCGAAGAAGTCGCTCTGCGTGCCGGTCGTGTTGCGGTCGGCGTCGTCCGCCGGAACCCAGCGCTCGTCGACCCACCAGACGTGCACCTTCGACCAGTCGACGCTCTCGCGCGCCGGCGACTGGCCGATCGCGGCGAGGACCAGGGAGGACACCGAGCCACCGCTGATCGCGATGTCGGCACGCTCCTGCTCGTCGAGCACGTCGATGATCTTGGTGATGAAGCGTGCGGCGACCGAAGCGCCGAGGGCCTGCTTGTCCGGGTGCACGAGCACCCGCCGTTCGTTGGTCACGTGACTCCCGTGTTCGTGGCGGCTGACCGGTCGTCCGACCGCCTTCGGTCCGGTCGGGCCGCCTGCACCAGACAGGCGGCCCGACCGTGTGGGTGTGGATCAGCGGGCGATGGTCTCGCGCAGCTGGGGCACCCCGTGCTTGACGACGTCTCCGAAGAGGACGTCCGGGTCGAGTCTACGGAGTTCCTCGGCCAGGCAGTCGCGCAGGTTGCGGCGTGGCAGCGACAGGTCGTGCGTCGGCTGCCCGGGCATCGACAGCGTCGCGACGTCGACCAGGGACCGCTCGAGCTCGATGGTGCCGGACTCACGCACGAGCTTCACACCGTGGATGCCGCTGGACCCCGTCGCGCGCGGTGACGTGACGACGGACACCGGCACCCGGAGCTGCAGCTGCAGCCAGGCGGCGAGCAGGATCGTCGACGGGCTGTCGGACGCTCCGGAGACCTCCACCGCGGTGATCGGCTCGTACGGCGGCTGGTCGAGCGCCGCGGCGAGCTGGTTGCGCCACAGGGTCAGACGGGTCCAGGCGAAGTCGGTGTCACCCGGCACGTAGGACGCCCCGAGGGCCTCGATCGCGCCGTTCGGGTCCTTCTGCGCGGCCGCGTCGGTGATCCGTCGCTGCGCGATGCGGCCGAGGGCCGACGCCGCGGGCTGCTCGGGAGCGGTCTGCGGCCACCAGGCCACGACGGGTGCGTCCGGCAGCAGGAGGCCGGTGACCAGGCTCTCCTCGTCGGTCGCGGTCTCACCGTACGCGCGCAGGACGATGACCTCGCTCGCACCCGCGTCGCTGCCGACACGGATCTGCGCGTCGAGACGACCGGGGGACTTCGTGTCACCGCTGTTCTTCGAGACGATGATCACGCGCATCGGGTGCTCGCGGGACGCCTCGTTCGCCGCCTCGATCGCCTCTTCCTCGTGGCCGAGGGCCGTCGAGACGATGAGGGTCAGCACGCGACCGAGGGCGACGGCGCCGCCCTCCTCGCGGATGCGGACGAGCTTCTTCTGGATCTTCGACACCGTGGTGTCGGGCATGTCGATCTTCACGGACGCCTCCAGGTCCGACCATCGCGGGCGAGCAGCGCGTCGGCGGATGCCGGGCCCCACGTGCCGGGACGGTACTGCTCGGGCTGGCCCTGCGTGGCCCAGAACTCCTCGATGGGGTCGAGGATCTTCCAGGACAGCTCGACCTCCTGGTGCCGCGGGAACAGCGGCGGGTCACCGAGGAGCACGTCGAGGATGAGTCGCTCGTACGCCTCGGGGGATGCTTCGGTGAACGCGTGGCCGTAGCCGAAGTCCATCGTCACGTCGCGCACCTGGGTGCCGACGCCGGGGACCTTCGAACCGAAGCGGAGCGTGACGCCCTCGTCCGGCTGGACACGGATGACGAGCGCGTTCTGACCGAGCGGGGACTGCGTGTTGCCGTAGACGTCCTCGGGGACACGCTTGAACACGATCGCGATCTCGGTCACACGACGGCCCAGGCGCTTGCCGGCGCGCAGGTAGAACGGGACGCCCTGCCAGCGGCGCGTCGCGATGTCGAGCTTGATCGCCGCGTACGTCTCGGTGCCGGACTCGGGGTTCATCCCGGCCTCCTCGAGGAAGCCGAGCACCTTCTCGCCGCCCTGCCAGCCGCCGTCGTACTGCCCGCGGGCGGTGGCGGTCGACAGGTCCTCGGGCAGACGTACGGCGGAGAGCACCTTCTCCTTCTCGGCACGCAGGTCGGCGGCCTTGAACGAGACGGGCTCCTCCATCGCGGTGAGTGCGAGGAGCTGCAGCAGGTGGTTCTGGATGACGTCGCGCGCTGCGCCGATGCCGTCGTAGTACGCGGCACGCCCGGCGACGCCGATGTCCTCGGCCATCGTGATCTGCACGTGGTCGACGTAGTTCGAGTTCCAGATGGGTTCGTACATCTGGTTCGCGAACCGGAGCGTCAGGAGGTTCTGGACGGTCTCCTTGCCGAGGTAGTGGTCGATGCGGAACACGTCGTCGGGCGCGAAGACGCTCTCGACGATCGCGTTGAGCTCGCGTGCCGTGCGGAGGTCGGAGCCGAACGGCTTCTCGACGACCACGCGGCTCCAGGAGCCCTCGCGCTTCTCGGTCAGCCCGGACAGCTTCAGCTGCTCGGTGACGACCGGGAACATCTTCGGCGGGATCGACAGGTAGAACGCGTGGTTGCCCAGCGTCCCGCGCTCGGCGTCGAGGTCGTCGACGGTGCGCTTGAGCTCGCGGAACGCCTCGGGGTCGTCGAACGAGCCCTGCACGAAGCGGATGCCCTGTTCGAGCTGACGCCAGACGTCCTCGTCGAACGGGGTGCGGGAGTGCTCCTTGACGGCGTCGTGGACGAGCTGGGAGAAGTCTTGGTCCTCCCAGTCGCGACGAGCGAACCCGACGAGCGCGAACCCCGGGGGCAGGAGCCCCCGGTTGGCCAGGTCGTAGACCGCGGGCATCAGCTTCTTGCGTGACAGGTCGCCCGTCACGCCGAAGATGATGAGCGTGCTCGGTCCCGCGATCCGGTTCAGTCGACGATCCGTCGGCAGCCGGAGCGGGTTGTGCTCCGGGGTGATTGCCACCGGTGACATGAGTCGGTGAACTCCTTACGAGTCAGTGGGAGACGGCGGACGCGATCGCCGCGGTGGCGGCGTGGACGTCCGACGTCGTGAGGGTGAGGACCGGCCGGCCGTGCTCGGCGAGGACACTCGCGTCGCCGGCTGCCTGGGCCCGGAGGAGCTGCCCGAACGTGAACGGCCGACCCGGGATCGCCAGGTCGTCCGCTTCGTCGGCCACGATCTGCAGGAACACTCCTGTGGCGGGGCCGCCCTTGTGGTACTGGCCGGTCGAGTGCAGGAACCGAGGTCCGTACCCGAAGGTGACGGGGCGTCCGGTACGCGCCGCGATCGCGTCGCGCAGCGACTCGAGGCCGCTGTTCGTGGTGCGGTCGACGTACGCCTGCACCGACACGTAGCCGGTCGGGTCGAGTGCGGACAGGAGGCCCGACACGGCTTCCGAGAGCGTCGCACCGACCGCGAGTCCGGGCGTCGCGCGGACGGCGATGCCGTCCTCGGAGAACGCCGGCTCCGCCGGAGCGGGGCGGTCGTCGAGCAGCGCGCGGGTCGCGACCTTGGCGGCCTCGACGTCGGGCTGGTCGAACGGGTTGATGCCGAGCAGGCGACCGGCGACCGCGACGGCGTACTCCCAGACGAGGATCTGGCCGCCGAGCGTGCCGGTGATCTCGACCTCGCCCTCGGCCACGTGACGCTCGTCCTCGCGCGAACCGACCAGGCGGATGACCTGGACGTCGGGCAGGCCGGCGGTGACCTCGGGGGAGTCCGCGTGCAGCACGACGGGCAGCAGGCCGCGGCCGTCCTTGCCGGTCGACTCCGCGATCAGCTGTTCGACCCAGTCGCCGAAACCGACGATGTGCGTGCCGTCGGGCACGATGGCGATCTTGTCGCGCAGCGGCTCGGTTCCGGCGAGGACCGCACCGAGCACGAGCCCGGGGTTCTCGTCCAGGTCGACCGAGAGCAGCGCGGAGATCGCGTCGGCCTCGTCGAGGAGTTCGGCGATGTCCGCTCCCGCGAGCCCGGACGGCACGAGGCCGAAGGCGGTGAGCGCGGAGTAGCGGCCGCCGACCGTGGGGTCGGCGGTGAAGACGCGGTAGCCGGCGTCGATCGCAGCGGCCTCGAGCGCGGAGCCCGGGTCGGTGACGACGACGATGCGGCGGGCCGGGTCGATTCCGGCGTCGCGGAAGGCCTGCTCGTAGACACGACGCTGCGAATCGGTCTCGAGCGTCGAACCGGACTTCGACGAGACCACGAGCACGGTGCGCTCGAGGTCGGTCGTCACGGCTGCGCGGACCTGTGCGGGTTCGGTCGAGTCGAGGACCGTGAGGGGCACGCCAGCGGTGCGCGTGATGACCTCGGGTGCGAGGGACGAGCCGCCCATGCCGGCGAGGACGACGTGGTCGACCCCTTCGGCACGGAGCGACTCGCGCAGCGCGGTCACCTCGGCGACGAGCGGGCGGGAGACCGAGACGGCCTCCACCCAGCCGAGGCGCTTCGACGCCTCGGCCTCGGCGGCGGTTCCCCACAGATCGGCGTCCTGGGCGGTGATGCCCGAGGCCACCAGGTCAGCGACGAGCCGCGGGACCACCTGTTCGATGGCCCGCGCGGCGTCGCCGCTGGCTGCGATGGAAACCGTCACTACTTGGCGCCCTCGAGCGCGTTCTTGACGGTGTCGACGAGCTCGCCCCAGGAGACGTTGAACTTGTCCACGCCCTCCTTCTCGAGCAGTGCGACGACCTCGTCGTAGTCGACGCCCTGTGCGGCGAGCTGGTCGAGGACCTGCTGTGCCTGGTCGAACGTGCCGGCGATGGCGTCGCCGTGGATCTCAGCGTGGTCGAACGTGGCGTCGAGCGTCTTGCCCGGCATCGTGTTGACGGTGTTCGGGGCGGCGAGCTCGGTCACGTAGAGCGTGTCGGGGAGCGACGGGTCCTTGACACCGGTCGAGGCCCAGAGCGGACGCTGCGTGTTGGCGCCGGACTCGAGCAGGCCGAGGGCACGCTCCGAGGCGAACGCCTCGGTCCAGACCTGGTAGGCGAGCTGCGCGTTGGCGATGCCGGCCTTCGACTTGAGGGCCTTGGCCTCGTCGGTGCCGACGGCGTCCAGGCGCTTGTCGATCTCGGAGTCGACGCGCGACACGAAGAAGGACGCGACCGAGTGGATCTTGGAGAGGTCGTGGCCGGCGGCCTTGGCCTTCTCGAGCCCACCGAGGTAGGCGTCGATGACGGCGCGGTAGCGCTCGAGCGAGAAGATCAGGGTGACGTTGACGGAGATGCCGGCGCCGATGACCTCGGTGATCGCCTCGAGGCCCTCGAGCGTCGCCGGGATCTTGATGAGGACGTTCTCCTTGCCGACCTTCTCGAACAGGAACTTGGCCTGCTCGATGGTCTTGGCGGTGTCGTGCGCGAGGCCCGGCTCGACCTCGATCGAAACGCGGCCGTCGAAGCCCTTGGTCTCGTCGTAGATCGGCTTGAAGACGTCGGAGGCGTTCGCGACGTCCTGCGTGGTGATCTCGAAGATCGCGTCGGTGACGTCGGTGCCCGCAGCGGCGAGCTCCTTGACCTGCGAGTCGTAGCGCTCGCCCTTGGCGAGGGCCGACGCGAAGATCGTCGGGTTGGTCGTCACGCCGACGACGTTCTTCTGCTCGATGAGCTCGGTGAGCTTGCCGGTCTCGAGGAGCTCGCGGGAGAGGTCGTCGAGCCAGATGCTCACGCCGACCGCGGAGAGGGCGGCGGTGGGGGTGTTCTCAGCCATGTGTTTCTCTTCTTCTTTCATCGACGGGTCCGTGAGGACCGTGAGTCGGGGTTTCGGGGACGGGAGGCCCGTGGCGGAACCGAGCCGGGCCTCCCGGAAGAAGGGCCGGATCCGGCAAACCGGACCCGGCCCTTGCAGGTCAGGAAGCTGCGATCGATTCCTTCGCGGCGGCCACGACGTGCTCCGTCGTGAAGCCGAACTCCTTGAAGAGCGTCTGGTAGTCGGCCGATGCACCGAAGTGCTCGATCGAGACGCTGCGGCCCTTGTCGCCGACGATGTCGCGCCAGCTCATGGCGATGCCGGCCTCGACCGACACGCGAGCGGTGACGTTCTTCGGGAGCACCTGGTCCTGGTAGTTCTCGGACTGGGCGCGGAACCACTCGATCGACGGGGCGCTCACGACGCGGGCGTTGATGCCCTCGGCCTTGAGCTGCTCGCGTGCCTCGACCGCGATCTGGACCTCGGAACCAGTCGCGATGAGGATGACGTCCGGGGTGCCGTTGGGCGCCTCGGCCAGGATGTACGCACCCTTGGCGACGTTCTTCGCCGAGGCGAAGACCTCACCGGAGGCGTCACCCTCGCCACGCTCGAACACGGGGAGGTTCTGACGGCTCAGCGCGATGCCGGCCGGGCGGTCGGTGTGCTTGAGCATCTCGAGCCACGCGTACGCGACCTCGTTGGCGTCGGCCGGGCGGACGACGTCGAGACCGGGGATCGCGCGGAGCGACGAGACCTGCTCGATCGGCTGGTGCGTCGGGCCGTCCTCGCCGAGGGCGATGGAATCGTGGGTCCAGACGTAGATCGCCGGCGCCTGCATGAGCGCGGCGAGACGGACAGCCGGACGCATGTAGTCGCTGAAGATGAGGAACGTGCCACCGAAGGGGCGGGTGTTCCCGTGCAGGACGATGCCGTTGAGGATCGAGCCCATCGCGTGCTCGCGGATGCCGAAGTGCAGCACGCGGCCGTACGGGTCGGTGCTCCACGTCGAGGTCGAGGCCTCGGCCGGACCGAAGGACTTGGCGCCCTCGATCGTGGTGAGGTTCGACTCGGCGAGGTCGGCCGAACCGCCCCAGAACTCGGGCATCAGCGGCGCGATGGCGTTGATGACCTTGCCGGAGGCGGCACGGGTCGAGACGGCCTTGTCGGTCGGGAACACCGGGAGCGCTGCCTCGAGGCCCTCCGGGAGCTCCTTCGACTGGACACGGTCGAACAGCGCCTTCTTGTCGGCATTGGCCGCGGCCCACGCGTCGAAGGTCTTCTGCCACTCGGCGTGCTCGGCCTGGCCCTTGGCGACGGCGCCGCGGGTGTACTCGAGGACCTCGGGGGCGACCTCGAAGGTCTTGTCGGTGTCGAAGCCGAGGACCTCCTTGAGGCCCTTGATCTCGTCGGCGCCGAGCGCCGAACCGTGGATCTTGCCCGAGTTCTGCTTGGTCGGCGACGGCCAGCCGATGATCGTCTTGAGGACGATGAGCGACGGCTTGTCGGTGACCTGCTTGGCGGCCTCGATCGCGGCGTGGAGCTCCTCGACGTCCTCGGAGTACTCGCCGGTCTTCTTCCAGTCGACGACCTGGACGTGCCAGCCGAGCGCCTCGTAGCGGTCGGCGACGCTCTCGGAGAACGCGATGTCGGTGTTGTCCTCGATCGAGATCTGGTTCGAGTCGTAGAACGCGATGAGGTTGCCGAGCTGCTGACGGCCGGCGAGCGAGCCGGACTCGTTCGTCACGCCTTCCTGCATGTCGCCGTCGCCGGCGATCACGTAGGTGTAGTGGTCGAACGGCGACTGGCCGGCCGGGGTCTCCGGGTCGAACAGGCCGCGCTCGAAGCGCTGGGCGTAGGCGAAGCCGACCGAGGACGCGAGGCCCTGGCCGAGCGGGCCCGTGGTGATCTCGACGCCGTCGGTGTGGCCGTACTCCGGGTGACCCGGGGTCTTCGAGCCCCACTTGCGCAGGTGCTGCAGGTCCTCGATCTCGAGCCCGTAGCCGTGCAGGTAGAACTGCACGTACTGCAGGATCGAGGCGTGACCGGCGGAGAGGATGAAGCGGTCGCGGCCGATCCAGGTGGAGTCGCTCGGGTCGCGACGCATCACCTTCTGGAAGAGCAGGTGGGCGAGCGGAGCGAGGCTCATCGCGGTGCCGGGGTGACCGTTGCCGGCGGCCTCGACCGAGTCGGCGGCGAGAACGCGGGCCGTGTCGACGGCCTTCCGGTCGATGGCGTCCCAGGTGAATTCAGCCACTTGGATGTTGACCCTTCTTGATGCGACATGTGCGAGGGCTCGTGCCATCGCACGGACATGTGGCCATCCCGGGGCCGAGTCGTGTCGCCGTCTAGCGGCGGCCGACCGGCTCATCGCGGCCGACGTCATCGGGGCGCGCACTGCGGGAGGGCGTGTCCAGCATAGTGACCCGGTACTCAGAAGGGGTTCAGGTGACCCCCGATGTTCACACCGGGGTGGCCGACGACGGTCGATCCGGGCGTGTCGAGCGCTCCGAATCACGCCGGGATGTCGGAGCGGGGCACCGTCGCGGCGCTTCGATCACGTAAACTGGTCGGGACCCGTGGACATTCCGGGTCAGCGCATGCCCGGACGCCGTCGCAGTCGTCCACCGAGTGTGCGAGCTGATGCGAACAGACTGAGGTTCTCTTGCCGACTGCCACCGTGACCCGGCCCGACACCGATCGACCCCGATCGCCGCTGTCCCGCAAGGTCCGTGCGTACGTCTCGTTGACGAAGCCGCGCGTGATGGAGCTGCTGCTCGTCACCACGGCGCCGACGATGTTCCTCGCCGAACGCGGCGTCCCCGACCTGTGGCTCGTCTTCTGGACGATGCTCGGCGGAGCGATGTCGGCCGGTTCGGCGTCGGCGTTCAACTGCTACATCGACCGCGACATCGACCGGCTGATGAAGCGGACCAGCACCCGCCCGCTCGTCACCGGTGAGCTGTCCGACCGCGAAGCGCTCGTGTTCTCGTGGGTGCTCGGCATCCTGTCGACCGCGGTGCTCGGGTTCCTGGTGAACTGGCTCGCCGCGGCGCTGAGCGTCATCGCGATCCTCATCTACGTGTTCGTCTACACGCTGTGGCTCAAGCGCCGCACCCCGCAGAACATCGTCTGGGGCGGCTCGGCCGGCTGCATGCCGGTGCTCATCGGCTGGGCGGGCGTCACCGGGTCGCTGACCTGGACCCCGGTCATCCTGTTCATGGTGATCTTCCTCTGGACGCCGCCGCACTACTGGCCGCTGTCGATGAAGTACCGCGACGACTACGACGCGGCCGACGTGCCGATGCTCGCCGTGGTTCGCGGCCGAACCGTCGTCGGCCTGCAGGTCGTGCTGTACGCCTGGGCGACGCTCGTCTGCTCGCTCCTGCTCATCCCGGTCGGGCACATGGGGCCGCTCTACACGGTCGTCGCGCTGGCCGGCGGTGTCTGGTTCGTCCTCGAGTCGCACCGCCTGTACTCGCGGGCGATCCAGCACGTCGAGCACGTGCAGCCGATGCGCGTCTTCCACAGCTCGATCACGTACCTGACGCTGCTCTTCATCGCCGTGGGCATCGACCCGCTGCTGCCGCAGGTCTTCACCTTCTAGGCGGTCGAGCGGGCGCCCGCGCGCGCTCGGTCCGCAGGACGCCGTCGTGTCCGGCTGACGCCGTCGTGTGCGGCTGACGCCGTCGTGTCGACGCGATGCGGTCCTGTTCGTACGACGCCGTCGTGTCGGCACGACGCCCACCCATCCGCCGAGACGCCGCCGAATCCGGCGGCGTCTCGCGCGCTCCGCGGTGTCTCCGGACGACGCCGGCGCTCTGTGCTGGGCACGGGCGGCCTGGAGGCACGGTGCGGGCCCGCCGCGGGCCTCCATGCCGGCGCTGCCGGCGTCGGCCGCGGGGCGGACGCGCGCAGCTGCGGACCGCGCGTGGTGCGCCCATTGGCCATGCCCACCGTCAACGCGACACCCCACGAGTCGAACGACTCGTGGGGTGTCGGAGAACGGGTGCCGAGCGCGCGACGCGCCCGGGCGTCAGGCGTCGATGGGTTCCCGGACGGCGTCTCTACCGGCCGAGGCCCGCGTCGACAGCACCACGGCGGTCACCGCACCGACGAGCAGTCCGGCGAGCACCATGTGCGTGCCGACGAGCCCGACGGGCAGACCCGTGCGCGCCTGCGTGAGGCCGACGGCGATCTGCAAGAACTCGACGACGAGCAGCAGCAGGGGCCACTTGCTCGGACGACCCAGGCGGACGGCTCCGATGACGAGCACCAGGGTCAGCGCGAAGAGGGCGTACGCGGGCCAGGCGTGCACGTGCTCCATGACCGCGGGGTCGAACCCGGTGCGGTGCAGACGCCCACCGTCGACCGCGGCGTCGGCTCCGGCGTGCGGGCCGCTGCCGGTGGTGAGGATGCCGACGAGCACGGTCACGACGACGGCGGCGACGGTGCCGCGGACGACACCCGTGTACCAGCCGGGGACGAGGCGCTGTGCGGTCCGCGGGCCGTGCGTCGTCCGGTAGACCAGCGCAGCGGTCACCGAGGTGAGGGCGGCGGAGACGACGAAGTGCAGCCCGACCACGAAGGGGTTCAGGTTCGTCCAGACGCTCATGCCGCCGATGACGGCCTGCACCGGGATCGCGACGCCCTGAGCGAACGCCAGCCAGAACAGTTCGGGGCGCGTGCGGAGCATCCGGACGACCGCGAGGAACATCGCGACGGCCACGATCACGAGCACGAAGGTGAGCAGGCGGTTGCCGAACTCGATGATGCCATGGATGCCCATCTCCGGCGTGGAGACCAGCGAATCCGCCGTGCACTTGGGCCAGGTGGGGCATCCGAGGCCCGAGGCGGTGAGGCGCACCAGGCCCCCGGTGCCGATCAGCACGACCTCGACCACGAAGGACGCCCAGGCCAGTGCGACGACGCGACGGTCCACCACGCGGGGGAGCGACCACCACCGTCCGGTCCGGAGATCCTGCTCGACGGGGGATCCGACGCGTGTCACGAGGGTGGTGCCTTCCTGTTGTTCCGTGCAGTGAACCTGTAGGATTCGAGGGTTCAGCAGCAGTCAAGTCTAGGCAGGCGCCGGCTCCGAATGGGCCGAGATCGCCGATCACTCCACGGACTGCGTGGAACCATTGTCGTTGCGAGGGAGCAGCACCGGGTCCGCATGTCAGCGGTCCGCGGTGGAATGGCGTCCAGACGCCACGGGTTCACACCTGTAACGCTGTCCCGCGAGAAGGAAACGAGGAGACCATGTCCGACGTGCTCATCGACCGTCCCGAGCTCGAAGGGCTCGGCCAATACGAGTTCGGCTGGTCCGACTCCGACTCGGCAGGGTCCTCCGCCCGTCGTGGGATCTCGGAAGAGGTCGTCACCGACATCTCGAACCTCAAGAACGAGCCCGAGTGGATGCTGAAGAACCGCCTCAAGGGGCTGTCGCTCTTCGGCCGCAAGCCGATGCCGACGTGGGGTGCCGACCTGACGGGCATCGACTTCGACAACATCAAGTACTTCGTGCGTTCCACGGAGAAGCAGGCGCAGTCGTGGGAAGACCTCCCCGAGGACATCCGTGCGACCTACGAGAAGCTCGGCATCCCCGAGGCCGAGCGCCAGCGCCTCGTCGCCGGCGTCGCCGCGCAGTACGAGTCCGAGGTCGTCTACCACCAGATCCGCGAGGACCTGGAGCAGCAGGGCGTCATCTTCATGGACACCGACACGGCGCTCCGTGAGCACCCCGAGCTGTTCGAGGAGTACTTCGGCACCGTGATCCCGGCCGGCGACAACAAGTTCGCCGCGCTGAACACGGCCGTCTGGTCCGGTGGCTCGTTCGTCTACGTCCCCAAGGGCGTCCACGTCGAGATCCCGCTGCAGGCCTACTTCCGGATCAACACCGAGAACATGGGTCAGTTCGAGCGGACGCTGATCATCGCGGACGAGGACTCGTACGTCCACTACATCGAGGGCTGCACCGCCCCGATCTACAAGTCCGACTCGCTGCACTCGGCCGTCGTCGAGATCATCGTGAAGAAGAACGCCCGCGTTCGGTACACGACGATCCAGAACTGGTCGAACAACGTCTACAACCTCGTCACCAAGCGTGCGATCGCACACGAGGGCGCGACGATGGAGTGGATCGACGGCAACATCGGGTCCAAGGTCACGATGAAGTACCCGTCGATCTACCTCGCCGGCGAGCACGCCAAGGGCGAGACGCTCTCCGTCGCCTTCGCGGGCCCCGGTCAGCACCAGGACGCCGGCGCGAAGATGATCCACATGGCGCCGTACACGACGTCGTCGATCGTCTCGAAGTCGATCGCCCGTGGTGGCGGTCGTGCGGGCTACCGCGGTGAGGTCCGGGTCGACCCGGCCGCGCACCACGCCGCCAACACCGTGCGCTGCGACGCCCTGCTGGTCGACACGATCAGCCGGAGCGACACCTACCCGGCGATCGACATCCGTGTCGACGACGTGCAGCTGGGACACGAGGCCACGGTCTCGCGTGTCAGCGAGGAGCAGCTCTTCTACCTCATGTCCCGCGGCATGGCCGAGGACGAGGCGATGGCGATGATCGTCCGTGGCTTCATCGAGCCGATCGCCCGCGAGCTCCCGATGGAGTACGCACTCGAACTCAACAAGCTCATCGAGATGAGCATGGAAGGATCCGTCGGCTAGATGTCCAGCACCACCCCTCCCCACATCGACCAGCCGATCGAGCCCGCTGCCGCAGCGCAGGGCGGCACCCAGCACGGCGCCGGAGCCCACTCCGACGGCGGCTGGGACGCCCCCGACAAGAAGGTGCCGGTCCAGACCCGCTCCGAGCGGTTCCAGTCCGGCGACGTCGAGGCGTTCCCGAAGGTCACCGGCCGAGAGGTCAACTGGAAGTTCGCGCCGCTCGCCAAGCTCCAGCCGCTGCTGGACGGCGGACTCGACGGATCCGCCTACCCGTACCTCGCCCGCCAGTCCGAGGGTGCCGACGTCGAGTGGGGTCGGAGCGACGACCCGCGGGTCGGTTCCGCCGGGCTGCCCGAGGACCGCGCCTCGGCCGCCGCCTGGACCGCGCGTGACGCCGTGCTGGCGATCACGATCAAGGCCACCGAGGCACACGAGTTCATCACGGTGACCCGCTCCGACTTCGGGTCGCAGCCCCGCGCCGCACACACGGTCATCACGGCCGAGCCGAACGCGCAGGGCATCGTCGTGCTCGACAACCGCAGCAGCGCCCTGCTCAGCGAGAACGTCGAGATCGTCGCGCAGCAGAACGCGCGACTGACCGTCGTCAGCCTGCAGGACTGGGACGACGACGCCGTGCACGTCGCGACGCACTTCGCCGAGGTCGGTCGCGACGCGTTCCTCAAGCACGTCGTGGTCTCGCTCGGCGGCGACGTCATCCGGGTCAACCCGTCGACGCACCTCGGTGCGCAGGGCGCCGACACGGAGATGTACGGCGTGTACTTCGCCGACGCCGGCCAGTACATCGAGCAGCAGGTCTACGTGAACCACGACGCGCCCAACACGCGCGGTCGGGTCAACTACAAGGGGGCGCTGCAGGGCCAGGGCGCGCACACCGTCTGGATCGGTGACGTCCTGATCGGCCGCGCCGGCGACGGCACCGACTCGTACGAGCAGAACCGCAACCTCGTGCTGACCGACGGCACCCGTGCCGACAGCATCCCGAACCTCGAGATCGAGACGGGCAACATCGAGGGCGCCGGGCACGCGAGTGCGACCGGTCGCTTCGACGACGAGCAGCTGTTCTACCTGCAGTCCCGCGGCGTCCCGGAAGAAGAGGCCCGGCGCCTCGTCGTGCTCGGCTTCCTGGTCGAGGTCATCCAGAAGATCGGTGCGCCCGAGCTCGAGGAACGCCTCATCGCCGCGGTCGAGCAGGAGCTGGCCGAGGGCCGTTCGGTCATCGCCGCACCGGCCGAAGCCATCGCCGCACCGGCCGAGGCCGGCGCCACGGAGGCCAGCGCCTGATGGCCGAGAAGGTCTGCGCCGAAGCCGACATCGCGGTGGACAGCCCGATGCGCGTGGTCGTCGGCGGCACGGCGGTCGCGATCGTGAAGGACTCGTCCGGCACGGTCCACGCCATCGGCGACACCTGCACGCACGGCGACATCTCGCTGGCCGAGGGCTTCGTCGAGGGAGACTCGCTGGAGTGCTGGGCCCACGGGTCCCGCTTCTCGCTGACCACCGGCAAGCCGCAGAACTTCCCGGCCTACGAGCCCGTCCCGGTCTTCCGGGTCGAGGTCCGCGACGGCGACGTCTACGTCGACGTGCAGGACGTCGTCCCGGTCGACTGAGCACCCCCACCACTTCCCGCGGCTGACGCCGCACCACAGCTGCAACCGAAGGAACGCAATGTCCACTCTGGAAATCCGTGACCTCAAGGTCTCGATCGACACCGATCAGGGCACCAAGGAGATCCTGAAGGGTGTCGACCTCACCATCAACGAGGGCGAGATCCACGCGATCATGGGGCCGAACGGCTCCGGCAAGTCCACGCTGGCGTACACGATCGCCGGGCACCCCCGGTACAACGTCGTCGGTGGCACGATCACCCTCGACGGTCAGGACGTCCTCGCGATGAGCGTCGACGAGCGCGCCCGTGCCGGCATGTTCCTGGCGATGCAGTACCCGGTCGAGATCCCCGGCGTCACGGTGTCGAACTTCCTCCGCACCGCCAAGACGGCGATCGACGGTGAGGCTCCGGCGCTGCGTGGCTGGATCAAGGAACTCCGCCAGTCGATGGCCGACCTGAAGATGGACTCGTCGTTCGCCGAGCGCAACGTCAACGAGGGCTTCTCCGGCGGCGAGAAGAAGCGCCACGAGATCATGCAGCTCGAGCTCCTCAAGCCGAAGTTCGCCGTCCTCGACGAGACCGACTCCGGCCTCGACGTCGACGCGCTGAAGATCGTCTCCGAGGGCGTCAACCGCGCCAAGGCCGCGACCGGCCTCGGTGTGCTGCTCATCACGCACTACACGCGCATCCTCCGCTACATCAAGCCGGACTTCGTGCACGTGTTCGTCGCCGGCAAGGTCGCGGAGCAGGGCGGCCCCGAGCTCGCCGACCGCCTCGAGAACGAGGGCTACGACCGCTACGTGCAGGCCGCTGCCGCCGAGGCGCAGGCCTGATGATCGCCGCACTCGCTCCCGACAAGTTCGACGAGGTCGTCGAGGGCCTGAAGGAGGTCCAGGACCCGGAGCTCGGCGTGAACATCGTCGACCTCGGCCTGATCTACGACCTCGCCTGGGACGACGACGCCAACGCGCTCGTCATCAGCATGACGCTCACCAGCGCCGGCTGCCCCCTGACCGACGTCATCGAGGGTGACACCGCGAACGCCCTCGACGGCATCGTGGACGCCTTCCGGATCAACTGGGTCTGGATGCCGCCGTGGGGTCCGGAACGGATCACCGACGACGGACGCGAGATGATGCGCGCCCTCGGGTTCGCGATCTAGTCGCGACCCACCACGGACGGGAGGCGCGGTGCCAGCTGGCACCGCGCCTCCCGTCCGTCTGTGCGCGCGCCACGCGCGGGGCGCGCCGCCGAGCGGTCGAGACCACCCGCTCACGTTCGCCGGGTGGTCGCGTTCTGTCGGCTGACCGCGCGCCAGGCGACAGAACGCGACCACTCGGCGTCCAGTTGGCGGGGAGTCGTGACCGACCGACCACTCGGCGTCCAGTTGGCGGGGAGTCGTGACCGACCGACAGTCCGTCACCGCACCGGACGCAGAACGGCCCCGCACCGATCGGTGCGGGGCCGTTCTCGTGCCAGGCGTCAGCGGCGGCCGACGGCCTTCCACGCGAGCGGCAGGATGCCGGCGGCGATGAGGGCCTTGGCGATGCCACCGACGACGAACGGGTACAGGCCGGCGGCGAGCACCGACTTGACGTCGTTCGGGGCGCCGAGCTGCCCGAGCGCCACGGCCAGGTACGGCAGGCCGGTCACGAACGGGATGGCACTCGCGAGCAGCATCGCCACCGCGGCACGCCCGACGTGGCGGTCCCAGTTGCGGCGCGCGAGCCACCCGACGAGCCCGGCGGCCGGGATGAAGCCGATGACGTACCCGAAGCTCGGCAGGGCGAGGGCCTGCAGGCCGCCCTGCATGTCGGCGAAGAACGGCGCACCCGCGAGTCCGGCGACGGCGTAGACGAGCAGCGAGAGCATGCCGCGACGTGCGCCGAGCGTCGCGCCGACGAGCACGACGGCGAGTGTCTGCCCGGTGATCGGGACCGGCCACATCGGGACCTGGAGCTGCGCCATCGCGGCGGTGAACAGGGCTCCGCCGGCGACGAGGGCGGCGTCGGTGGCCAGACCGTGCGTGCGCAGACGGTCGGCGAGGACTGCGCGGGGAGCGAACCCGGTGGCGTTCGTCATGGATTCTCCTAGAATGGACTGCTGGTTCCGTTCGGAACCATCGGTCCCGTCAGCGTAGCGGTGCACCTCACGCACACACCGTTGTGCAAACCCACCAACTGATTGGACGTCCACTGTGCTTGCCGTGCACGAACTCGAGATCCGCGTCGGAGCTCGTCTCCTCATGGAGGACGTGTCCTTCCGTGTCGAGAAGGGCGACAAGATCGGACTCGTCGGCCGCAACGGCGCGGGGAAGACGACGATGACCAAGGCCCTCGCGGGCGAGACGCAGCCCACCGGCGGCAAGATCGAGCGCGGTGGCGAGATCGGCTACCTGCCGCAGGACCCCCGCTCGGGCGACCCGGAGGAGACCGCGCGGAAGCGCATCCTCGATGCCCGTGGGCTCGGTGAGCTCGTGGAGGGCATCCGGCTCGCGACCCTCGACATGGCGAGTGACGACGCGGCGGTGGCCGAGAAGGCGATGCGCCGCTACAGCCGCCTCGACGACCAGTTCAACGCGCTCGGTGGCTACGCGGCCGAGGCCGAGGCTGCCTCGATCGCGTCGAACCTCAAGCTGCCGGACCGCATCCTCGACCAGCAGCTCAAGACGCTCTCCGGTGGTCAGCGCCGGCGCATCGAGCTCGCCCGGATCCTGTTCTCGGACGCCGAGACGATGATCCTCGACGAGCCGACCAACCACCTCGACGCCGACTCGGTCGTGTGGCTCCGCGAGCACCTGAAGACCTACCCCGGTGGCGTCATCATCATCTCCCACGACGTCGAGCTCGTCGACGAGGTCGTGAACCGCGTCTTCTACCTCGACGCCAACCGGCAGACCATCGACATCTACAACATGGGTTGGAAGCTGTACCAGCGGCAGCGCGTCGCCGACGAGGAGCGCCGCCGCAAGGAGCGCGCGGGCGCCGAGAAGAAGGCCGCCACGCTCAAGGACCAGGCCGCCCGCTTCGGCGCCAAGGCCTCGAAGGCAGCAGCCGCCCACCAGATGGTCGCGCGTGCCGACAAGTTGCTCGCCGGCCTCGAGGACGAGCGCGTCGCCGACCGGGTCGCGAAGATCCGCTTCCCCACCCCGGCCCCGTGCGGCCGCACCCCGTTGATGGCCGAGGGGCTGTCGAAGTCCTACGGGTCGCTCGAGATCTTCGCGGGTGTCGACCTGGCGATCGACCGTGGTTCGCGCGTGGTCATCCTCGGCTTCAACGGTGCGGGCAAGACGACGCTGCTGCGCATCCTGGCGGGAGCCGACCAGCCCGACACGGGCGAGATCCAGCCCGGCCACGGTCTGCGCATCGGCTACTACGCGCAGGAACACGAGAACATCGACATCAACCGCACGGTGATCGAGAACATGGTGTCGGCGTCGACCGACCTCAACGAGACCGAGGCCCGTCGGGTGCTCGGGTCGTTCCTGTTCACCGGCGACGACGGCTACAAGAAGGCCGGAGTCCTGTCCGGTGGTGAGAAGACGCGTCTGTCGCTCGCGATGATCGTGGTCTCCGGCGCGAACGTCCTGCTGCTCGACGAGCCGACGAACAACCTGGACCCGGCTTCGCGCGAGGAGATCCTCAACGCCCTCGCCGGCTTCGAGGGCGCGGTCGTCCTGGTGTCCCACGACGCCGGCGCGGTCGAGGCGCTCAACCCCGAGCGCGTGCTGCTGCTGCCGGACGGCACCGAGGACCATTGGAACAAGGACTACGCGGAGCTCATCGAGCTCGCGTAGCCGGGTCGGCGGGGCGGCCGGGCGGGCG